>CAIWXV010000149.1 GCA_903916765.1 uncultured Dehalococcoidia bacterium | reverse complement strand
TTTTCAGTGGAAACTCTACTTTATTCTCTATCCGCTTCTTTATTGTAGGCTTGTTTCGGCGTTACTGCCCAGGCTGTTGCTGCAACAGCAACGGACTTAATCACATCGCCGATAATGAACGGGAAGAATCCCATCGTGAGAACTTGATAGATATTGACAGTACTTCCGTTGACTAGATTCGACCAGAGATACAATTGCGCCAATCCTGGCACATATATCAAGATAAGATTGGCGAAAAGGATTAAGCCGAGCATGCGGGGGAATTTTCGTGCTTTGATATATTTATCGGTAAAATGTCCGACGAATAAGGCGGCGAAGATGAAACCGATGATGTAGCCTCCCGTAGGACCAGCAAGGTGGCTGATACCACCTGTCCATCCGATGAACCAGGGTATTCCGGCAATTCCGAGACCGACGTAGATTACCATGCTGATACCGCCCCACCATTGTCCGAGCAAAACACCTGCCAGCAAGGCGACGAAGGTCTGACCGGTAATGGGTACGGGAGTAAAGGGAAGATAAATCCTTGTTTGGGCTACGAGTCCGGTAACGCATGCCATACCGAGAGCCAGCGTTATTTTTTTCACCAGACTTAATTCACATCGCCATTGAAAAGCGTTGTGCCGTGCCCTTAGCATTCTATCGAGAGCGTTTACTGCCATGAATTTGTCCCCTTTCTAAAACATATTGCTTATCGGTAATAGTTATCTGTAAAAAGGAATAATACTGAAAATAAGAACTGCTTCCACGCTCAGATTACACACTAATTGCGAAGATATTTTGCGGGTAATCTTATTATGGTTAGCGGGTTGGTTTCTGAGTGCCAATGAGGGCAATCTCTACATTTTTGCCGCAGTGCGGGCAGGTTACATTGATTACCATCGGGCGGCTCATCACACGTTCAGCTACCGCTGTGACCATTGAGTCGATATTATCCAATCGACGCTCAAGCGCATCTAAATGTGCTTGAACCTGTTGGATATTGGCGTTACTATTATCGTCTTTTTCGTCACGGTCGTCTGCGGGCTTTTCCTGTCGTCTTCTCAAAACCACGAGTTCATCTCCCTCAGAAACTGTATTGTCCCAATTATAATAGAGTCGAGGCAGACTGTCAAAATCTGCGGTTTTTCTTGACTGAAGCAGAATCATCTGGTAGCATTGATAATGCACTACTTAAGGGCGGTTAGCTCAGTTGGTTAGAGCACTGCGTTGACATCGCAGAGGCCAGAAGTTCGAGCCTTCTACCGCCCACCATCGTGTTCAATAGACAGAACTGACAACTTCTCTTCAAGCATACCTTTAGGTAGCATGGGCATTGTGTAAGTTATAAGCACCTCATCACCAGTTACTTTTACCTCTTTGACAAAACTTCTGACAAATGATTTCCTTTCTGTAAGCGGACTTTCGCTCTCCAACTTCCGGAAACAAGTTTTTATCACCTGAAACTACACTTCCTCTTCGATATACCAGGGGGATTTTGTTTTGTCTCTGATTTGACTCTTCTCACTCAGGTAGCCTATAATTTCCGCAACAAAAGCAGGCTGATGTATGAAAAGGGAGAAAATGAACGTTAAAAAGAACCGCAATTACCCTTTACCTTCGGCAAAACCCGAAGATGTAGGTTTTTCGTCGGAAAAACTGGATCAGATCGGACCGGGACTGCAGAAATATATTGATAAGAAGTGGGTTCCGAATCTGGTCGCGCTGGTTGCCCGCCATGGAAAACTTGTCTATTTTGACGCACGCGGGTATACAGACTTCGAAAGCATGAAACCGGTTCACAAAGACACCCTTTTCCGCCTTTATTCGAACAGCAAACCGGTTGCCGGTGTGGTTACGATGATGCTTTGCGAAGAGGGTAAGCTGGGGTTGGATGACGCCATTTACCGGTATATTCCCTCTTTCAGAGGCCAAATGGTTGTCGCTCCGAAGATTGACCAGCCTGAACCGAACGCCGCCATGTTGATTCCAACTGTCCCGGCCAACCGCGGTATTACCATCCGCGATTGCTTGCGTAATACAACGGGGCTCCCGACAGCCATGCGTATGCCCCTAGTCTATCTACAGCTTTACAAAGATGAACTCACTGTTCTGGGTATGTATCCCGGCAGTTTTCCCGGCTCACGCGACGCTCGTGAAAGAGCCGAAGCGTATGCCAAATTGCCCCTCAGCTTCCAGCCCGGTACTGATTTTGAGTACCATGTCGGGTATCCGCTGCTTAACGTCGTGCTCGAGATGGCGGCGGGACAACCTTTGGAAGAGTTTTACCGGGAACGGATCTTCAAGCCACTCGGAATGGATGATACGTCTTTCTTCCTGCCAAAAAATAAACTGAACCGGTTTCCACCCTGCCATACTCCACGCCGTGAAGGGCAGGAATGGAAGCTTGCGATCACCGAGAGACCTGAAAATAGCCCGAAAGTAACCGGAAATAAATATTGCGATGTCGGTGGCGATGTCGGTGGCCTGGTTTCCACTGCTGGTGATTATGCCCGTTTCTGCCAGATGCTCTTGAACGGTGGTGAACTTGACGGTAATCGCATTATCAGCAGAAAATCGGTAGAGATGATGACCGCTAACCACATTGGGGATATCCATAACACTATCACCGGTAAAGGGTTTGGGTTCGGACTCGGGGTATCCCAGTATAAAGGCGGTGCCATGCGACCAGTGTGGCGCTCAGTGGGCAGTTTCTTTTGGAGTGGGGCAGCGGGTACCACCTGCAATATAGACCCCAAAGAAGATATCGTGGCTGTTTGCTTTACACAATGCTGATGCATGTAACGATACCGGGTAACTTCTATCAGGAAGACTTCGAGCGGTTGGTCTATCAGGCTTTACTGTAAGTAATAAAGGGAATTGCGCTCTCAGGTGTATCCATAGACACTCCGAAGCCGGAGATTGGACAGCAATCCACAACGTTGCGCTCGAATCGCTTTACAAAAGCATCTAATGTCAAAACATTCGGGGCAAAAAGGTCCGCCCCATTTCACGTCTGAGCCTTGAGCGTGGTATTACCAATGGATAATGGAACGTTTATTGTGGAATTGCCTATCAAGGAAGAAGCAGAATGATAATCCCCGGTGCTCGTAGAAAGCGAATCCTTATCGTTGACGATGAACCGGCGATTCGTGAGTTTTGCCAAAGAGTCCTCACTGAAGAAGGATTTGAGGTAGCTACTGCTTCCAATGGGACAATAGCCCTGGCGATGATAAGTAAGCAGGAATACGAATTATATCTGGTTGACATCAGGATGCCGGAGATGAACGGCAAAGAGATGTATGAATCATTGCAGAAGACATATCCCCGCAGTGCCGGCAGGGTGGTATTCATTACCGATAGCGCCCTAGGAACGGAAACCGGGAGCTTTCTGCAGAGTAGCGGCAGGCCGATTTTACTCAAACCCTTCACCACTAATGAACTAAAGGCAATAATCACCAAAACATTAAAGGCAGTGGATAAATGACCGAAAAGTAGTAGACTGGGATATTTGAAGAAATGAAAAAATATTATCAGTCCATTTTATCGAACTCCATGAGTAGTACACAAAGTTCGCCTATCCGGGCATGGACTGAATAATACTTTGGCGATTCCCTCTACATCAACACAGGGTAAAGCCCTGCTGATAATATTGAAGGTTCGACTTCAACTCTCCCCCGTCTCCAACAGATTCAAACACACGCTTTCCCCATGAGCAAGTTTTTGTCTTGCTGAATGTCAGGGCGACATTCTGGATATGCCGGAAATTTATAAGTATCTCTCAAGCCGTGTAGATGGCATGGGCAATCTACTTTTTACCCCTAATTCCTGGGTTACTTTACTCAACAACTTGTTTAGGGAGGATGCCAATTGTTTTTCTTCTTCCTCCGACAATAGGGACATTATTCTACCAAGTGATTCCCTATTACGGATACAATGATATAGCTGAAGCCCCTTGTCCGTTAGGCTAAGCCTCCATACGTTCTTTCTCTCTGCATCTCTGTCTTTTTTAATAAGTCCGTGTTTTACCATTCTATTCACTGTTCCAGAAGTTGAATTGGGCTCTCGCAAATAATATCTGGCTATTTCGGCAATAGTCGGACGGTGGTCAAGAACTGCCAGAACAAACAAAATACCAGCCTGCTCAGCCGAAATGCCGTATTTCATTAGTTCTCTATTTCGTATCTTCAAACTTGCCTCATGTATCAAACTCATTGTTGCCCAAATGTCAGAATATTGATATCTGCATAAAGATTTCTTCATATTACCTCTCGCACATTTAATTACCTATATCAACGGCCATATTGTACCATTTTATAAAATCGTTAGATGATTGCTAGCCTCCGCATGTTTTCTATATTATACACAATTATACACAAAAGTAACTCCGACCAATATTTTATAAAAAACTACTTGACAAAAAGGAGGAAAAGCGTTTACAATAGGCGTTATCGATAGTCGGCGACGCCTATCCACGAAGCATATTAAAGCATCGTAATAAATATAAGAAGTTGGTAAAAGGAGGCAAATATTGAAAAGGAAAATCCTATGGTTTAGCTTGAGTTGTTTGATGATAGCGGCTATGTTACTGTCATCTTGTAACGCAACTCCTGCTACTACTACGGTCACTAATACCACCACCACTACTACCACCGCCACCTCAACTACTTCCACTACAACCACTACTTCAACGGCAGCAGGACCTAAGTACGGCGGTATCATCAAGATAATTCACGAAGGAGACGTAACGGGGTTTGACCCATGGAGTTACGGAACGTACTACTGGCCCATCAACATGAATACCGACCATCTAGCATCGATGGACTGGACCATCACCCCAGACGTAAATGACTGTGGGGGGATTTATGCCCCTTTGGAGTTGCTCGTGCCTTCCCTGGCTGAGAGTTGGGAACAAACTTCTCCCACAACGATTACTGTCCATCTGAGGCATGGTGTCAGGTTTAATGCCGGACTTCCCGAAATGAGAGCCTTGCTAGGCGAAAGGGAAGTAGTCGGCACCGATTTGAAGTATAGTGTCGAGCGCTGTGCCGGTATCGGTGAATTTGCCGGTAAACCTAGCGCAGTCGCCCAGGTCATCTGGGGGTTATTGAGCTCAGTAACGGTCGACCCGAGTGATAAATACGCAGTTACTTTCACTTTTAAATCACCAAACGGATCAGAACTGCTAACAGTGATAAGTATGATCGTTTACCCACGTGAGATCGTCGCTAAATATGGCGACTACAACGATTGGAAGCACTATTGCGGCTCGGGTCCATTCATCATTACAGACCGCGTACCCGGCTCTTCAATCACGTACAGAAGAAATCCTGCTTACTGGGGTACCAGTGCTACTTACGGAGCAGACTATCAAATACCTTTCATCGATGGTGTCGACCAGTTGGTAATCACCGACACAGCTACTCAGCTATCGGCATTGCGGACAGGTAAGCTTGATATTTTGGACAATGTTGATTGGAAACAGGCTGATAGTTTGGCAAAAACAAATCCAGAACTGCTACTTAGGAAAGCTGTAAGCGGGATCAATCTCTGTGCATGGGGAAGTCAGGTTGCACACTTTAATGATGTGAGGGTGCGCCAGGCTTTGGTTATGGCTATCAATCATCAGGAGATGGTCACCACCTACTACAAAGGTAACGCTGGTGACGCTAAGATAGCTGCTTGGCCTATGTATCCGGGTTGGAAAGGTTATTACATTCCTTATGAAGAGATGCCGACGACTTCAGTTGCGGGCACCGGTGTTAGCCTTAAGGAAATGTATACCTATAATGTCACCAGGGCAAAGGAGTTGCTGACTGCTGCAGGGTATCCCAATGGTTTCGATACCGAAGTGATACTATCCAATATAGATTATCCATTAATTGATGAATGGCAGGTGGTAAAGAGCTATTGGGCTATGGTTGGTGTCAATCTAACTATTAAACCACTAGATGCTACTACCTACATCCTAACAGCCTGGTTCCATAAGACGCCACAGATAGCTTCTCAAGGTGCCGGACAAGCCGACCCGAATACAATGTTAGGTTGGTGTGTTGTTCCTTCCAAAGGTTATTATTCCGGGTATAACTTTACAGACTTCTACGACCCGGTCTATAACGAGAAATATTATGCAATGATCGCGACCACCGACCCCATTGAGCAGAAGAAGCTTGTCAGAGAGCTCACTGCCTACTATATGGAACTGGCAATTATGATAGGTCTACCGACGCCAGCTAGGTATAGCTACTGGCAGCCGTGGTTAAAGGGCGGTTTCTGGGGTCAATGCAAGACTTATAGAGGTGGTCAAATCTGCAAGGAAGTATGGCTTGACCAGGAACTCAAAGCCGCTATGGGTAAATAGGGTAATACTCTAATAAGATTGAGGTTTCTAAGGACATAATAAAAACTGGGGAGAGCTGATGAAGTTTTCTCCTCTTTCTTCCTTAGCTCTCCTTTCTCGATACCGGAAAGGTATCGTGAACCAGCTAACCTAGCGTATTGCAAGGAACAGTTTGCTACAGTTGGGTGTTGAAGACGTATAGCACCAAGCCTCCTCGCTATACGTCTTCGCATATTATATGGGACTGGCAATTATTCTGGTACTAGGCTATTGGAACTGCATCACTACTTACAGGCTGAAATGCTAATTTAAAGGTTCTGCCTTCGGTAAAGTATGACCCAACTAAGAAGATTCGAACCATCGATTAAACCAGCTAGCTATTGGTATTGTGAATCCATGCAAGCCGTGTTTCTCGCAGAGACCAACTCTCTCAAGAAAAAAGTGGGGATTCGTTAATAAATTAAGAAGCGTTTTGACACATATTATGATGACTGACTGCAATTGGCCTGGAAACGATGAGCTGATGAAAAAATACCACGATGAGGAATGGGGCAAACCCAATCACTCTGATAAAGTTCATTTTGAGTTCTTGATACTTGAAGGAGCGCAGGCTGGCTTAAGCTGGAAGACAATCCTATATAGGCGTAAAGGCTACAAAAAAGCGTTCTATAATTATGACTGGGGCAGGGTTGCAAGAATGACGGAGGGGGATGTAGAGCAATTGCTCAATGATCCCGGTATTATCCGTAACCGACTTAAAATCAGGTCTGCGATCAACAATGCGAAGAGATTTGTTGGTGTAAGAGAGGAATTCGGATCTTTCGATAATTATCTGTGGAGCTTTACAGACGGGAAAGTCATAAATAACATGTCGAAATCATTGAAAGAACTACCTGCAACAACGGGATTATCAGATAAAATAAGTAAGGACTTGAAAAAACGCGGCTTCAGCTTCGTCGGCTCCATAGTTATCTATGCACATCTGCAGGCGGTAGGCATAGTCAATGATCATTTGGTAGGTTGCAGTCATAAATAGCTGGGGAGGTATTGGAGATTCAAATTGTTCAAACGACCATGAATCTAATGCCACCTGAAGTTAATTGTCAATATGATGAGCGGCTGGGAATTAGATCTATACTAAGATGCTAGTTCTTTTGGTGGCAATCCAGTTCATGCAGTCGGGCCGTGTTTCTCGTAGAGTTAGAGCCTCC
>CAIWXV010000148.1 GCA_903916765.1 uncultured Dehalococcoidia bacterium | reverse complement strand
TAAAGTAAGTTTGTGCTGCTCAAGTAGAAGGCCGATAACCTGCGCGATACTATCCATTAAATGAAATCTTCCATTAGCTTAAATATAACTTTGGGATCCAGCTTCTTATCCTTTTGATTGAGTTTAAGTTTAATTTGTTCTACCAGGTCATGTCTTTGAGAGTCTTCCAGGTCAGTCAGGTTCTTATAAAGGCCAACCCGGCGCCCTATCATGAAGTTAGCTTTTTCGGTTACATTGAGTGCGTTGAAACGATCTATAATGGTTATCAGTTTGTTTTTTTCTTCCGGCAACCTGCCAGTCAATTCAGGTAGTAAATTGGAAACGTGGTCACTGGAATAATTCGAATGCACATTCAGTTTCTCTATGAAAAGTCTTTCTTCCCGGATTATCTCCTCATCGTTAGCTCGCACGAAACGGCCAGACTCAATATCGGCGTTAAGCGGGACCTGACTATTTACTGTCAGCGTTCTTACGCGAACGAATTCTGGATCAATTTCATTCAATACGGCTGCAGTCTGTTTCGCATGCAGGAAAGATAGATCTTTACCGCCCAGTCCCAATGTAACATATTCACTCAAAGAGATGCCAGACTCGACCACTTTGCGTCCGCCTTTAATGTGGGTTTCAGTTGTCTCCCCCGTGTTCATAAATTGCAAAATTGGATCATAACCAGACTCTAGTTCGATGTGTAAACGGGAGAGGCCGGCTTGTCTTAGCTGTAACAATTCCATTGGTTTCTTTTTAATAACAGTCTGTGACCTCGCATAACAGGCGATTCTTTTTGATCGTGGGAAAGATGTTTTCAAATTAACCAGAACTTGTCCCAAGTCTTCTGTTCTAAGAATCAGCCCGTTTGAGTCTTGCAGAAAAATATTCTCGCCTCCGCCTAACAGCCACAATGCGACATTGCGGAAGGATTCGTTGGGAGGATCTTTGAGCACCATGCCGATTACTTTTTGCGTGCCTCCGGATTGTCCGGCTTTAATCGTGATCTCCATAATCCGGTCTCGCAAGGTTTTTGCTACGCCTATATCATGCTTGATCTGTTCGACAGGACGGATTTCAAATTTACTTCCTTTGTAAGATTTGAAGAATTTGCATTTATTCCAATCGGAATTGCGAGTAACGCGTATAATCAATGAGTTAGGCTCATTGGGAGGCCGGATAGGACCTATTTCGAAGGAATACGCCATTTCTCTTCTATCGCGCCCCTACTAATCTGAATTGGAAGAAACAAAAACAGTCCAGTTCTGATTAATTGTGCATTAGAAAGGCAGCTATTAATCCACATCTAATCAATGCATTGATTATAAATTAGCGAGCGCATAAAATAAAGGATGAAATACGATGAGACAAAGCCAGTTTCCAAATTCCATTATTAGTTTTTAAGCATAAATTCCAAATTCCACTGCCCAAGTTCCGAACTCACGAAAAAATGTCCAAAAATGAATTTAGAGTTAATGTTAAAGTTCAGCCCAACGCCGGTTCTAATCAGGTGCAGGGGATGAGTGGTGGCGTCTGGAAAATCAAAATCTCTGCTCCTCCGGACAAAGGTAAAGCCAATAAGAAACTCATCGAGTTTTTAAGCGAGAGTCTTGGCATAAACAAAGACTGCATTATTATCCTGAAAGGTGCAACCAGTCACAGTAAAGTATTAGCCATAAAGTGCATCGAACAGGAAAATTTTGTAGTTGCCTTGACAGCTATCTGCAAAAAATAATGCTGATTCAAGTAATCTATTTACGTTCTGTTTTTATCC
>CAIWXV010000147.1 GCA_903916765.1 uncultured Dehalococcoidia bacterium | reverse complement strand
GCTTACACGGTCACAACTCGGATTGCACAAGAAACCCTACGGTATATTGAATGTGTGCGGTTTCTATGACCATCTATTAAGTTTTTTAGACTATGCCGTTTCTAAAGTGTTCATTAAGCAAGATCATCGAGACATGATATTAGTAGAAAAATCCCCTGCTAAACTTTTAGTTCATATGTCCAAGTATAAGGCACCCAATATTGAGAAATGGGTAGGATTGAGACGGAAAGATATTACAGATCATTAGGTAACAATCGTTCAGAATATTCTCTTATGGATAAAAAGGAGCTTTTTATAACGGCTGCCCCTGCACGTTCAAACAACTTGGTCAGGGGTATGGTCGGTTTGCTTGGCTCCACGCTGTCGTCTAAGGGATAAAATTAAAAGTCTGATTGCCAGTACTTCAATCCAGATTATAGCGTTTGCTACAAGTATCGCTCGTATAGACCGAACCAACTGAGTTTAATAGGTAGAAATAACCTTACGATGACGAAAATTGCACCTAGCACGATTGTAATAACTGTATAAAGAGACATCCCGTGCCAATTCCGGTCTTTCCTTATGCTTGGCAATAGAAATGAAATGGCAATGGGGAAAAGCCAGAAAACGGCGATAGTGGCTCCTCCATGAATTATACCTTCGACAGTGCGCATTCCTCCAACAGGGTTCGTTCGAAAAGCACCGATTAACAATAACCCAAAACCAAAACAAGTGAGGAGACCGATACTTATTCCAAAGCCGCGCCTTCTACGAATATTTAGAAAGAGTCCGGCTGCAAAAATTTCTACCAGCAAGCCAACTGCAAGAAAACCGATTGTTTGAAGCCATCCCATTGGAGTCAGTGCCAGACTGCTAATCGAATCACGAATAAAACTATATTGCGACCCAGAAAAGGACGCTACAATGTCGGCTATGATTAGCACAAGGGGCCCCACAACACCGGCTAAGGCTAAGAGGCCGTGGACATCCAGTTTCCCGAGAACATGGCGTGATTCCTTTTCAGGATGTTCCATGAATTCTCCTGTTATTGTGAAGCGACGGTTGTCTGTTTATTCTATCAGCGAAAGGATGAATAGGCAAGAAGAAATGAATCACCTCACTTCTCCAACTCCCCCTTCACCCGCTCCGCTTCCAGTGATAGTTTTTCCCATTCTTCCGTGAGGTGCTGGATATCTGCTTTTAGCTGGTGGTGCTTTTGCATGTTCGCCTGTACCTGTGCGCTGTTGCCGTAAAGCTCCCGTTCGGAAAAAGAACTCTCGAGTTCCATCAACTGCGTTTCAAGCCGGACCAACCGGGTTTCGTTGTCGGCAATCTGCTGTGTGATTTCTGCGCTCTCCTGCTGGAGTCGCTTCTGCCGTGCTATTTTCGGGTCGGCGGGAGGTTTAGGCTTTCTACGCGTAGGTGGTTTAACCGCAATCCAATCCAGTCCATCGTCAAATTCCCCTCCTTCCGCTACAGTCTGTGCTGTTTCCGGTTCTGCGTCTTCTTCCACAGGTGGCGGGGTGCCATGCTCTTTGCGATAAAGAAAGCTATCATAGTCGCCCGGGAAAATGTCCGGCACGCCGGCATGGATTTCGATAATCTTGTTGGCAATCTGACGGATGAGAGTACGGTCATGGGTGATGAGACAGATAGTACCATGGTAAGCTTCCAATGCATCGGCAAGAATTTCCCGCGAGGCAATATCGAGATGGTTGGTGGGTTCATCCATCAGCAGGAAGTTACTCGGTTGCATCAGTATCTTGGCAAGTGCGACGCGCGCTTTTTCGCCGCCGGATAGAACTGCTACCGTTTTGCGGACGTCGTCACCGCTAAACAAAAAACCGCCGAGTATCCTGCGGAGGTTCTGCTCTGTCTGGTCGGGCGCCGACCTTCGCAGTTCTTCTAGGACGGTATTCTCCGGCTGGAGCAGGTCAAGTACATACTGAGCATAGTAGGCAGTGACAACATTAGCCCCTAATACACGCTCGCCCTGTTCGAAAGGAAGCACTCCTGCCAGGATTTTCAGCAAGGTTGTCTTGCCGGCACCGTTCGGACCCACTAGAGTCACACGGTCGCCCCGATTCAATGTAAGGTTAAGGTCGCGATAGATAATATTGTCGTCGTATGCCTTATAGACATGACGGAAATCGATAACCTCTCTGCCGCTCCGCGGCGGCTCGGGGAAAGAGAAGTGTATCTTTTTGGTAGTGCGCGGAATAACGACACTCTGCAATTTTTCGAGACGCTTAATGCGGCTCTGCACCTGGCTTGCCTTGGTGGCCTTCGCACGGAAACGCTCGATAAAGCGGCTCTCTTTCTCAATGAGCTTTCCCTGACGCTTTGCCACTGCCTCTTTCATTTCCATATCTTTCTGCCGCGCCAGTACATAGCTATCATAATTACCGCGATGATAAACGACTTCACCCGGCTCAATTGCCAGTACTTTATTGACCACACGATTCAGGAAAGCACGGTCGTGGGATGTTACCATCACTGCGCCTCTATAAGACGCCAGATACTTCTCGAACCAGATTTGTGCTTCGAGGTCGAGGTGGTTGGTCGGCTCGTCAAGTAATAGCAGGTCAGGTTTAATGAGCAACAGTTTGGCAAGCTCGGCACGCATCAGCCAGCCGCCGCTGAATTCACTCAACGAACGTTGATAATCCGATTGTTTGAATCCCAATCCGGAAAGGATAGTCTGAGCTTCATGATGTACCATATAACCGCCAGCTAATTCATAGCTATGCTGAAGTTCGCCAAGCTGGCGCAGGAGTTTATCGTGACTGTCTGAACCGGCGTACTCTTCCAATGCTTTTTGCACGACGGTCATCTTCTCAAATATCGCGGTGATTTCCTTAGAAGCATTCTCCACCTCGTCGAGCAATCGCTTCCCAGAGGTTGGATTGATGTCCTGACGCAGATAACCGATAGTGCCGTCTTTACGCTTGATGATTTGTCCGGAGTCGGGACCGGTATCGCCATCGATAATATCGAACAGAGTAGTTTTTCCGGAACCATTCGGACCTATCAGAGCCATACGGTCTCTATCGCCAATATCAAAACTTAGATTGGCAAATAATATTCTATCGGTATAGGATTTTGTGATGTCAGCGACACGCAACATTTTGAATTCCTTGTAGTCATTTATGCGGACTAAAAGAGTCGGGGTGAGTGGATTCGAACCACCGACCTCAGCGTCCCAAACGCTGCGCGCTAACCAACTGCGCTACACCCCGTCTTCTGAAGTATAATTGGGGCTAATGTCACAGGTCAAGAAAGTAAAAACTAGCGACGGCAATCGAGGCAGGTATCGAAGAACTCCATCGGCCGTCCGGATTTCTTTGCCATATACTCGATTTGTTTCTCGGGTAACCAGTAACGTCCGCAAACCTTACATTTTGCTAACTTGAATTCCTTCTTCTGGTAAGGCCAGGTGATTGTCCTCGTATCACCAGCATCCATCAGTGTGATGGCATCCATCGGACAAATATAGGCGCAGGAACCGCAGGCAATACAACCATCGAAATTAACTGCATAAGGTACGGCATTCGGTTCGGTACTGCGATTAATCTTGCTGATAGCGTTTACGCCAACCACTTCCTGACAGACACGCGTGCACAATCCGCAGAGAACACAATTATGATGGCCTTCCACCGGGAAAGGAGTACTTTCCACTCCCAATTTCTTAGCCAACGCTTTCAAAGACACCGATTCGGGAGCACGCGCCAGCAATTTCTGCATCGCTACTTTGCGTTCACTGATGACTTTCTCCGAATTGGTCAAAACCGCCAGCCCTTCTTCGACTACAGAGAGGCAGGAGGGCATTACCTTGTTCCGCCCCTCTTTATTCGTGGTCTCTACCAAACAAAGCCGGCAGGTTCCAGCCGGCGACACCGATTCATGAGCACAAAGAGTCGGAATATAAATATTATGGTCCTTAGCGACATCCCGTACTTTCGCCTTCTCTTTAGCTTCAAATTCACGCCCGTCAATGGTTATCTTCACCATCGGTTATATCCTCACTTTACTATTTACCGAATAACTAACTACACGTAACCACATGCACACTTCTGCTTGAGTTTCTCGTAATCGCTGATGACCCTATCCTGAATCTGTTTTATCGTCCCCTCAGATAAATGGCGGAATCTGCCCTGAAGTTTCAGGTAATCCTGAAGAGGTCTGAGCGGCGACATGTCCATACTAAGTTTATATTTGCCGTTTTCGACTTCATAAAGAGGAAAAACGCCTGTCTGGACCGCCAGTCTTCCGAGTCTCACCGATAAGTCCGGTGCGGAACGCCAGCCCGTCGGGCAGACTGAAAAGACATGCACATAAGCTGGTCCATCGACTGCCAAGCCTTTCTTGATTTTCTCCATCATATCGAAGGGATAGCTGGGTGAAGCAGTTGCAACATAAGGAATCTCATGGGCAACTGCAATTGCCGGCATATTCTTTTTCCATGTTTTTTGCCCGATACTCTGCTTACCTGCCGGGGAAGTAGTGGTCGAAGCTCCCATAGGTGTTGCCGAGGACCTCTGAATACCGGTGTTCATATAGGCTTCATTATCGAAGCAGATATACAGCAGGTCATGCCATCTTTCCAGTGCACCGGACAATGCCTGCAAACCGATATCGCTCGTACCGCCGTCACCCGCCATCGCCACGACTTTGGTACCTTTATCGGGTCGTATGCCTTTCTTTGCCATTATTTTTAGACCGGATTCGACGCCGGAGGCAACCGCCGCCGTATTTTCAAAAAGGGTATGTATCCAGGGAATATCCCAGGATGTCGTCGGGAATTGCGAAGAGATAATCTCCATACACCCGGTAGCATTGGACACGATGACATTCTCGCCCATTGCTTTACATGCCAGACGAACAGCCAGAGCCTCGCCACAGCCGATACAGGCACGATGACCGGGAGCTAAACCGTCGATTTCAGGTGCTAAACGAGCCGCATAAACTCCATAATTTTCCATTATTCTCTCACCCCAAACATCTCGAATTCCTGCTCACCGCCGGTCTTTGCCAACTCTGAACTTCTTTTGACCATCTTTTCAAATTCAGCAACGGTAATATCTCTGCCACCCAAGCCTGCGACAAATCCGACAATTCTCGGGCGTTTCTTTTCACTGTACAATGCCGACCTGATTTCAGAAAAAACAGGACCGCCGGGGCCACCAGTGGAAAGAGCCCTATCCAGCACGATTAGAGTTTCAGCATTGCCCACTGCTTGACGAACCTCTTCGAATGGGAAAGGTCGCCACAGACGCAGTTTCAACAGACCGACTTCTTTGCCTTCGCTTCTCAGCTTATCAACTGCCGTCATCGCTGTTTCCCCGAAACTACCGAGCGTTAGCAACAATGTTTTGGCACCCTCGGTACGGTACTGCTCGATGGGATGATAATGACGACCAAATGCTTTACCGAATTCAGCCCAGTGTTCCAGAATTATCTTCTTCGAAGCTCTCAGGTTAACCTCCTGAGCCTTCTTTGCTTCCGTATACATAACGGGTGGGGTAAAAGCCCCCATCGTGACCGGTTTATCAGGGTCGAGAGGTAATGGAAATTGATTCGGCGGTAAGAAACGGTCGACCTCTTCCTGTTTCGGGAACTCAATCGGCTCGACCACGTGAGTCAGATAAAAACCATCGGCATGAATCATTACCGGCAATAGTACCCGACGGTCTTCGCCAATACGGAAAGCACAAACCGTGAGGTCGAAAGCTTCCTGACCGTTTTCACAAATAATCTGAATCCAGCCGGTATCCCGCACCGCCATCATATCGGACTGATCACCCCAGACATTCAACGGTGACGAAAGTGCACGGTTAGCGACTGCCATTATGATAGGTAGGCGCATTGCCGAAGCAACATACAAGACCTCGTGCATCAACTCCAAGCCCTGACCGGCAGTAGCTGTAAAAGTACGCGCTCCGACTACCGCCGAGCCTAAGCAAGCGCTCATTGCAGAGTGTTCCGATTCAACGGGAATATATTCGGCATTCATCTCGCCACTGGCTACCAATTCTGCCAGATGCTCTACGATATGCGTCTGGGGAGTAATGGGATACGCCGCTACCACATCGGTATTAGCCATCTTTGCCGCTTCGGCAATTGCCAGCGAAACTTCAATCCCTATCCGCTTACCCATTATTCCTCCTCCTCTGCCATAGAAATGACTCCGGTGGGACATTCTTTGGCACAGATACCACATCCCTTACACCAGAACATATTGGCTTCAAAGTAGCCATCCGCATTTTCCTTAATACATCCTTCCGGACAATATAACTTGCATAAACCACACTTAATACATTTCGCAAAATCATATCGTGGTAACTGAGAACGCCAGTCACCGGTACGATATTCTCTGGTACTTCCCGGCTCGGTAACAATCAAGCCGATCTCCAAATCTTTCCAGGTCAATTCATTCTCATTCTTTTTCAAGTCGACCTTACTCCTTCACCAAGGTTTCTTCAAAAGCTTTTTTCATGGCATTAATATTTTTCTCCGCTATTCTGCCAAAACGCCCATTGATTGGTTCAAACATGGATTCCGTTTTGACCACACCGACCGCCTTGAGCAATGCGCCCAACATCGTAGTATTCACAATCGGCAAACCAAGTACTTCGCGGGCAATTTTAGTAGCATCGACAAGCGCCAGCTTCCAGTTGCTCCCGAAATCCTTCTCGATTTCCGTAAAACTCTTGCGGGTATTAATGACCAATAGTCCCTTATTCTTCAGTCCGGCAGTAACTTTGACAACGCGCAATAATGTGGGGTCAAGAACAATGACAACATCCGGCTCGCGTATTTCCGCCCGCACACGGATGGGAGATTCACTATCGATACGGTCGAAAGCCACGACCGGCGCACCCCGACGTTCTGGTCCGAAAGCTGGAAATGCCTGAGCATATTTCCCTTCATTGATTGCAGCTTGTGCCAACAATTCCGCCGACGTAACGGCACCCTGCCCACCACGTCCGTGCCATCTAATCTCAATTAAACCAGTATTGTTTACTACCAAGTCACCCTCCAAATTCAACGGCTATTCCGTTATTCAAACATCATAAAAATACCCCTGGGGCGACTCGAACGCCCGCAACCGGCTTCGGAGGCCAGTGCTCTATCCACCTGAGCTACAGGGGCATGCCTCATTTATTATAGTACAGTGTTTTACTTACGTAAACCGATGCTCAATTATGTAATACAAACAATTACTGTGGGGCATTAATCAGCAAGAGAGAGACTTTACCACTTTGCAATACCTTATTGGAAACACTACCGAAAACCCACCCGCGCATACCTGACCTTCCGTGAGACGACATTACCACCAGATGAAGATTGCTTTCTTTGGCAAAGTCGATAATCTCTCCGGCGGCATTCCCATCTTTCATAACACTACGCACGTTAATGCCTTTATCAGACAGCTTTTTGCTTGTGGCGGCAAGGTATTCAGTCGCCTCCGCCATCATAGACTCCACCTGTTGTTCCGTGAAGCTAATATAGTCTTTACCACCGATAGTATGGACACGCTGACCTAACTCAATAACGGAGATTAGAGTCACCTCACTCTTCAACTTTTGCGCAATTTCACTGACATAGGACAAGGCGGCTTCCCCAACTTTCGAGCCATCCAGCGGTAAGAGAATCTTGCCGAAGAACTTAACCGATTCATGCATAGAATTAACCATTGAGGCTCTGACTAATAGCACCGGAGTCCGGGTATTATGAACCACCTTATTCACCGTACTTCCCATTGTCCAAGGCATAATGCCGGAATGTCCATGGGAGACAATAACTATCAAATCAATCTTCTTTTGTTGAGCATACCCGATAATTTCGGCGGCTGGGTCGCCATCTAATACTACCGGTTTAACAGTGTTCGATAGATTAAGTTTTTCAAAATCACTGCTGGTCTGCTCGGCAACTTTTTCTAGATATCCCTGAACCATACGGCGATATTCTGCATCCCGCCGCTCATAAACCGAAATCAGATGCACTTCCGAATTGAAAGCGGGTGCTAATTCTTTCATATAAGCCAGCGCCAGTTCGCCCAGAGCCGAGCCGTCCAGTGGCACCAGTATTTTCTCTAACATATCTGCCTCCGATTACCCATATCTCACTATCAAGTATACCCAGCAAACACCCACTACCAGAACCATCGTCGGGAGTGCGTATTTGCAGAACTTACCCCACGAGATAGGATAGCCTTCTTTTTCGGCAATAGCTGTAGCTACAACATTTGCCGAAGCACCGATTGGCGTACCATTACCACCGATATCGGTACCCAATGCCAAGGTCCAGGCCAATGCCGGTAGCGGTATACCGGTTGCCGCCAAACCTTTGATAACAGGAATCATCGTCGCGGCAAACGGGATATTATCCACGACTGAAGAGGCAAAAGCAGAACCCCACAGGATAATACTCACCACGGCAATAAAATTCCCACCGGAAAATTTACTAATAAACTCAGCCAGCGTTTTGAGAGCACCCGTCTGCTCCAGTCCGGCGACACAGACAAACAACCCGAAGAAGAAAAGCAGGGTTTGCCAGTCAACTTTTTTAAGAATGTGAGAGGCATCTTTATAGCCAAAGGCAAGCGTCAATACGGCGGCAATCACACCGATAAATGCCACGGATATACCGGTCTGGGCATGTGTAATCAGTAACACAATTACCAGCAAGAAAATAAGAATATTGAGGATTAACAATCTAGGATTAACAATAGCTTTTTTCGGGTCAGGATACTGGTTAGGGTCTGTACTTATGGCACCCTGTGAAGCCTTCAGATGTTTACGGAAAACGAAATAGAACACGACCAGAGAGATAAGTACACATATCCAGGCTATCAAACCGGTATTGAGTAGAAAATCCGAGAAGGAATAACCTAAAGCCGTACCGATGATGATGTTCGGCGGGTCGCCAGCCATCGTAGCACTGCCGCCGATATTGGCGGCAAAAATCTCAGCGATAATAATCGGCACAGGGTCGAACTTCATCATTCGTGCTAACTCGATGGTTACCATTGCAAAGAACAATAATACTGTAATACTATCGATGAACATCGCCAGAAAACCGGCAAGCAAAGTGAACGCAATTAGAATAGAAACCGCTTTATACTTGACGATGCGGGCAACATAAAGACAGAGCCAGCGGAAGAAACCGACCTTGCCCAATCCTTCTACCATCACCATCATCCCACCGATGAAGATGATTGTCTGCCAGTTGACCCCGGTGGACTCAAAAGGCTCATGCCCCGGAATCCAGAATGTCGGCTGTACCATTTGCCCAAAGTTCAAGACATTCAAGACGGTCGCAGGACTTTTCATTATTAAAAGGAAGACGACGGCGATGGTGAGAGCACCGCCAATCAATGCCGGTATGTAACGAGGTAGCTTATTAATAATGATAACGATGAACATCAGGAGGAAAATGACGACTGCAAAAATCTGAGCTTGCATCTATTCTCTAACTTTCTAAAAGTAATTTTTTGCCACTCGTGTTTTATTGTAACACAACTCTACCGCACACATATTACTACTGCATTACGAAGGTCTTTACTTCACCATTTACTTTAACGGTATAGGTTTTCCCAGAAATAAAATCCGAACCGAGAGCCACAGTTTTTTCGAAGTAGCCATAGATCGCAGTGCATATCTTGCCCTTAGGACGTTGTACCGTAACCTCGATACTTACAGTATCCCCGCTTCGAGTGGGCTTGATTTCACGGAAGGTAGTGCAGCCATCACTGAGACCGCCTTTGATATTGACAAAGACCTGTGGCGGATAGCTTTCTCCAATACTGATGGTTACCTCATGGATAGGCGCCAGTTCAATCTCGATGTTAGATTCTGTAGTAGAGCGACAGCTTGCCAATGCAAGAGGAATAATAAAGAGGAGTACCATAATAAACAACTTTGTTCTTTCCATTCTGTCATCTCCTCACTACGTATTATAATCCTTCGGTAAAGATTTATTAAGCAAAATCCTTTCCTTGTTATTCCGGTGATTTTTCGATTAGAATAAGAACATCTCATATTGGAAGAAAATATCAATGAAAAAGATATCCAAAAATGTTTACGTGGAGACAGACTTTCAAGGGTGTAACACCGGCTTTGTCGTGACCGATGACGGTGTGGTAATGATCGATACGCCCCTACTGCCCACCGATGCACTCGTATGGCGTGAACGCATCGCGCAACATGGAACCGTCCGCTATCTGATTAACACCGAGCCGCACATCGACCACTTCGCAGGGAACTATTTTTTCAGAGGCACTGTTATCGCCCAGGAAGGCGTCAGAGAGGCAATCATCGCCACTGATGCCAAGCGGATAAAAGAATGGTTCAAAGAAGATTCGCCGGCAGATTATGCTCTGGTGAAACGATTCAAATTCCGCCCCCCGACCGTTATATTTTCTAAAGAGTTGACTTTATTTCTGGGTAAACACACTTTCCATCTCATCAATCTTCCGGGGCATACTCCTTACCAAACTGCGGTTTATATTCCTGAAGAGAAGGTTATTTTCACGTCGGACAACGTCTTTTACAAAGTGCTCCCATGGCTTCAGGAGGCAGTCCCTTACGAATGGCTGGAATCGCTCAAAAAATTGGAGACCTGGCCTGCAAAGGTACTGGTACCCGGGCACGGCGATGTTTGTAAACCCAATTACCTGTCGGAAATGCGCACCGGCATTCAGCTATGGATAGACACCGTCACCGACTGCATCAAACGAGGGATGAGCCTTGAACAAGCTCAGGAGAAGATTAATCTGTTAGACCGTTATCTCATCGAACCGTGGGATAAGGAAATAGCAGTGAACGTTCAGAAAATGAACGTGACACATCTTTACGAAATACTGAAGGCAATAAGTAAAGAACGTTAAGCACCAGAATAGCACTACTTGGATTTGGTTGAAAATATAGTAAGAAAATTTACCTACATCTCTAGCTGTTGACTACACAACGACCCACTCCCAGCCCTCGCCCTAATAGGGCGAGGGAAAACACGAGAGGAAGGGCTTCACCCTTCCTCTTCTAGAACCTCTACTCCATTCGACATGCTCAGGACAAGCCTCACACATCCGAGTCCAAACTATTTATCGATGTGAGGATTCAACTTTATCATCTGTCCCAGAGCGTTAAACCAATTCATCTTGATATCATCGTTCCATGTCGGGTCGAAGGCAGGGAACTTCTCGAGCAACATTTTATGCCACGGGTCTAATTCGATAATTTTATTATCCAACAACGGCACAGAGAAATTCTGATTTGTCCTAGTGCCAAATTTCTTGGCCGCATTTTTTGTCCCTAAATTACTACGCGGAACTTTATATTTCTTTGCAAAAGAAGGCGATACCGGAATACCGGAATCATGCGCCAGTTCCGTAAAAAATTTGATGCATTTGCGGCTGACATCACCTTTCATCCTAAAAGTATTCTGAAAAATTTCCTCCAGTTCGGCATAAGTGGCATTCTGTGAATCCAGAGGTCCCTTCAAAACAAAACTGTATGCCTCGGTAGCCACCTGCTTCAGCAGCACTGTCTTGTGTTCACCGGTAGCCAAAACAAGCAATTTTAAATGGGGGGTTGGTCTGGTATTGGCATCGACCAGATTCAGAAAACGCATCGCTGCCATCAATTGAGTACCGCTACTACCGGAAAACATATCGCCCCAATAGCTACGGTCGATACGAGTTGGCAAATGCTGTTGTAACCTGCTCAAGAAATTATTGAAAGTCTTATATGAAACATAAGGCGGTAAGTGTTTCCTGCCCTCTTCGATTGTCATAGTGCCACCTCTTACCAGTAGCTTTATTATATGCCAGTAAAAACCACATTTCAAGAAGTCTGGCACTGCACAAGGACAAAGCGGTAATAGTAAGGACAAAAATTGCTGAAGGGTTTTGGTACGCTTACTATTATATATAACACTCTCAATATTAAAAATGGGCAGAACTATATAAGGGGGTACACGCCATGGCAACGACGATTGAGTATGAAAAAATGGCCACCGGCATCGTCAGCTTTAACCTGAGCGCCTCGACAGAATCGTCTCCATCAAACCATACCGATTCACCCAACGGATTCCTCGCAGAACTCTTCCTGGGTCCGAGGATTGAAACGCAGGGTAATCAATTAAACACCAAATGGCATATTCATTATAGAGAATAAAATCAGGTCACAAAGATATAAATTTTAGGAGAAAGAGGAAACAACTATGAAGAGAACAAGAATTTCAGCTATTGATGTCGGCACGACTAAAGTGTGTACCATCATGGGCGATATTGACGAAAAGAACAATGTCCGTATTATGGGAGTGGGATTAGCACCTTCACAGGGCTTAAGCAAAGGTATGGTAGTTAATATTAATGAAGCCCGCGATTCAATCCGTGAAGCAGTGCACAAAGCAGAACGTACCGCCGGCTATAAGATGGAATCAGCTTGCGTCGGTGTTACCGGACGGCACATCAGCTCCGTAAACAATAAGGGCGCTGTAGCTATCTCACGTACCGACCGACTTGTACGGCCTGAAGACCTAAAGAGAGTGCTCGAAGTCGCCCGATCTGTGGAAGTACCCAATGACCAAAAAGTTCTTCATGTTATTCCTCGTGTCTATACAGTAGACGGACAGGATGGTGTTAAAGATCCAGTCGGCATGCATGGTTTCCGTCTGGATGTCGAAACCCACATCATCACTGCCGCAGCGACTTCCGTTCAGAACCTGACTAAGTGTATCCGCGGTATCGGTATTGAAATTGACGACCTGATTTTGGAGCCATTAGCCGCCGCCGAGGCTGTACTCGAACCTGAGGAGCGTCTTGACGGTGTAATGCTGGCTGATATCGGCGGCAGTACCACCGATATTGCAGTCTTCAAAGATAATAGCGTTTGCTTCACTTCCATCTTACCCATCGGAGGATACCAGATTTCCCGAGACATATCCATCGGACTGGGACTCTCCTTTGAAGCAGCAGAGGAATTAAAAAAGAGATTTGGAAATGTAGCCCCCTGGCATGGTGAGGAACCGGAAGCAGATAAACCGATAACATACGGACAACATAGTATTTCTTCACGTGATTTGAGCGAAATAATCCGCGCCCGTGTCGAAGAACTTGTCCGACTCATCTTGATAGAATCGCCGGAAAAAGATTTTGCCCACTTCATCCCTTCAGGATTAGTACTTACCGGCGGCGGTGCAAACCTCGCTGGTCTGGCAGAATTATCACATGACATCACCCGAGTCCCTGTAAGAATCGGCATACCGCCTAGTATCCCGGGTGTTTCGGATGCTCTTTGCGACCCGGCTTACGCTACCAGTGTCGGTTTGATGCTCTGGAGAAGCAGGAACAAGGGTGCTCAAATGCCGCAATCAAAAGGCGGATTTCGTGGGCTAGTCTCCCCAGTGCTACGTCTCTTCCGATAAAAACTAAATACATTTATATATAGGTTTATGTATAAGGAGTGACTGATATGGCTAAATCAAATTTTGTTCCGGTTGGCGCCAAGATAAAAGTGGTCGGACTCGGAGGAGCTGGCAGTAACGCTATCACACGTATGGTTCGTGAACAAATCCGTGGCGTCGAATTCATTGCTATGAACACGGATGTTCAACAGCTGGCATTTACCGAAGCGGCGGTCCGTCTACAACTCGGAGAAAGACTGACCCGCGGCATGGGTGCCGGCGGTGATAACAGCGTAGGGAAAAAAGCGGCTGAGGAAAGCAAGGATGAAATCAAAGAGGCACTCATCGGTGCTGATATGATTTTCATTACCGCCGGTATGGGTGGCGGTACCGGTACAGGCTCAGCCCCAGTAGTAGCAGAGATTGCCAAGCAAAGCGGCGCCTTAACCATCGCTATCGTTACCAAACCATTCGCTTTTGAAGGCAATCATCGTCTCAAGACAGCTCAAGCCGGTATTGATGAACTGGTGGGCAAAGTCGATACCCTGGTCATTATTCCCAATGACCGGCTGCTCCAACTATGCGACCAGAAAACGAGTGTCGATAATGCTTTCAGGCTCGCTGATGAGGTTCTACACCATGGTGTACAGGCGATTGCCGAAGTCATTACCGTACCCGGATTAATTAATCTTGATTTTGCCGATATCCGCACAATAATGAAAGATGCCGGACCGGCATGGATGTCCATCGGCAGAGGCACAGGTCCCAACCGTGCCATAGAAGCTGCCAAAGAAGCTCTTGCCAGTCCGTTACTCGATGTCTCGATGGAAGGGGCTAAGGGAGTGATGTTCAACATCACCGGTAGTAGTAGTCTGACACTGTTCGAAGTCAATGCAGCGGCTGAAGTAATCAAACAGGCAGTTGACCCTAATGCCAATGTCATCTTCGGTGTTGCTTTCGACAATAATATGGACAATGAGATACGGTTAACACTCATTGCTACCGGTTTCGAGACCGAGTTCGGAATGAACAGTGCCGCTCGAGAGAAGGAAATTACCAAGGTTCTCAAGGGCTTGAAAGCCGAGGAGCTCGATACGCCTTCCTTCCTGCGACAGCGCAGTATACCCCAACAAAGAACGATTCCTATCGCGACGCCTCAATATAAGGTTCCGCAAACACCTAGGTAAGTTTATGCAAAATGGCTCATTGACAAAGGTGTAGCCAGGACTTATATTGAAAATAACTAGTACACGATTGGAGAAAACCGATGGGAAGAAAACAAGAAAAGGCTCAGCAGCGAAAAACTTACCAGGATAGTTTCAAAGGCGTCAAACACGGACACGGTGGTCGTTCTATCCGGAAGAAGGACGAGGCAGCTCTGGGCAAGTAGTATGAATCCATAGAGAATAGGGGACTTGTCACCGCAAGGTGATTTAAGATAGCAGACAGTCGAAAAGGTAAGTAGTTGTGTTATCTTTTCGGCTGTCTGTTTTTGTCTGAAGCAAAGCGACTGCGCAATTGGCCACAACCTGCATCGATATCCTGCCCCCGGCTCTGGCGGAAAGTGCAGTTGACACCTCGATTTTTTAATTCCTGCTGAAAAGACAGAATTTTATTTCGCGGTGATGGACGGAAGGTTTGTTCGGTAGTTTTATTGGCAGAAATAAGATTGACATGGCAATTTAACCCATGAATTAATTCCGCTAATAGTTGTGCTTGCGCTAAAGAATCGTTGATACCATCGAAAAGCACATATTCAAAACTGACACGACGGCCTGTTCGTGCAAAATAATCACTGCAAGCAGGCAGAAGCTCTTCCAGAGGGTATTTCTTGTTGATGGGCACCAGTTTATCCCGCAAAGCATTATCGCTGGCATGGAGTGAAATCGCTAATCCAACCTGCAATTTTTCCTTGCTCAACATCTTAATTTGAGGCAAGAGGCCGGTGGAAGAGATTGTCATACTGCGGGCGCTAAGTCCGAATCCCTCCGGTGAATTAAGTATTTCAATCGCCTGCCAGAGAGCATCGTAATTCGCCAGTGGCTCACCCATCCCCATAAATACCAGGTTGCTAATCCACTCCCCTTCCCTACCGTTGCTCATGTCCTTTAATTGACGGGCAAAATATAACACCTGGTCGATAATTTCTCCCGACGTTAAATTGCGTTCGAAGCCCTGCTGACCCGTAGCACAAAACGGACAACCAATCGGACAGCCAACCTGCGTCGAAAGACAGACCGTATAGCGATGTTTGTCACCGACGGCTGAATACTTCATCAAGGCCGATTCCACCGTTTTGCCATCAGCAAGGCTAAAGAGAACTTTGACAGTACCGTCTTTCGCTCTAACCTCATGAACAGGAGTCAGAGTATGCAGTTTTACTTGCTCCGCAAGTTTCCGGCGGAAAGGCGCCGGCAAGTCGGTCATTTCATCGAAAGAGATAGCCGGTTTCTGATAAACCCACGCAAGTAATTGCTTGGCACGGAATGATGGTTCATTCAGAGAAGTAACCAGCTTATCCACTTCATCGATACGGAGATCTGTAATAGCTTTAGGCATATAATAATTATACTCTTACACATTAATATTCGTTGGCATCATTTTCTTGTCACAGCTTTTCCCATTGTGAGTCCCGATGAATCTTGGCCCAACCTACTTTATCTGATACATAATCGTGGCGAAGCATTCTCACTTGTGCAAAATTCACTATTTCCCAGAGATTGTCACGCCTGCCTCCGGCAATCTCGCAATGGTAGAATAACTTGGATGTGTTTTACTCGCAAAATAGCTTCATTTCGTGTATAATATAATATAGTAGATAATGAATTCAATGAATAATACTTTGGACCGCTATCACCTGCACCGCTTCCGAATAGTACCTCTAAACTAAAGAGACACTAGCGTCGCAGTTTGTCCATCGCAGTCCCACTAAACAGTCACAACCGGACTTCCTGAACCCAAACCATTCATTGTGCCTCATATCGTGTCTATATTTATGTAAAGTAAAAGGATTGAACCGCTATATGAATTACCGTAATGACATCAGAAACATCGCCATCATCGCTCACGTCGACCACGGCAAAACGACCCTGGTCGATGCCCTGCTGAAACAGAGCCATATCTTCCGTGATAACCAGGACATGGGTGAATGTATTATGGACAGCAACACGCTTGAGCGCGAAAGAGGCATCACTATCATGGCGAAGAACACTGCCATAATGTATAAAGGTATTAAAATAAACATCATCGATACTCCGGGTCACGCAGACTTCAGCGGCGAAGTAGAACGTGTCATCAATATGGCAGATGGTTGTCTATTGTTAATTGATTCTGTAGAAGGCCCAATGCCCCAGACCAAATTTGTGCTCCGCGAGGCTTTCAAAAAGAAATTAAAAATCATTGTTGTTATCAATAAGATAGATAGACAAAATGCACGCATCACCGAAGTGCTTAAACTGACACAGGACCTGTTCTTAGAATTGGCTACCGAGGCCGAACAACTGGATTTCCCCGTACTGTATGCCAGCGGTAGAGAAGGCGTTGTCATGACAGACCCGAATATTGAAGGCAAGGATGTCAGTCTCCTTTTCGAGACAATTCTGGAAAAAATTCCACCGCCGCAGATTGCAGCAGGCCCGTTCCAAATGCTCATCTCCAATCTGGATTATGACAGTCACAAGGGGAAAATCGCCATCGGAAGAATCTGGAGGGGTAAGGTTTCTCCTCACGACTTCGTGGTTTGTTTACGTGCCAACGGCAGTCAGGAACGCTATGAAATTAATGCAGTTTTGACCCATCTCGGACTCAAACGTATCGAGACAAATGGGGCCGAGGCAGGTGACATCGTCGCAGTGACCGGTATTAAAGAGGCAAGCATCGGCGATACTATCGCCAGCCCTGATACACCGGAGGCTCTGCCACGCATAGAAATCGGCGAACCGACAGTCGAGATGACCTTCGGCGTGAACACTTCCCCGTTTGCCGGTCGTGAAGGACGCTTCAGCACTACCCGCCAGCTAAGAGAACGCTTGTACAGAGAACTGGAAACTAATCTCAGCCTCAGAGTACAGGATACCGAAACCCCTGATACATTCATTGTAAAGGGAAGAGGCGAATTGCATCTGTCAGTTCTCATCGAAATCATGCGGCGTGAAGGATACGAATTCGAAGTTTCCAAACCGGAAGCTATTACCAAAACCGTCGATGGCAAGGTGATGGAGCCGGTAGAAGTCTTAACTATCGATACCAGAGAGGAATATATCGGCATTATCAACGAGTTGCTGAGTAAGCGACAAGCTGAGATGAGCGATATGCGGAACGACGGCAAAGGCAATATACGGATGGAATTTCACATCCCTACCAAAGGACTCATCGGTTTTCGTAGTGCTTTTCTCACTGCTACTCGCGGTAGCGGTGTGATGAACACCATCTTTCTCGGCTACGAACCGTGGAAGAAGGATATCGGCTCGATACGCAGCGGCGTACTGGTAGCATCGGAAACAGGCGTCGCTGTTACTTATGGCTTAAATAACGCTCAGGAACGAGGCCTTACATTCGTGGAACCAGGCACACAGGTCTACCAAGGTATGATTGTCGGTATGCATCAGCGGCCGAGGGATATTGCTGTTAATATTTGTAAAGAAAAAAAGAAAACTAATATCCGCTCCTCGACATCTGATATTGCCATCAAACTGACGCCGGCGATATTGATGAGTCTGGAGCAAGCCATCGATTTCATCAACAGAGATGAACTGGCTGAGATTACCCCCGAGCATATCCGCCTCAGGAAGAAGATATTGCAGGAAACACTGAGGTTGAGAGAAATCGCCGCCACCCGTAGGGATGAGGAAGAGGAATAGCCTGTCATTCCGTCTGTTGCTTATTCATAAACGTTTTGAGATAATTACTTGAGATTGGAGAGGTGGCCGAGAGGCCGATGGCGCCGCTCTCGAAAAGCGGTTCACGTTTATCGTGACGTGGGTTCGAATCCCACCCTCTCCGCCATCTGTCCTAAGCGCAATCGAGAGACAATGAGTGATAAAGAATGGTTCTTTTATATCGTCAGGTGTAAGGATAACTCACTATATTCAGGCATTACAACCAACATCGAAAAGCGCGTAAAAGAACATAACAAGGGAACAGGAGCAAGATACACTTCCATTCATAGACCAGTGACCTTGGTTTATTGCGAAAAGCACAATAATATCTCTGAAGCGATGAAACGTGAAAAACAGGTTAAAGGATGGTCTAAAGCTAATAAGGAAAGATTAATTCAGAATTCAAACTTAACTATGGATATAAAAGTTAAGGAATACATCGAGAAACAGAAATCGCAAGAGAAAGAAATATGTCTTAAATTGCGGGAAATTATTTTCGAAACATTCCCGGATATAAAAGAGGAAATGAAGTGGGGTGTTCCTACTTTTTCCGGCGGAAGATTTTATATCAGTGCCCTAAAAGACCATATCAATTTAGGTTTTTCAATCAACGGACTAACAAAAAAAGAAGTGGCTCTCTTTGAAGGCAAAGGCAAAACAATGCGACATATCAAGATTCACACTCTCAAAGATATTGACGAAAAGCAGATTGTGAAGTTGCTGAATATAGCAGGGGAATGCCCGGGGAATTGTTGAACCAGTCTTTACAAAAAGAAGTCTCAAAGCGTAAACTTAGACTTAGATAATCCATGTTAGTATGTGGAGAGGTACTGCAGAGGCCTAACAGGAGCGTCTGGAAAGCGCTTGTAGCCGTAAGGCTACCGTGGGTTCGAATCCCACCCTCTCCGCCATCATCATACTTCTATTGCCGAATTCCCAATTCTCTGCTAACATATAAAAACCTGCATTTACTTTTACTAAGTAAGGAGGGAAATAAAATGGAACAGGTAAAACCGACCGGTTGTTGTGCGCCCTTCGACCCTACGCCCTGGCAAGAGAAAGAGATTACATGGACATTTAAGCCATTCGTTAAGGACCATGTCATTGAGTTCTTCCACATGCCACTCAATATGGGTAGTAAAATCGTCAAGAACATGAAACTGATAAAAGCGGCTCAAGCCGAAGCTCCTACCAACTGATGCTGACCGATGAGAACTCGATGTGGGGCGCGGACATCTACATCGATGTGTCCAAGGAAGTGCCGGGAGTAAAGATGACAACCATCTCAGGGACATTCCTGACGAAAGTCTTTGAGGGACCATATCAGAATGCCAGTAAATGGGCACAGGAAATGAATGATTACGTAAAGTCAAAGGGCAAGACGATGAACAAACTCTATTTCTCCTATACTACCTGCCCTAAATGTGCCAAAGTATATGGTAAAAACTACGTAGTACTCTTCGCACAGATTGGTTAAATGCTATATCCTTAGCAACCATTCTTAAAAACTGCTAGAATTATCTCTAATGCACTGATTTATGAGTAGCAGTTTTGATGCTGACCGGCATTGAATGGAAATAGATACGAATATCGCCTCAATTAAGACCTATTTCAAATCGCTTTTAATAGGGCAAGTGCCTCTTTTTTTATTGGCTCATTTCTCCCACCACTTGATATCCTCACTGCTACAACCCCTCTTGCCCTATATACGCGATGATTTTCATCTGAATTACAGCCAGTATGGTTGGATACTGACGGCTTCTGCTCTAGCAAGTGAACTCAGTTAGTTCCCCGGCGGATAGTTATCCAACCGATTCGGTCCTAGAATCATGCTTTTAGCAAGCAACAGCAGTTTAGCTTTAACTGGCCTGCTGATTGGGTTATCTCCCAGTTATGTACTACTGATAACTTTTGTGACGATAATGGGCATACTCAGTGGTGGTTATCACCCAACTGCCGCACCACTCGTTTCTGCCTCGGTTCCCGAAGAAAAACGCGGACAGGCTCTAGGACTTCACCAGATGGGTGGTACCGCCAGCCTTTTTCTTGCACCGTTGCTAGCGGCAGGATTAGCCACACTTATGGGCTGGCGAGGCACCTTCATTGTCCTGTCAATCCCAATTATTATTTTCGGCATTGTGCTCTATATCATACTGACATGGCACGGTTACACAGGGAAACCCTGCATGAAAACACCAAGAGTTACACCATAAAAATCAATGCACCGGGGCATCTACGCCGCTTGATTGCTTTCATCACGGCAGGGTCGGCAGTTCAAATTATTGTCTTCACGACAATATCTTTCGTGCCGATATTTTACGTAGATTACTTCCATGGCAGTAAAGCCATAGCTGCACTTTTATACGCGCTGGCAAGTCTCTCCGGACTGCTGGCAGGACCGGTCGGAGGTATTATCTCCGACCGGTTTGGAAAGGTGCGAATAATGATAATAACATCGCTGATAGCAGGTCCGGCAATATATCTGCTAAGCGTTATACCATACGTATGGATTGTACCGATTATTTTACTTATCCTCGGAATATGTATGTATATCATCATGCCGGTCACCGAATCTTATATCATCACTCATACCTCACAGG
>CAIWXV010000146.1 GCA_903916765.1 uncultured Dehalococcoidia bacterium | reverse complement strand
TGAAGACGCAAGAGGTAAAAAGTTAAGAGACTACCGCTTTGACATAGTTGAATTAGTCAGAGAGAGGTTGCTTAAGGAAGGTTTACTACCAGAGGGGGCAGAAGTAGCTGCTTCAGGTGCTGCAGTTGATATTATGCCTGTTTCTAAAGGTGCCTCCGCTATTCAGATAATTAAATTGTTACAATTAAAAAGAGTGGTTTTAATTGCGGACTCAGTGGGGACAGAGAAGAATCCCGGCAATGATAGAAGTTTGCTTGTTTTGACAAATGAGCAATTGCGGCAGGTAGGTATAGGTTGGGATGTGGAGTTACTCAAGATTTATGTCGGCTGCGAAACAGAAGCGGAGATTCCCCAGGGCGTGATTGTCGCTCCTCAAGAGTTAAGAGAAAGAGCCACTGAGCCAGCGCTTAGCGTATACAGGGCGATTATCAACGCCAAAGACACAGCCACCGCCGCCAAGCCAACCGAAGAAAAATCCCATCCCTTCCGCATAGTTCGTCTTACCAGTGATTACTTCTTGGCGCAGGCGCATGTAGATAGTTTATTAGCGTTGCAAAATCAGATTAAGGTTGCTCAGTGGACTCCTGAGCAGTTAACGAAGGAAATTTGGCCAGACGGAAGAAAATTTCCGGGTAAATTTGAACATAGTTTTATAGCTGTAGATAAAAAAGAGAAACCCATAGGACTATTGATAGCCTATGAAAGGCCTGCAGGGGAAGTAGCGTGTCTTACTCAACCTACCTTATATATCCAGACACTAGCGGTAGAGGATGGTAAGGCATGTCGTAGACGTGGCATAGGCACAGCATTAGTCAAATCTGCCGTCCAGGATTTTGTAGAGAGGGGTTTTGTAGCTATTCCCACAGATAGTCCTCTTAAGGTATCAGTGCAAACTCAAAAGCATAATGAACCAATGCAAAAATTAGCCAAAAGCCTGGGTTTCATACCAAAAGGAGAGAATGAATATCCAAAGCGCGAACGCGAAGAGGATCGCGTGGAAGATGTTTTCTTGGCTGAGGCCGAGGGTATTGGGCAGGAAAAACCCCACGCCTTCCGCGCCATTGACGGCGTTGTGGCGGCCGGGACAAGCTTTATTGCCACCGCTGTAGCCATTGGTTTGATTAGTGTATTTTTACCGGCACTACCCGCTATACTCGTTTCTTTAGTAATCGGCGGTTATGGTTTCTGGATAACAATTAAGTTTGCCTTAATGGGCAGGGCAACATTTAATATAGTGCGTAAAATGTATCCTCGCAGTATCCTTCGAACCCTCCTACATAAAGTTGCCCTTTCTGATGGAATAGAGAGCCTCGCCCTTAAAAAAATCAAGAACAGATATCCCAAAATAGCCAATTGGATTGAACTTCATGAAAGCTATGCTTCGCATCTGATGGGGATGTTTGCCTTGATGCCGGGGGTGAGTTGGTTGATTCCTAATTCTGATGCCGCATTTTTAAGAAGGCACGTGAATAAAGTTATTATTTTGTCACTGGTTATCGCGGTAGGAGTTGCGGCTGCATTTAATTTCCGCTTCCAGTGGATTTTAGAATCTATTCCTCCCTGG
>CAIWXV010000145.1 GCA_903916765.1 uncultured Dehalococcoidia bacterium | reverse complement strand
TCCAACATCCTGATTGAAGCTACCGAGAAGGTGATGGAACGCCTGCGGAAATCTAAGAGCAACACTGAATTCCTGGCCAGTTTAACCAAGAGCGCAGTATAAGCTACTTGTTGTCTTTGCGAGGACTAATAAGGACGAAGCAATCTCAGGGTGAGAATTTCCCCCCTCCTATCGGAGATTGCCATGCCTTTGGCTCGCAATGACAATACGCCAGTAGAGGAAAAATGTGCCATCCAGTCTCGTAGCGGAACAACTGAAGCAATTACCTTCCAGCCCTGGCGTCTACCTGATGAAGGATGCCGGCGGCAAGATACTATATGTCGGTAAAGCCACCGAATTGCGCAACCGCGTACGTTCCTATTTCCAGTCACCGAATAAGCTAGACCCCAAGACACGGGCACTGGTGTCAGAAATCCATGACCTTGAATTCTATGTCACTTCGTCAGAACAAGCCGCGTTAATCCTAGAAGATAACCTTGTCAAGCGTTACCGGCCGCATTACAATATCCGCCTCAAAGACGATAAGACGTATCCATACATCAAAATCAACCTCAAAGAAGAATGGCCGATGGTAGTTTTTACGCGATTGTTAAAGAATGATGGAGCCAATTATTTCGGGCCGTTTGCCAGCGCCCGTTCGGTAAGGCAGACACTCAAGGTCATTGAAAGTATTTTCGGTTATCGCACCTGTAACAAAGAAATTACAGGTAATGACCGGCGTGCCTGCTTGAAGTTTTTCCTCAAACGGTGTCCGGCGCCGTGTACCGGTAATATTACACGGATGGAATATTTGGAGGTCATGAAAGCCATAATCCTATTTCTCGAGGGTAAACAGGAGGCCATAATTCGCAGTCTGGAACGTAAAATGAAAGAAGCTGCAGAAACGATGAATTATGAAGGCGCGGCACGCATTCGCGACCAGATAATGGCGGTCAAACAGGTTTCCGAGGGGCAAAAAATAGCCGCAACTGTCAGCGGAGAGCAGGATGCGGTTGCGTTTATCGCCGATCGCGATCAGGCTTTTGTGATGGTGTTTTTTGTGCGCGGCGGTAAACTGATCGGGAGAGAAAGTTTCACCCTCACCGGTGTGAATTCGGAAGAGCCTCCCCAGATTATGACCAGTTTTGTGAAACAATATTACAGCGCCGCGGTATATATTCCACCGCTAATCTTATTACAGTACTCTATCGTTGACAAAATCCCCATTCAGGAATGGCTCAAAGAGAAACACGGTGGTGTGGTTAAAATCATCGTGCCGGAAAAGGGTAATAAAAAACAGCTCATCGATATCGTTCTAGAAAACGCTAAACAAGCATTAGAACACGAAAAAATAAAACAACTAGCCGGGGCGGAAGTGCTGGGAAATGCTCTAAAGCAATTACAGAAAACTTTAAATCTACCGCACTTACCGAACCGTATAGAGGGATACGATATCTCCAATATTCAGGGCAAGGAAGCGGTAGGGAGCATGGTAGTCTTCGAAAATGGAAAGTCTACGCCTTCTCATTACCGCCGGTTCCGGATCAAAACCGTCGAAGGTGCAAATGATTATGCGATGCTGCAGGAAGTACTGAGACGGCGTTTCAAACGTGGCGCAAACTCTACCGATTCCTGGGCAATTTTGCCTGACCTGGTGCTTATCGATGGCGGCAAAGGACAGCTTAATGCCGCGCTCGAGGTTTTAGAGGAAGTTGGAGCGGAATCTCAACCCATCCTCGGCCTAGCCAAGGAATACGAGGAAATATTTATCCCGAAACACAAAAAACCAATAGTAATACC
>CAIWXV010000144.1 GCA_903916765.1 uncultured Dehalococcoidia bacterium | reverse complement strand
TGACCGTCGATGTGCCGATTGTCGGTGATGTGAAGGCAGTACTTTCGCCCTTAATTAAGGCAATCAGTCCGGCACAACATGGAGAATGGCTGCATCAACTGGATACATGGAGGAGGGAACATCCGTCAACCGATATCAGAGATAGCTCCTCTGTTTTACCTCAATATGTGATTCATCAGATATATGAAACTACAAGAGGTGAAGCTACTATTGTGACCGGCGTAGGACAGCACCAGATGTGGTCGGCCCAGCACTATCTGTATAATACGCCAAATAGTTTAATTTCTTCCGGTGGCCTGGGAACGATGGGCTTCGGTTTACCGGCTTCGGTAGGAGTAAAAATGGGATGCCCCGATGCCAACGTATGGTGTATTGACGGCGATGGAAGTTTCCAGATGACAATGCATGAGCTGGCAACAATTGTACAGGAAAAACTGGCAATCAAAATAGCCATTATGAACAACGGCTTCCTGGGGCTACCGAGACAATGGCAGGAATTGCTTTATCAAAAACGCTTCGTCGCCTCGCCGCTATTCGGACCTGATTACGTGAAAATAGCAGGAGCCTACGGTATCCCCGGCGTCACGGTCAAGCGTAAAGAAGAGGTAATTACAGCGATTGAAAAAGCGATAGCATACGATGGGCCTTTCCTGATTGATTTCAGGATTGAACCCGAGGAAAATGTCTATCCTTTCGTGCCGCCCGGAGCCTCGTTGGAAAAATTCCTGGAAACACCTAAAGAGGAGGAGGCACTATGTCAACAACAAAGCACACGCTAGTTGCACTGGTAGAAAACAAGCCTGGTGTCCTAAATCGAGTGGCAAGTCTTTTCCGCCGGCGAGGTTTCAATATCGAAAGCATCGCCGTAGGGCAAAGTGAAACACCCCACATATCACGTATGACCATCGTTGTCGATGGAACGAATACATCCGTAGAGCAAGTGAGGAAGCAATTGGACAAGTTAATTGAGACAGTTAAAGTAAACGATATTACCAGCGATAATATCGTTTTGCGTGAACTGGCACTCATTAAGGTCAAGGCAACTTCTGCCAATCGCAGTGAGATTATTCAGATTGTGGATATCTTCCGGGCAAATATCGTCGATGTTTCTCACGATTCGCTAACGGTAGAAGTAACCGGTGATGAAGAAAAACTGAGCTCCCTGTGCAATTTACTGAATGCATTCGGAATCAAGGAGATGTGTCGCACCGGCAGAATCGCAATGACACGCGGGAATAATACCGAAATGAAACCCCGCACATCGAAACAACCAGGGACAACGGAGGATTAGCAGTGTAAGCAAGCTAATTCCACCGAGTCTGTATTATAATAGTTAAGCGAAATCGATTAAGGAAAAACGGATTAAGGAGAAAAAATGGCAAAGGTATATTACGACAAAGAATGTAATCTGAAACTGCTGGATGGAAAAGTCATCGGCATCGTCGGCGGCTTCGGAAATCAGGGGCATGCTCACAGCCAAAATCTTCGGGACAGCGGCTGTAATGTGATTGTTTCCGAACTGAAAGGCAGTCAACCCTGGAAAGATGCCGTAGCTGCCGGTTTGAAAGTCATGGAAGCTGCAGAAATGGCCAAAAAAGCCGACGTAATTGTGATGCTTGTTCCCGACCAAACACAAAAAGCAATTTATTATCAGGCAATCGAGAAGAACCTCACTAAGGGTAAAGTCCTGATGTTTGCCCATGGGTTCAATATTCATTACGGGCAGATTGTACCGCCGAAAGATGTAGATGTTGTAATGATTGCGCCGAAATCACCGGGACGCATGGTCAGGCAACTCTATACCGAAGGTAGAGGTACACCGGCCCTGGTGGCTGTCTATCAGAATGCCAGTGGCAAGGCAAAAGAAATTGCTTTAGCTTATGCAAAGGGTTTGGGTGTTAGCCGCGCCGGCATCATCGAGACCACTTTTGAAGAGGAAACTGAAACCGACCTCTTCGGAGAACAGGCGGTACTCTGTGGTGGCGCAAGTGCACTCATCAAGACGGGTTTCGAGACTCTGGTAGAAGCCGGTTACCAGCCGGAGATTGCCTACTTCGAAGTCTTGCATGAACTCAAATTAATTGTCGACTTGATTTATCAGGGCGGTATTGCTCATATGAGACGGTCGGTAAGCGACACCGCTAAATACGGTGATATCACACGCGGTCCCAGAATCATCAACGACCTCGTTAGAGAAGAGATGGAAGAAGTCCTTGCTGAAATTCAGGACGGTTCTTTTGCTCGAGAGTGGATTCTGGAAAATCAGGCAGGACGTCCTGTCTTCAACGCCCTGCTGAAAATGGATGCCGACCATCCAATCGAAGAAGTAGGCGCAAAGCTTCGACAGATGATGTCATGGTTGCAGAAAGAACCGGCGAAAAAAACAAAGAAGAAGTAATTCACACGATAATAAAACGGCATTCCGGACATTAGGTCCGGGTGTCGTTTTCAGGGACTGGGTGGATAACTATGGATAAAATAACGATATTCGATACGACATTAAGAGATGGAGAGCAGGCAGCGGGCGGGACACTTAACGTCCAGGAGAAACTGGAAATCGCAAAGCAACTGGAGAAACTTGGTGTTGATGTCATCGAGGGGGGCTTCCCCATTTCTTCACCGGGTGATTTCGAGGCGGTCAGTCTGATTGCAAAAGAAGTGCGCCAACCAATTATCTGCGCATTGTCTCATGCTAATACAGCAGCGATCGACCGTGCTGCCGAGGCAGTCAAAAAAGCGACTCATCCGCGCATCCATGTCTTCCTCTCGGCTTCGGATGTCCATCTTGTCTATCAGCTCAAAAAGAGCCGCCAGGAAATTCTGGAAATGGCATGTAAAATGGTTGCATATGCTAAGAAATACGTCAACGATATCGAATTTTCACCGATGGATGCCAGCCGTACCGACCCCGACTACATCTACCAGATTGTAGAAGAGGTTATAAAGTGCGGTGCTACCACCGTAAATATTCCTGATACCGTAGGCTATGCCATTCCCAGTGAATTTGGCGATTTAATCGAAGGAATTTTCAAAAATGTGTCCAACATCGGCAAGACAATCATCAGCGTTCATTGCCACAATGACCTGGGATTGGCAGTTGCTAATAGTTTGGAAGCTATCAAACGGGGTGTCCGCCAGGTAGAATGCACCATCAACGGTATCGGTGAGAGAGCAGGTAATGCCTCGCTCGAAGAAATCGTGATGTCCATAAAAACCCGCAACGATATCTTCAAAAATATGACTACCAGCATCAATAGCACGGAGATTTATAAGGCCAGTCGTCTGGTGAGTGAATTAACCGGATTTATCGTTCAGCCGAATAAGGCAATTGTCGGTGCGAATGCTTTCCGCCATGAATCGGGTATTCATCAGGACGGGGTCCTGAAAATGGCAAGAACCTACGAAATTATGGACCCGAGAACGGTAGGTATTCCTGCGAGCAATCTGGTGCTGGGGAAACTCAGCGGGCGACATGCCTTCAAAGAGAGATTGGCGGAACTAGGCTATGTTCTGGATGAGACCGCTTTCCAGCGTGCCTTCACTACCTTTATCGCTCTGGCTGACAAAAAAAGAGAGGTCACCGATAAAGATATCGAGTCTCTGGTAGCAGAAGATAAACGTACTATTGCCGATGCTTATCATCTGGACCGTGTGCAGGTAACTTGCGGCGACCGCGGTATACCCACAGCCGCCGTGAGATTGATTGCACCGGATGGTAAAACAGTATCCGATGCCGCTATCGGGACAGGTCCCGTAGACGCTGTCTGCGAAGCAATAGATAAACTCGTCAAGATACCGGACATCAAACTCACTGAATTCACCGTAAAATCGGTGACCGAGGGAATCGATGCCATCGGTGAAGTGCTTATCAGAGTAGAGAGTAAGGGTATCACCTACACAGGGCGGGGTGCTGATACCGATATTATCGTTGCCAGTGCCAAAGCCTATGTAAACGCCTTGAACCGTGTGATTACCGCCGAAAAAACAAGGAAATAATCACAGGGAGGTGTCTGAATGCCACAGCAACTAGAGATGGTACTACGTCTCCTACTGGCAGCGGCTCTCGGTGCAATCATCGGCTTCCAGCGCGAAAAAGCAGGTAAACCGGCAGGTGTCAGAACACTTAGTCTTATCTCGATGGGCTCTGCTATGTTCAGTGTAGTTTCAATAATATGCTTCCCTGGAGCTGACCCTGCCAGGATTGCAGCGGGCGTGGTTACGGGCATTGGTTTTCTGGGCGCCGGGGCAATTCTGCACAGGCAGGGTGGAGTTGAAGGGTTAACCACAGCCGCAACCATCTGGGTAGCGGCTGGAATCGGTCTGGCGGCTGGTGCAGGTTTATATATCGTCGCTCCTGCAGTAACCGTTATGGCATTAATCATTCTTATCCTCCCGCATAAAGAAATAAAGTAATTATCACAAACAACGACAAGGAATATAAAATGAATTTAGCTGAAAAAATCTTCGCCGCACATTGCGGTAAAAAGAAAGTGTCGCCGGGTGAGTTTATCAATGTTCAACCCGACCTCATACTTTCCAACGACATCACAGCGCCAATCGCTATTAAAGAGTTCCGTAAAATCGGTGTCAAAAAAGTATTCGACACCAAGAAAATTGTGATGGTCGCCGACCATTTTGTCCCGAATAAGGATATCACCTCTGCCGAGCAGAGCAAATTCATGCGGGATTTCGCAAATGAACAGGGCATCATGTACTATGACGTCGGACAAATGGGCATCGAACACTGCTTATTACCGGAAAAAGGCTTAGTTCTACCCGGCGATGTCATCATCGGAGCGGACTCCCATACTTGTACCTACGGAGCTGTGAGTGCTTTCGCTACCGGTATGGGTTCAACGGATATTGCCTGCGCAATGGCAACCGGCGATATCTGGATGAGAGTGCCGCAAACGATTAAGTTCGTCTATCATGGCAAACTCGGAAAGTGGGTTAGCGGTAAAGACTTGATTCTTTTCACTATCGGGCAAATTGGTGTCGATGGTGCGTTATATGCCGCAATGGAATTCACCGGCGAGGCAATCGATAGCCTGTCGATGGACAGCAGATTCACGATGGCAAATATGGCAATTGAAGCCGGCGGGAAAGCAGGTATTTTCCACGCAGATCAGAAAACGATAGATTATGTAAAATCACGTGCCTCGCGACATTATAAAGTTTATGAACCGGACGCTGATGCCGCATATGCACAGGTCATCGAATACGATGTCTCAAAGATGGAGCCGCAGGTATCGTTACCACATTTACCTTCTAACGCTAAACCTGTGAGCAAGGTGGGCAAAATTGAAATCGACCAGTCGGTCATCGGCAGTTGCACCAATGGCAGAATCAGCGACCTGCGCATTGCCGCCGGGATATTGAAAGGTAGAAAAGTACATCCCCGAGTGCGCTGTATCGTTATTCCCGGTACCCAGCAGATTTATCTGGATGCTTTACATGAGGGATTGATTGAAATATTTATCAATGCCGGTGCCGTGGTCAGCACGCCCACCTGCGGACCCTGTCTGGGTGGATATATGGGCATTCTGGCAGGAGGGGAAAAGGCTGTCTCCACCACCAACCGTAACTTCGTCGGCAGGATGGGGAGCACGAAATCAGAGGTTTATCTGGCAAATCCGGCAGTTGCCGCCGCCAGCGCCATTACAGGAAGAATTTCGAGCCCGGAGGAAATAACAAAGTAAATTCGAAACACTAAACAATAATAAAATACAAATTTTAAAACTTTTAGATTTGAATTCGTTTAGTATTTAGATATTCGAGATTAGGATTTACTCTCAGGGGGTGAAAAATGGCGACAAAAAAGGAAACGTGGCGGGAGAAACTAATCTCAACGACACAGAGACAAAAATTACCCCGGGTAGTAGAAGTCAACGAGAAGATGAGCAAAATATGGGGTGAAGGCACCTGCGTTATCCCTTCCCCGGTAGAAATCGATGCCCTTATGAAAAGCGTGCCGAAGGGTAAACTCATCACCATTAACCAGATACGTGCGGTAATGGCTACTAAATATCACGCTAGCTTCGGCTGTCCGATCACTACCGGCATTTTCGCAGGAATGGCAGCCCGTGCGGCTGAGGAAGAGGCGGCAGAAGGTAAGAAAGATATCACCCCCTACTGGCGGACATTGAAGGGAAAGGGAGAACTCAACGAAAAATACCCGGGTGGATTAGATGCCCAGTCCCAACGCCTTAAAGCCGAAGGACATACAATAGAATTGGACAGGACAGGAAAGCCAAAGCGCGTTAAGGATTGGGAAAGTAAGTTACTAAAAGCCTAAAATTGGTAAGGGAGACATATGTTAAAAGGTAAAGTGTTTAAATACGGTGCAAATGTCAATACCGATGAAATTATACCAGCACGCTACTTGAATGTCTCGGAAGCGGAACTGCTGGCAGAGCACTGTATGGAAGATATCGACCTCGATTTTGTGAAAAAGGTCAAACCAGGTGATATAATTGCGGCGGATACCAACTTCGGTTGCGGGTCGTCCAGAGAACATGCGCCGCTGGCGATCAAAACATCGGGTGTTTCCTGTGTAATTGCCAAGAGTTTTGCTCGCATCTTCTTCCGCAATGCCATCAATATCGGCTTACCCCTGCTGGAAAGTGAAGAAGCGGTCAACGGCATAAACAATGACGATACTGTAGAAGTCGATTTAGAAAAATGGACAATTAAAGACCTGACGACAGGTAAGCAGTTCACTGCCAAGCCCTACCCTGAATTTATGAGCCGACTGGTGAAAACCGGAGGATTAATCGAATACACCAAACAGAGAGTAGCAAACAGAAAATAAAAATCGTAATGTCTTTGCGAGGAGAGAAAGCGACGAAGCAATCTCAGAGTGGTGGGGTACGCCCCTCCCAGAGATTGCCACGCTTCGCTCGCAATGACAATAAAAATGAATAGGAGATAAAAC
>CAIWXV010000143.1 GCA_903916765.1 uncultured Dehalococcoidia bacterium | reverse complement strand
CTGCCTTGCACGGTTAAGGTCCTGACCCGGTCTTCGAGTTTCTTCTTATCCCTGATTGTGACGACTAATTGGTCAAAGACCTCGGTTAAGTTTCCTCCGGTTTCGCGGGCAATATTTACGGCTGTAGCAATTAAATCTAAATCTTCCAAAGGTATTCTTTTTCTTAAGTGTAAGAGGCAATCGTCAAAGGCCACCCCCATTTTATTTTCTTTAATCACTAAAGCGAATTCTTCGTTTAAGGGCGCCGGCATTTCTTCCGCTAAAACTTCAAAGGCTTGATTTAAACTTAAACCTGCGCGCAAGGAGCTAGAAAGAAGCATCAGGCCATCCACGAGCTGGGCCTGGAATTTATTCCGTCTTAATATAGACATATTTTTCAAGAATATTTTCGGCAAAATCGGGCCTAAGATCAATCCCACTAGCAGGCCCAGGGGATGCCTAAATAATACCACCCCCAGCACAGCCAAACATAAAGGCGTAAGCATAAAGAGAGCCAGAATGCGGTGTCTTTCCTGGAAAATAAACATCTGGTCTAATTCTTTTGCCACCTTTTCCATCCTCTTATTCTGCGACTTATAATATCTCTCCGTAATATAAGGAATGAGGCGATAAGCGATGTAAGCAATGGAACTAAAAATCAGTAACAAAATAATATTTAACATTACTTCTCCCATAATATGTTTTCTGGCGCCCGGGCTTGCCTGCCAAAACCAAAGACGTCGGCGGTCTGCCGCCAGTGCCCTGAGATTGAGCGCTTAAGGTAAATGGAAAGGCCCACCAGCGCGCCGACTAATACCGCTATCATTGCGCCATACTCAACTATGCTCATTGCCCGTCGATTTCTCATTTTTATCATGGCAACTCCTGCTGCTGCCCCAATCCAATATTCTTTTTATCTACGCCGTAATGCCCCCAAGCCTCGCTGGTTACGGTATTGTCAAAGCGAAACAAATCTATAATCCCTTTTAAGCCAGCGGCTTTAATTTCCTTATCATAGCGAGAAGCAATCACTCTCACCTCGCCCTTGTAGTTCTTTAAATAGGTGCACTTTTTAAAACCCCAGTTCTTCCTTCTGATTCCCGGCTGGGGTGGAGTATAGTGATCGATTTGCACATGTATATAGACAGGTGGGGGATTTGGATTCAGCACCTTTTTCCAAAATTCCACTTTAATTTTTACCCGGTGGTCACCCAAACTGTCAACCCAGGCGTAATGAAGGGTGCGGTCAGCGATAACAGCATCTTCACTAGCTGCTACTGTTTGTTTTAACCCCAGGGGGGCAACGGAATTATCTAAATAAGTGAGAAAACTTAAAATGTGGTCGCGCGTGCGCGTAAGCTGGGCTACTACCGGGGGGATCGTACTGTTGAGATCAGGATCACCGGGAGCATTAAGCACTTTACAACAAGTCCCGCAGCAGCCACCACCAGGGGGACAATATGCGTCTGTACAAAGCGCGCAATTAGTCTTCCATGCGCCGCAACAGCCGTGATAGGTAAGAGGTATATCGTTAGCGTCACATACTCCATCGTTATCTATGCCGGCCGGATCGCAAGGGTCGGTAGGGTCCCAAACTCCTGGACTGGCATCGGCCGTGACGCCAATATCGTGAGCGTCAAATCCTGTGGGACTAGGAAAAAGATTAGTATCAGGCGTGAGGCAAGTAACGGTAGAGTCGCTATCGCAAATGGAGCCGTCAGTAGCATTCGGTACAGCGCAAGTGGCACCTGGCCCCGCAGTTGGAGAAGTCCACACGTCACAGACATCTCTCCAACTATCCCAGTTATCAGTGAAAATATTACAGATATCTGTACAAGTAGCAGCCGGCCCGCAGGTGGAATCAGTGGTGGAAGCCACCCACTCGTTATTCCCACAACTGTTAACACAACTCTTCACATCTGCCTGTATGGCATTTAATCTGGTAATCATCGCATTCAACACCGCTACCCAAGTTTGAAGCCGAAGCTGCCAATTATCGTCGCCATCACCAGCGTCAATCAACTGGCCATACCATTGTTTATAAGCAGTAGTAAGCTGGGTTGAATCCAGGTTTAATATACTCTTTGCCCAATTTTCAAAATCCCGAATATCCAACTCTAAAGAATCTACATCATCATACTTATCGTCCCCCGCCACAACCGCAACAGGGGCGTAGCCAGTTGCCCAAAAAATATTACCCGGCTGAGGCGAAACATATCCGGCATTCACATCATAACCGCTATCTGTTAATAACTGAAGGAAGCTATTAAAATCATTATGTAACCAATCTGCAAAAGAGGGAGTTTCTAGATGTTCACCGGCTGCGTTGATTAGCGGCAGCCAGACTTCTGAGAGTCCAAAACCCGCTGTTTTAGTTTTCGTAAATCCCAATTTATTCGGGTCTGGGGTGATGAGGGGATTAGGAACATAATATGTATACCCCAATCTGCTCTGAAAGCCTACAAAAGCTCCTCCCAGGCTATGGCTGTAAACAGCATGGCTTCTTGTATACCAAAAGTTCAGACTGCTGGGAATCTGATCCGCAGAGCCGTCAGCATGAGTCGTACCATAGATCCCATCTTCATCCCAATCATGGTAATCTGCTGTTTGCTTAGGGTCAGTGACAACGGCAAAAAAAACCTGTGCGATTGCCCCTTCGCAAATCTGCTGTTCCAACGTCAGATACCTTAAATACCCGGTCGTATTCTTGTATGCGTTTGGTTCTTTCCATATGATGTTGTAAACTGAACCCGCAACCAGAGAGGCCGCAACTTTAAATGCCATAGAGCCTATAGTAAACAATAATCCTGTAAAGCCAAATCCGGTCATAATTTGTAACGGCAAAGTCAAAGCCATGATAGCCGCAGTGGCTATCAACCACCAATCATAATTACATTTTTCTGTAGTAGCGCTGCCGAAAATGTCGTAAGCCATCCGAGTGGCAATACTTCCAAGTTGAGAAGCCATAAATAGTGCTGCCCCATCGACAGCATTGTCTATCATTGTTTTTTTCATGGTCACCTTACGCATATTCCAGGTCAGCACCATGAAGACAAAAATAGCACCAATCACCAGGGTAAGAATCGTGGCGACCTGGCCGCAAAGCAATTTTTTATTTTTACATTTTTCTGAATAGTAGAGGTACATTTTTTATACCCCCCAAAGAAAACCTATTTAAATACTGCCTTATCTAAAATATCCAGATTCCTGGTATAAAAATCTTCCTTGCCGGGTTCTCCACCTTCTACATTACTCGTCCCCGCCAGAACTCGGCTCTCCTCATAGGCTAACTGCCGCCTCAGCATACCACCGTTAAACCAAACAAAGAGCCGGGCCGTCAGCACCAAAAAAAGCAAAATCAGCATAAAAGCTAAACTAAACTCAATAGTTGCTTGTGCTCTAGCGTTACTATTTAGGAGTAGTCTCGGTATAAGTTTTGTCATACAATGGATTACCCCCGGTTGAATAAGTAGTTATTACTTTGTTTCCGGTCACTAAGTCTTTATTGGTTCTAAATTGTCGTCCGATTACTGAACCTTCCGTGGATACATGAGTAGTGGTAATAATCTGCGTAGGGGTTTCTTCTTTCACTAAGCTGCCTGTCTGTTGGATTGTTTGATGAAGCCCGGGCAATAACCCCTCTTGTTTATTAAGGTATTCTCCAATATTATGAGTCTTCTCTACGGCAGAAGTGTCTAACTCACCTTCCTGGGCATCTATAGCGAGAAAAGACTGGACCGGCTGGCCGTGGATACCTGTCACCTCTACCACTGTTTCGCTAAAACCATCTAAATCTAGATCAGCCTGGCTAAGTGTTGACCATTGATTAGCCGCATTCCAATACCTGGCAACAGTTATAGTTTTCTTCCCGCCAGGGCAAGATTCGCAAGCCTGCTCTATGGCCTCGACCCAAACCCGACAACAACTAACTGGATTGTTTACCCAATAAACTGCATTTAGTGCTGATGGTACTGCATAGTTTACCTCATGAACATTGACGAATTGACTAGCTGCTGGGTTGGCCGGATCACAAAAACAAGTAAACTCCTTGAAACCCGAAGTGTTAAAAGTTAAACTCCGAGACGGTATCGTGGTAACCCCGTCCGTAAAGAGGGTGCTGGTCTGATCATTTATATTGTAAGCCTTTGCGGGAAGATATGCCGAATCGCTGTAGACCGTGTCTTGGTTTAAACTATCCGCCCAAGTTACCGATGCTTCGCTCTGAAAAGGAGAGCGTTCAGCTAAACCATATTTATCTGTCGGATCGATCATCCGTTTATCTTTTATTGTGGTCAGGCTAACCCCGGAATTTGAACCGGTATAAGTATTGTAAAAAGCCGCTTTCATTGCCTTTCGGAACCCCTTCATCATGATGCTCTGAGTATAATTTGCTTGTAGGCCATATCTTATAAAAATACTTAAACAGAATAATAGGATTGCTCCCAGAGTAGCTAATTCTACTAAGGCCTGGCCTTTTTTTAGCTGAGAATAATAAAGATTATTCATAAAGCGTTTCCTCATTTGAGGTCCCTGTCTGTTCATAGCTGTCATCTAACACTTCTAGTTGATTTCCTGAGCGTTCAAATACAGTAACCTCCGTTGTACCTATGAGTGCATTAGTAATTTCATTCTTAATATCAACCAGTATCGGCCTGACTTTAATTTCCGCAAATGTGATGATATTTTGCGCTATCATAGAAGTGGTTGTCTTTGCTGAATATTGCTCCCCAAGTTCGTCTGCGGCTTCTTTTAACCTACCCTGAAAACCGCGTTTGATATAAATCTGCATCGCCACTAATGCGGCGGTAAGAAAAACAATTACCGCCGCATATTCTATAGTCGATTGCGCATTTCTTTGATGCCTGGTTTGATGCCTAGGGTTTCTGCCCAACCCCATCTTTTACCTCACTTGTTGCGCCCGGTACTACGGATGACGGCTTAGTAGAGGGAGCTTCTTGCAGGCTGCTCTCTCCTAAGACACCGTAGGAATCATTTTCCAACAGAGTGTTGCTTTTTAGCGCGCGATAGATCTTGCCTGAGCCTTTGTTCATAATAGTAGAGGCATCCCAGCCACCAAACGTATATTTCTGGCTATCTGGCCCAAGTGATGGCGCGAAAAGCGCATTCACCGCGGCATCAACCTGCCTCTTCCGAGATGACTCCTCCGGATTATAAGACTCTTTCTGCTCGCCCATGTCATCAGCCACAATTTTGAGAATACCCTGTACCCCGCGCTTAAAATAAGTCTGCATGGCAAATAAGGCAACGGTGACGATCCCTATTATTAATACATATTCCACTAAATGGTGCGCTCTCTGGTTTACTCCCTTGCGCCTGCACAACCTTTACTCCCTCCTTTTATTAATTATCCTTGGTATTAAACCAGATAAAGCTGCTGGCACAGTTTCCAAAATCCTGCCTTACCTTGCCTCCTGTACTCATTGTTTCTTCTGTGTCACTTTGAGCAGAACGTGACACTTGGCGATACACATAATAAGGCTCATACTGACGCGGGGCAGCGATATTTGTGGTCACCTCATCCACCATAGATTTAAGGCGGCCCTGGAGGCCGCGTTTAACATAAAGCTGCATCCCCATAAGCGTCATAATAACAATAACCAGACAAATACTGTACTCAGTTAATCCTTGCGCTTTAGATTTGACTCTCATCTTTTTTACTACTACTCCCAAGCACCAACATTCTCCGTTCTTTTTATTGTGGAGACTTCTTCTCTCCCTACCGCATTCTGACCTGTAGAAACTTTGGTTTCACCTGTATCAAAAGTCTCTTCTACGGTCGCGTAATTTCTATTTGTGGTACGCGTATATCCTGTGTTATTGACGGAAAACTGTTTGCCAATATCATCTGCCGCATTGCGCAACCTATTCTCCATCCCGCGCTTCATAAAAATCTGCATGGCTAAGAGCGCTCCCGCGACCACCACAATGATTAATGCGTATTCCATCGTACTCTGGCCCTTTATCTTGCGTATCATTTAAGCATTCACCTCCTTCGGCTCAAGCTAAATTTAATACCCCTGCTTTTGGTAATCTTCATTAGTAGGCGTGCTTCGTCTATCAAATCCCCGGGTTGTTGCGCCACCTACTTCTGAAACAAAACTTTCAGAATCCTCCTGTACATTACTGGTGCTTTTTCTAGTAAAATTCTCAGGCTCATATTGTGGCGAGGCTGTGACTGTTATTGTATTGAATGCTGTGTCATCCCAGTTATCTTTTATCGACCCTACTATGCCGTCTGCTTCAGTTTTTAATCTACCCTGGAGGCCTCTTTTTACGTAGGTTTGAATGCCAATCGCTGCGGCAATCACCAAGGCAATGAGAATCGCATACTCTGCTGTATTCTGGCCCTTCTTATTGGTAAATCTCATCTTGTTCCACCTCCTTCAAAATTATTTTTTGGTGCTCCTGGTATTACTCAAATAGCGTCTCACCCGCAAGATTCGCTATGATTTCTGCATTTGTTGTTCTGACCTCCATACTCGTCGGGGCTTGAATTATCTTATATTGTGACACTCCCTGGCCTAGTCCGCCGGTACCAAATTCATCCACTGTCACATAATTACCTGTTTGTTTTGTTTCTACTGTAGAAGTTGTGTGTCCTGCCCTATAGTTGCCGCCGCCACTGATATCATCTACCGCTTCGCGTAACTTACCCTGGACGCCACGATTCAAATAAAACTGCATCGCAATAATCGCGGCCACTACTACAGCAATAATAAGAGCGTATTCCAATGTACTCTGGCCCCTTCTGTTCCCAATCATCTATAACTCACCTCCTTAATGTACTGTTTCACCATTTTGTGTACTCGGTGCCTTTAACCGCTGATAACCCGCACGGGAAGTTGTCCTATCGGCAATATTCCGGCTTATTTGGCCATGCTCTAAAGTTTCCTCAGTATCCGTATAGTCTGACTGAGTAGTCTGATAAGACGTCTCAAGATAATAAGGTTCATATTGCCCCGCGGCATTAGGTGCTTTTGATTTTAGTTTATCCACGGCATACTTCACGCCACCCTGGAAACCTCTCTTCACATAAGTCTGCATAGCAATTGCTCCAGCAATGACTAACGCAATAAGAATCGCGAACTCTGCTGTATTCTGGCCCTTCTTCTTTAACATTTCTTTTCACCCCCCTTACAATAAGATTTGCTGTATAATTACGCTTTTCTCCCTTAATTCGCCAAGTTGCTAATTTTCGATGCCGATTTCGAGATGCTGCCCATCACGTTCCCGAGTGAATCGTTCACTCCCGTCTTAATCACCGATGAAGCGGCTAAAACTATGGCTGCGATAATCGCGGATAGAACAATCACGTACTCTAAGATACTCTGGCCCTTTTTCCTGCACATATGTTCTCACCTCCTTCTTGATGAATTTTTACTCTGGTTCAGCGTTAATCTGATCCTCAATCTGTTTAAAATTCGCCTGCACTGATCGCTGCAAATAAAGGTGCATCGCAATAAATGCTGCGGATATTACCGCCACTAGTACTGCGTATTCAATTATGCTCTGCGCCTTT
>CAIWXV010000142.1 GCA_903916765.1 uncultured Dehalococcoidia bacterium | reverse complement strand
TTACCTCTGGAGTCTAGAATTTCACTTGCCTTGACGTTTTTGACTGTTGACATGTTACCTTCCTTTTACTAGTTGTAAAGTCTTGTTTCCGGCAGTTTTTGCATTTTTAGCGATAATGATGGTTTTATCCTGTTGACCATTGCGGGAAAATGAACAGGTATTAATCCCGATGACCGGGATTTTGAAGTCAAGCGCATAGGCGATTTCAGAGAGAGTGCCGTAACCGCCACCCACAGCAATCACAGGCTGTGCCGATTTCACCAGAACGGCATTTCTGGCATATCTGATACCGGTGACGATAGGAATTTTGACGTATTGTTTGGCAGAATCGGGGTCATTCCTGGGCAGAACGCCGATGGTTAAGCCGACTTCCAGTGAAGCGCCACGGCAGGCAGTTTCCATTACACCACACAGTCCACCGCAAATCAACATGACACTATTTTTTGCAAGCTCGCGCCCCACCTCCTAAGCTAATTTCACTTCTTCTGGAGAAGGTTGACTGGTACCGAAAACAGCGATAGTGATTTTCTTTTTCGTGGTCATCTTGAACTTATAAATTATAGCATTTATTACACTCATTAGGAATGATTATTATTTATTGAAGGAGTATGCGCATATCCGGTTTATCCTCAATCTTCCGATAATGCGGTCTATTCTTACGGACAGGCTCATGCCATATTGCAGGGCAGGTATCGTAACGGCGGGTGGCAGACGAATCAAGTCCGTGTCGAAGGGTATGATGATGAGAGTGGTGAAACTATTATCGTGGACTCTTTTATTTGGGAGCAGATGTAGCATTTCTACGATAGAACACAGCGGGTAGTCGATAGAAATGTCGGTACGGTATTGGCTAGCCATGCAAGAGGTGAGGCTTGCTTGCGCAAGACGGAATTAGAATCATTTAACGGAATACTTTCTGTTCCCGTGAATTGAGGTCAGCAATTGTACGATGTTATTGATATTACGGATGGCAGAGCGGATTTAGTTACTGCTAAGAGGTGCGTCACGGGCATAATTCTGAATTACCATCCCGACCATGGGGAATATGAGCAGAAGCTTTTACTCGGGGGAGTGTAAATTGAAATGAGTCTGAAAAAAGCAATCTTGAGAAATTTTGATTCGGAAAACTACCTCGCCACGATTGACATTATAGGTAGTGGTAAAGTTTATCTTGAAGGTGTTGCCGTAGCTCGTAATTTACCTACAGATTAAATGACGGCAGGTAGAAAATTAGTAGTGGTATTTTTCGATGAGCACAATGCCAGGGACGCAGTTATAGAATCACTCCATCGTAGTTGCAGGTAAATAGATACAACCTCTACAATTTCCGGGGAATCGTCGACAACTACTATTTTCACCACTTACTCCTTTATCAGTGTTTAGATAGTTTTTGGATTTGCAACCGGCTTGGCTAACTCTTGACCAGACGTTTGATACCATGATAGGCAATGATAACCGCGGCAATTATTACGAGTATACCGAGCACGGCGAAGGGGTCATCCTTCAAACGGGCAAACTCATTTCCCAGTAGTGCCCACGCTCCCATAAAACCATCCCAGTTAACCTCAGGACTTACCCACATCCCAATGCCAAGTACGAAAAGAATGACGCCCGTCACGATAATGATGATAGCTTTTATTCGTCCGGCAGCGCTGAGTTTATTCTTGGAAGGCATACTAAATTATGCTCCTGGTGAGGTTTCTTGGCATACTACTAAATTTATGCCCACGCAGGCATTATAGTGTGCTGTCTATCAAACTGTCAACATCTCGCTTAATTCCCCTTTTCTTGACACCGATTACATTGCCGTCATACAATTAAAAAGTCTGCAGTCACACAACTGTAATCGAGACCAAAAGGAGGTGGAGTGTGTGACCAATGTGGTGGCGGGTGGTAACGAGAGCTTTGAAAGCTTGCTACGCCGGTTTACCCGCAAAGTACAGCAGGACGGCATCTTGAGTGAAGTGCGTCATCGTGAGTACTTTGAGAAAAAAAGCATCAAACGCAAGCGCAAAGCGGCCGCAAAGCGACGCAAGAGTACCAGAGTAGCGAAAAAGCGTGTTTAATTCTTAGGTGTTGAATTAAAATGGAAGCGTCCTTAAAAGAAAAATTGAATAATGACCTCAGGCAGGCTTTAAGAAGCGGCGATAAGGTCAAGCTTGGTACTGTTCGTCTGGTGTTATCGGCGGTGAATAATGCCGAAATCGCCAAACAAGCCAAGCTTGAGGATGGAGATATTCTGGGTGTTATTGTCAGGGAAATCAAACAGCGCCATGAGAGTATCGATGCCTACAAACTGGGCAACCGCGCAGACCTTGTTGCTCAGGAAGAAGCAGAGTTGGCTGTCCTGCTAAGTTATATGCCCAAGCAGATGAGCCGCGATGAAATTGTCGCTGTGGCAAAACGGATTATCGGGGAAGTCGGTGCAAAAGGACCTAATGATAAGGGTAAGGTAATGCCCAAAATCATCGGTGAACTAAAGGGTAAAGCCGATGGCAAGGAAATCAATGCCGTTGTCACCGAACTCCTCACTGCTCCCAGCTAATATCTTCTGGAATTAAGTAATCATTTGAAGAGTCCCGACTTGCCGGGACTCTTCTTTTTTGTATTCTACTGGCTTTTTGCCCCCGTTTTCTGTTAATATAATCTTGTAAGCACTGAATAAGTTCTATGCACAGAATTGAAATTCGCCTCAAAAACCACTTTCCGGACTCTTGTGGTCTCGGTTTGGTTAAAGATATCGCCGACCTCGGCATCAAATCAGTCTCCAGCGCCATTGTCACTGATATCTATTATCTGGATGCTGATTTAACTTCAACCCAACTGGACCTCATCTGCCGTGAACTTCTTGCCGACCCTGTTACTCAGGAATACCGTTTCGATTCTGTCAGTGATGAGGCAATGCAAGCCGTAATTCATATTGTTGAGGTTGCCTACAAAGCTGGCGTTGTCGACCCTGTGGAAGAGACGGTCATGATTGGCTTGCACGACCTTAATATCAACGGTGTCAAAGCGGTCAAGACCTCTAAACAATATATTCTCGAAGGTAAACTGACTCCCAATCAACTGGGAACTATCTCTAAAAAACTCTTGGTGAATCCTATCATCCAGCATGTTATCGAATCGGGGCAGTTTGCTTTTGCGGAAAACCCCAAATATCATTTCAAACTGAATCAAATTGACCTGCTGGGTGCGGATAAAGCCCAACTGGAAGAAATCAGACGCAATTATACTTTCTCCGAAATCGAAGTTTCCGCCGTCAGAGATTACTATCGTCAGCTTGGTAAAAATCCCACTGATATCGAACTGGAAACATTAGCCCAGACATGGTCGGAACACTGCGTCCACAAGACCTTCAAGGCTAAAGTTACTTATGACGGCAAGGTTATCAATAATATTCTGAAAAGCACTGTTGCCCGCGTTACCCGCGAGTTAAATAAACCATGGTGTCTCTCGGTGTTTCTGGATAATTCAGGCGTCATCGATTTCGATGGCAAATGGGCGCTTTGTTTCAAAGTGGAGACCCACAATCATCCCTCGGCGGTGGAGCCTTATGGCGGTGCTGCAACCGGTATCGGTGGCGTCATACGCGACCCGTTAGGAACCGGACTCGGTGCCAAACCGATTTTGAATACGGATGTTTTCTGTTTTGCTCCTCCGGATTTCCCGCAGGAAAAGCTTCCGGCGGGTGTTCTCCATCCCCGTCGTATTTTCAAGGGTGTCCGTGCCGGTGTGGCTGACTATGGTAACCGCCTCGGCATACCTACTGTGAATGGTGCTATTCTTTTTGATGAACGTTATTTATCCAATCCCTTGGTTTATTGCGGCACAATGGGGCTTATTCCGGTAAATATGGCTCAGCGGGGCAAACATAAATCTGGTGATCTGATTGTTGTTGTCGGTGGCAAGACGGGTAGAGACGGCATTCATGGTGCTACTTTTGCCTCCGAACAACTCACCGACAAATCTGGAACTGTGTCTTTTACCTCGGTTCAGATTGGTAATCCTATTGTGGAAAAGAAAGTTATCGATATTCTCCTTCGGGCTAGAGATAAAGGACTTTACAGCCGAATTACCGATTGTGGTGCCGGTGGTTTATCTTCTGCCGTTGGTGAAATGGGCGAGGAAACCGGTGCTCGCGTCGACCTTGAAAAAGTGCCTCTGAAATACGCCGGTCTCAATTATGCTGAAATCTGGATATCCGAAGCTCAGGAACGCATGGTTATTGCTGTTTCACCGGAAAAAATCGACGAATTATTAAAACTTTGTGCCAGCGAAGATGTGCAGGCGGCTGTAATCGGTGAGTTTACCGATGACCACCAGCTTAAGCTGTTTTATCAGGGGCATCAGGTTGCCGACCTCAGTATGAAATTCTTGCATGAGGGCATACCTCAATGGCAGTTGAAAGCTATTTTGGAGCAACCGGAGTTCCCTGAGCCTGATTTTGCTCAACCGAAAGATTTAGGCAAATCCCTGAAAGAAATTCTCGGTACCTGGAACGTTTGCAGTAAGGAATGGGTCATTCGTCAGTACGACCATGAAGTGCAAGGCGGCACAATCATCAAGCCGTTGGTCGGTAAGAATAATGACGGACCCGGCGATGCTACTGTTATCCGACCAGTCTCTAATTCGGATAAAGGTGTGATTGTCGCTAACGGTATCAATCCCAAATACGGACAAATCGACCCTTACTGGATGGCGGCGTCTGCTATCGATGAGGCACTGCGGCAAATTATTGCTGTTGGCGGTAATTTAAAAGAGGTCGCTCTGCTGGATAATTTCTGCTGGGGTGATACCCGCAAGCCCGAAATGTTGGGGGCTTTAGTAAAGGCAGCGCAGGCTTGCTATGATATGGCGATTGTTTACGGCACACCTTTCGTTTCCGGTAAAGACAGTCTCTACAATGAATTTGAATATGAAGGTAAAATCATTGCTATCCCGCACACGTTACTCATCTCGGCGATGGGTATCGTGGACGATGTAAGGAAATCCGTCTCGATGGATTTCAAGCAGGCAGGCGATAGCATTTATGTTGTCGGTGCGACGAAGAATGAGATTGGTGCTTCGGCATATCTGGATACCAGGGGTTTGATTGGCAATAGTGTGCCGAAAGTCGACCCTGCGAAAGCAAAGGCTCTGATGGACAGTTTGAGCAAAGCGACCGAAAAAGGTCTGGTCAAAGCCTGTCATGATTGCAGCGAGGGCGGTATCGGTGTAGCGGCAGCAGAGATGGCATTTGCCGGCGGTTTAGGTGCGGAAGTGAATTTGAAATCCGTGCCGTTGGCGGAGAAAATTGACCGTGATGATTTCATCCTTTTCTCCGAATCGAATAGCCGGTTCATCGTTGAAGTATCTTCGGAAAACAAAGCCGAATTTGAGAAAGTGTTGAAAGGTGTCAGTATCGGTGAGATTGGCATTGTGAGTGAGACTAATGAACTTGAAGTCTACGGATTGGACGGACATAAAATTGTCAATGAATCCATCGATGATTTGAAAGAGGCGTGGCAGAAGCCACTTCGTTGGTAGATAGAGATGAGTAAGGTAAAAGTACTGGTAATACGTGCTCCGGGCACGAATCGTGATGGTGAAGCTGTCTTTGCCTTCGAGCGGGCAGGTGCTGAAGTCACACTGGCGCATGTTAACCAATTGATTCGTCATGAGTGCAACCTGTTCGATTACCAGGTTTTCGTCATACCGGGTGGTTTCAGCTACGGCGACGATATTTCTAGCGGCAGAGTGCTTGCCAATGAATTGAAGTTGAAGTTCGGCAAAGATGTGCTGAAATTTGCCGATGATGGCAGATTGGTGCTCGGTATCTGCAACGGCTTTCAGGTGTTGGTGAAGTCGGGCATACTGCCTCGTGTTAAGAAAGGCGAAACGCCTCGTGTGACTTTGACCAATAACGATTGTGGTAAATTCGAATGCCGCTGGGTACATCTGGGTGTGAATCGAGAAAGTCCCTGTGTTTTTACTAAAGGGATGGAAAGTATGTATGTCCCGGTGGCACACGGAGAAGGGAAATTCTTCGGCGATTTGAACGCCATTACCGAGAAAAATATTGCCGTATATTATATTGATGAACAGGGTAACAGGAATGCAGTCTATCCGTATAATCCCAATGGCTCTCTCAGGAATATTGCCGGTATCTGCGACGATTCAGGTAGGATTTTCGGTTTGATGCCTCACCCTGAAGACCACATTCTCGGCATTCAGCATCCTCAGTGGACGAGGCTAGGGGCAAAGAAATACGGTGATGGATTCCCCATCTTCCAGAATGCCGTTAAGTGGGCGAAGAGTATCTAGCGTTAGCATTTTCTGAACCAATCGTGCTTTCCGACGGCCGTTAGAGGTGCTACTGCCAGCCACAAGGTGATGGTAACCAGCATTGCCACGGGATAGTTGACTGTATCCAGGCCCGATTTTGGGCGCAATCACACCCCAGGGCAGCATCAAAATAAAAGAGCTCAAAAAGAAACCGGGAATTGCTGCTAGAATTCTGAAATAGCCCCACATATTTACCTCCATAAACCCCAGCATTTTTAATATCTAATTCTAAACCTGATGTTGTATGATTCAATATCGTTACTCTGGAATTTTGAGGTTTTGAAGAAGGTAGTTAAAATCTGCGTTTGATATCTTCGTCAGGTTGCCAATCACACGCAAACAGTAGTAGAATAGCTGTGTAATCAAGATTCTGTTATACCTTTTCTTCGGGTAGTGAGGAGGCTGTCATGGAAACCGGAACGTGGAGAGTAAAAGTAGGTCTCGCCCAGATGTTGAAGGGCGGGGTTATTATGGACGTGGTTACACCTGAACATGCCAAGATTGCCGAAGAGGCAGGCGCCTGCGCTGTCATGGCACTGGAAAGAGTCCCGGCAGATATCCGTAAAGCCGGTGGTGTAGCCAGAATGTCCGACCCGAGTGTGATTGAAGCCATTATGAAAGCGGTTTCTATCCCTGTGATGGCGAAATGCCGCATCGGGCATTTTGTCGAGGCTCAGGTGCTGGAAGCTATGGGTATCGATTATATCGATGAGTCGGAAGTTCTGACTCCGGCGGATCAAGCACATCATGTCTGGAAGCATGATTTCAAGGTCCCGTTTGTCTGCGGGTGTCGTAATCTTGGTGAAGCCCTGCGTCGTATCGGCGAAGGTGCGGCAATGATTCGTACCAAGGGCGAAGCCGGCACTGGTGACATCGTAGAAGCTGTCCGTCACATGCGTGCCGTTCAGGATGAAATCCGCAAGGTTATCAATATGCCAGAAAACGAACTGATGGCAGAAGCAAAAGAACTTCAGGCTCCATTCGAACTGGTAGCCGAAATCCACAAGACCGGCAAACTCCCGGTGGTCAATTTTGCCGCCGGCGGTGTAGCAACACCTGCCGATGCTGCACTGATGATGCAATTAGGGGCTGACGGCATCTTTGTCGGCTCAGGCATTTTCAAATCCAGTGACCCCGAAGTGCGTGCCAAAGCAATTGTAAAAGCCACTACTCATTACAAAGATGCCAAAATTATTGCCGAAGTCTCCAAGAACCTCGGACAAGCTATGACCGGTGAAGATGTCAAGCAAATCCCGCCTGACAAGTTAATGGCAGGCAGAGGGTGGTAGCATGATAATCGGTGTCCTTGCCTTGCAAGGAGCCTTTGCCGAACATATTGAGTTATTGAAAAAGCTAAAGGTAGATGCCGTTCCCGTCCGTCTGCCTCACCAGTTAGAGGGATTGGGCGGGCTAATTATTCCCGGTGGGGAAAGCACTACCATCACCAAATTAATGGCAAACTACAACCTGACGCACAAAATCAGTGAACTTGCCCAAAAGAGTTTCCCTATTTTCGGTACCTGCGCCGGGATGATAGTTATTGCCAGCGGGGTTGCTAATGGTAAGATAGAACCTGTCGGGGCGATAGCAATCAAGGTCAAACGCAATGCTTTCGGTAGGCAAGTAGATAGTTTTGAAACCGAATTATCGATTCCGGTACTGGGGAAAAAGCCCTTCATGGGTGTTTTTATCAGAGCGCCGTTGATTGAATCGGTGGGTAAGGGAGTCGAGGTCCTAGCCAAGTTAGCCGACGGCACGATTGTCGCCGCCAGGCAGGGCAAACTTCTGGTCTGTGCTTTTCATCCCGAATTGACCGATGATCTCAGATTCCACCAATATTTTTTGGATATCATTTCGGGGAAGCGATAGCTACCGGAATGGGAGGTTATTTTGCAAAAAGTAATCACCGATGACATGGAAGCCTTACTGGACATTTTCCCACCGCATATCCGACAGGAACTCCATCAGCAAGAGGATTTCAAGGAACTGTTGGAGGTAGTGTTGGATCTCGGCAGACTGCCGGCGGCGCGTTTTCCGGGTAGAGAAATGATTCTCAATTTGGCAGAAGTCAGTGAAGAAGATATCGAATATATCACCTCGCGCATCGGCAGTTTCGGAGATGATAACCGCGCCGGTATCGAGCGTACTTTGCACCGTATTTCTGCCATCCGCAATCGCAAGGGCAGAATTGTCGGCGTGACCTGCCGTGTCGGCAGAGCTGTTTTCGGCACCATCAAGATTATCGAGGATTTGGTGCAAACGGGTAAAAGTATTCTCCTGCTCGGCAGACCTGGCGTGGGGAAAACAACGATGTTGCGAGAGGTTGCCCGTGTCTTGGCAGACGATTTCGGGAAGCGGGTTATCATTGTCGATACCTCTAACGAAATTGCCGGCGATGGTGATATTCCTCACCCTGCTATCGGACGTGCCCGCAGAATGCAGGTCACGACACCTAATATGCAACATGCGGTGATGATTGAGGCGGTGGAAAACCACATGCCTGAGGTTATTGTCATCGACGAAATCGGTACACAGCTGGAAGCGCAGGCGGCGCGTACCATTGCCGAGAGAGGTGTGCAGTTGGTTGCTACTGCTCACGGCAATACGCTGGAAAATTTGATGATGAACCCTACTCTTGCCGACCTCATCGGCGGAATTCAATCGGTGACGTTGGGTGATGAAGAAGCCAAACGCCGCGGTACTCAGAAATCTATCCTGGAGCGCGTTTCTTCCCCCACCTTCGATATTTTAGTTGAGATTCAGGAGCGGGATAAAGTTGTAATCCATCCTGATGTTGCTACGGCTGTTGATTCCATCCTGCGAGGCGAGCCTCAAGAACTTGAAGTCCGTCAGGTGGATGAGACCTCCGGTGAATTGATTGTGAAGCATGTTCAACCGTCTACCGATGTCAGAAAACCGTCACGGAGTAAATCCGAATCGAGAAATAGTATAGGAGCGAAGCTTTTTTTGTACGGAGTCAATCGTGGCAGGATAGAGCAGGTAGCACAGGAGATGCAATTGACTCCGGAAATTATCGATGACCTGAGCCAGGCGACTTTGCTGGTAACCTCCAAGAAATACTACCGCCAGAAGCCGCAGAAAATCAGGGACGCGGAATCCGGTAATATCCCCATCTATGTCTTGAAAGGCAGTACTCCTCTGCAAATCAGGCAGTTGTTCAGTTCTCTGTATCATATCAAGCACAATGGAGATGAGGATGGGGGAGGCTCTTTCAAAAATGCCCTTGATGAGGCAAAAGAAGCCGTTGAGCTCATTAAACGGGGCGAGAATGCGGTGGAATTGAGCCCGCAGAGTGCCTATATCCGCCGGCTTCAGCATCTGGTAGCGGAAAGGCACGGCATGTTTTCACAAAGTACAGGTAAAGACCCCAATCGTCGTGTAAGAATTTTTAGAGTATAAATTAATAATAATCAATAGCCGTTTGTCCATTCCGGACTTTATACGGAATCCAGAAGATTCATTACTGGATCCCGACTTTCGTCGGGATGGTATTTAGTGAGATATTTAGAGGTGGGATGATGGCAGAGACTAGTACATTAAAAGATTGGTTTGATAAGGGGCTAGCTTTCTTTGCGGGCAATGACTACGAAGAAGCTCTCAAGGCTTATGAGGAAGCCACAAAAATAGACCCGAAAATCGCAGAGGCGTGGACTAATAAGGGGAATGCCCTCGATGCCCTTGGCAGGTGCGATGAAGCTATTATCGCTTACGATGAGGCAATTAAACTCAACCCTAACCTGATGGAAGCCCGATTGAATAAAGGTATTACACTGAGTGAAATGGGCAAATGCGAAGAAGCAGTTGCGGCTTACGATGCGGCTATTAATATAAAGCCCGATGATGCGAGTTTATGGTACAACAAGGGAGTCGCTTTTCATAAATTGGGTAAGTTGGAAGAAGCTGATAAAGCCTACGACGAAGCGGTCAGAATAAAGCCTGTTGATGTCAAGGTGTGGAATAACAAAGGGGTTGCTCTTCACATGCTGGGAAAGTATGACGAGGCTGTTAAGGCTTATCGGGAAGCCACCAATATCAATCCCGGCTACGCCAAGGCATGGAATAATAGCGGGAATGCTCTCCGCGATTCGGGTAAATATGAAGAGGCTATCTCTGCTTACGACAAAGCCGTGGCAATCGACCCGAAATTTGCAGAAGCCTTGTATAACAAAGGTAATGCTCTCAATAATCTGGCTAACTATGAAGAAGCCGATGCTATTTTCGATCTGGCGATAAACATCGAGCCGAACGATGCGGATATCTGGTGTAACAAGGGGATGGCGTTACTCAGGTCGGGTAAACAGATGGAATCATTCCGGGCTTTTATACGGGCAACTGACCTTGACCCTGAGCATGCGGAAGCATGGTTCAACAAGGGTGTTATTCTCAGCAAAGTCGGTAAATATGCCGATGCCGTTATGGCTTATCAGAAAGTCGTGAAAATCGACCCGAACAATGCTAAGGCGTGGAATAATCTGAGTGGCGCTCTTATTAGAATGGGCAATCATGAAGAAGCCACAAAAGCACATCAAGAAGCGGTGAGAATAGACCCCGGTTATGCCAAAGGTGTTCCCCCTGCCCAGAAAGGCTTCCACAAGCAAGGCCATGATTTCTGGTCGTAGTCGTTTAGCGTAGGTAATATTGTAGGGGCAGGTTTCAAACCCTACCCTACGTGTGTAACTCAATGACATACCAAGCAGTTAAGAAAATCAGAGTAAGGCTCGCCGTAGAGCAAGGCACCATCGTGAAAGGATGGGGCGGTAAACTTCCGATTGCTCTGATTTACCCCAATTCCTATTACATCGGTATGTCCAATCTGGGTATTCAGGCGATTTACCGCTTTGTCAATGATTACCCCGATGCCGTCTGCGAGCGGGTTTTCTACGAACCATCCGATGAAGAACCGCTTGCCATGGAATCACAGCGTCCCTTGACTGATTTTGCGGTGCTCGGCTTTTCCGTCAGTTATGAATTGGATTATTTCAACATCATCCGGATTTTGAAAGCCAGCGGTGTTCCTCTTTATGCAAAAGACCGTGATGAAACACACTCGCTGATTATTGCCGGCGGACCATGCATCACCGCCAATCCAATGCCTTTATCGCTTTTCTTTGATTGTCTGTGTATCGGTGAGGCGGAAGCGATTTTACCCCAGATGTTGCCTGTTATAAGGGAGGGTGTTTCAGAGAATCGTGACGAACTGTTGAAAAAGCTGTCGACTTTGCCTGGCGTTTATGTACCCCGCTTTTCGAGTAAACCTGTGAGTCGACAGTGGGTGACTGATTTGGATAAATTCCCTGTTCATTCTGTCGTACTCACTCGCGATACCGAGCTCGGCAATATGTACATTATCGAGGTCGAGCGTGGTTGCAACTGGGGATGCCGGTTCTGTCTGGTCAGTAATGCCTATAAACCGATGCGATTCCGTTCCGTCGATAATCTTTTGGAACAGGCGCAGATTGGCTTGAAATACCGCAAGCGTTTGGGATTGATGGGACCGTCGGTCACTACTCACCCTAAAATCGACGAACTGGTTGCTAAATTAAATGATATGGGTGCTGAGATTTCCGTCAGTTCTTTGAGAATCAAACCTCTATCCCCGGTCGTACTTGGAGAAGTGATTGAAGGCGGCACGAATACTGTTGCCATTGCTCCGGAAGCAGGCTCGCAGCGGCTCCGCGATGCTATTAAAAAAGGCATCGATGAAGATGATATTTTGAAAGCAGTAGAAAAGGTCGCTGCACAGGGCATCAAGCAACTCAAACTGTACTTTATGATTGGACTACCTGAAGAGACCGATGAGGATATTGAAGAAATCGCCCGGTTGGCGGTGAAGTGCAAAGATATTTTCGATAAGCATCAATCATGGAGCCGCGTCACGATCACTATCGCACCATTCGTGCCAAAGGCAGGTACACCTTTCCAGCGGTTGGGGATGGAATCATTGGATGTGTTGAAATGTCGCTTAGCATTGTTGAAAAGCAAACTACCCTCGAAAGGTATCAGTGTGAAAAATGAAAGCATCGAATGGAGCGAAGTGCAGGCAGTTTTATCGCGGGGAGATGAGCGTTTGGCGGAGGCTCTAGCTGATACGGGGGAAATCTCTCTGGCACAGTGGCGACAAGCAATGGAAAAAGCCAGACTGGACATTGATTTCTACGCTCATGCAGACTGGGGTGAGAAGCAGAAATTACCCTGGGATGTAATTAATTCCGGAACGGACTGATTTTCTTGTATCAATCCCGTGCTCTGACATGGTATCCAATGATAAATACTTTGATACCGACTTCCGTCGGTATGGGGATAAGGGAGTTGTTTCCATAAACCCTAGGGCATTCGTGATTTCATGTTTAGAATTTTGTATTTAGTATTTTACATGATAGGTTTTTTTACCGGCATCCCGGAACTTCGTGGGTACTGCTCCGGTGTCGAAGCTATCTTATCAATCACTACCAGATAGCGTCGGTCGGAAAACTCCGGCAAATCGATTGATTTCAACTCTTCCAATTTACCGCCCAGAACAATAATGGCTTTCTTTGCGCCGTCTATTTCCTGTCCGATATCGCCTTTTTTATGAGCAATTACTTTACCCCTGATTTTGCAGAAGGGTAGTGTCAATTCGACCAGTGTTGCCATCGGCGCTACCGCTCTGGCAAGCACCAAATCGAACCGCTCACGATATGGGCTCCGGTGAGCCACTTCTTCCGCACGTCCGGTAATAACCTTGATATCATCCATCCTCAATTTCTGTTTCAGATGGTTCAGAAATGTAGTTTTTTTGTTGGTGGAGTCCATCAAGATTAATCGTATCTCAGGGAAAACAATTTTCAGAGGGATACCCGGTACACCCGCACCTGTGCCGATATCAATTACTTCGGGTTGAGGATTATTAGCCGATGGTTTCCATACAGAAAGCACGGTTAACGAGTCGAGAAAATGGTTGATTTGCACTTTGTCATATTCGGTGATGGCGGTCAAATTCATGCGCTGGTTCCAGTCGATTAGTTCCGCATAGTAGGTCTGGAATAGAGCTAATTGTTTCTCATTCAGCTTTAAACTCAACCCCTCCGCTCCGATTTTTAGTTTTTCCATTATTGCCACAGATACATTATAGCAGGATGGAAGGAGGTTTCCGTGTCATACCTCACGCTCAAAATTTGAATTTCTGCTCCATTTCAGCTATAATATAATTCACAAGTTAGAAATTTAACATGTTAATTATCCGCTAGGGGTGCTGAAGGCTGAGAGTCCTTTTATTTAAGGACGACCCTTAGAACCTGAACTCGGTAATGCGAGCGTAGGGATGCGGTACAGAGACCAGGGAAACGTCGGTAGAACCGCAACCCTGGTTTTATTGTTTTTGGAGAAGATGATGACTCAACTGGAACTGGCTAAAAAAGGTATTATTTCCCCGCAAATGCAGGCGGTAGCAGAGCAAGAAAAACTTGACCCCGAATTTATCCGTTGTGGTATTGCAGAGGGTAATATTGTTATTCCTGCCAATATCAATCACAAAAACATTACACCTTCCGGTATCGGTAAGGGTTTACGAACCAAAGTTAATGCTAATTTCGGCACGTCCTCGGATTATGGCAATATCGCAACCGAACTGGAAAAATTGCGGATGGCGATTGATTGTGGTGCCGATGCCGTGATGGATTTATCCACCGGCGGCGATATCCCTGCAATCCGTCGGGCAGTGATTAAAGTCAGTTCTGCGCCTATCGGCACAGTGCCGATTTATCAGGCGGGTATTCAAGCAATCAAAGAATACGGTGCGATTGTTAGGATGAGTGTCGATGACCTTTTCTCAGCAATTGAGGAACACGCCCGCGATGGCATTGATTTTGTTACCGTACACTGCGGCGTCACGCGCTCTACCATAGCCCGACTTAAAGAGCAGGGCAGAGTTACGGATGTCGTTTCCCGCGGCGGAGCTTTTATGATCGGCTGGATTTTACATAATGATTGTGAGAACCCGCTTTATGAATACTATGACCGCTTGCTGGAGATTGCCCGCAAATACGATGTTACTTTAAGTCTCGGCGACGGTATGCGTCCCGGTTGTCTGGCTGATGCCACCGACCGTGCACAAATTGAGGAACTGATGGTTCTCGGAGAACTTGTGGAGCGGGCACGGAAAGCCGGTGTGCAGGTGATGGTAGAGGGTCCCGGTCATGTGCCGTTGAATCAAATTGAAGCTAATGTGAAACTGCAAAAAGCCATCTGTAAAGGTGCGCCTTTTTATGTACTTGGTCCTCTGGTAACGGATATCGGTGCGGGCTACGACCATATTACAGGTGCAATCGGTGGTGCTATTGCTGCTGCGGCTGGTGCCGATTTCCTCTGCTATGTGACACCATCGGAACATCTTTCTCTGCCTGATGTTGAAGATGTGCGTCAAGGGGTGATTGCCTCGCGTATTGCTGCCCATGCCGCCGATATTGCGAAAGGGGTGAAAGGTGCCGCCGAATGGGATTTGCGGATGGCTCAGGCACGGAAGAAATTGGATTGGGAAGCGCAGATGAAGTTATCGCTGACTCCGGAATATGCCAGAAAAGTTCATCGGAAACATGCCTCGGTTGGTGAAGCTTGCAGTATGTGCGGCGACTTCTGTGCCATGCGACTCGTCAGTGAATATCTAAATGTTTCGACTCGAAAGTGCTAAGAATGACCATTGCGAGTCTCGATGAAATCGAGGCGTGGCAATCTCTGGGAACAACTGACTTTTTGCATAAGTGAGATTGTTTCGGGTACTTCGTAACCTCGCAACGGATGGTAGAGATGACAGTTTCGCTGATACACATTCGCCTAAATAATCAATTCGTGTTAAGCTAATATTTGGGACTATTTTAGTTTACTATGACTGGTAAATCAGATTCTTACGATGTGATTGTTGTTGGCGCCGGACCCGTAGGTAGCCAGGTTGCTTACAAATTGGCTGACAAGGGGTACAACGTCGTTGTCTTAGAGAGAAAAGAAAACCTCAATGGTGTTGTATGTTGTACCGGACTTGTTAGCTGGGAATGCGTCGATGAATTTTCCATTCCGGAAGAAGTGATTTACCGTTGGGTAAACAGTGCCAAATTAATTCCTCCTTCCGGTAAACCATTGCGAATCTGGCGTGACGTACTGCAGGTGGCTGTCCTTAATCGCAGTGCTTTCAATGATTTATGGGCGAAGAGGGCACGTAAAGCGGGTGCCGAATATCTTTTTGATATTGATGTAAGAGCCATCGAACGCGGACGTAAAAGGACCAAGGTCATCGCGTTCAGTCATGGAGAGATGATGACCTTGCAGGGCAGGGTAGTAGTGGTTACTACCGGTTTTGGTGCTCATTTGCTCGGAGGATTGGGTTTGGGTGGTGTCGGTGATTTTGTAATGGGTGTTCAGGCAGAGGTGGAGACAAAAGGTGTCGATGAGGTAGAAGTTTATTTCGGTAATGAGATAGTTCCGGCATTTTTTGCTTGGTTGGTACCTACTTTACCGGGTAAGGCTCTGGTGGGACTTTTATCGCGTTATAATACCCCGTCTTATCTCAGGAAATTTCTTGCTTCATTGGTTACCACCGGTAAGGTTCAATCTGCTGACGTCAAATTCACTTATGGCGGAATGCCTCTGAAGCCATTACCCCATACTCATAGCGATAAATTGTTAGTAGTCGGCACGGCTGCCGGACAGGTCAAACCAATTACCGGTGGCGGTATTTACTTCGGTTTGATATGTGCTGATATTGCAGCGAATACTTTACACCGTGCGCTGGAGGCAGATAACCTTTCCGCCACCAGTCTATCGGGTTATGAACGCGCTTGGCGTAGAAAATTGGGTAGGGAGTTAACGACTGGTTATTGGGCAAGAAGAATCTATGAAATGCTCGGTGACCGGCAGGTTGACCGTGTTTTCAAATTGCTTGAATCGAGCGGAATGATTGAGGAATTACGTCAAGCTGAAGAGTTAACTTTTGACTGGCATGCCGATATCATTGCCAGAGTGACGGGACGAAAACTTTTCGCTAAGGCATTCGGTTCTGTTAAGAAACCTTTTAATCTCAAAACAGTGCCTTCTCCGGCAAGAAAACAGTAAATTTTAAGTTATAAAAGGGGTGCGATGGTGACTGGTAACACTGGTGAAAATTTGAGCATGAGCGAAGCGGCAGGTCAATATCTGGCTGTCATACCACATGAGAAAAAGGATGCCGCACAACGGGAAATCAATAATTTTATTCGCTGGTATGGCGGCAGGGAAAAGTCTTTTATCGGTTTGGAAGGTTCTGCCGTGGGTGATTATGCCGAACGGTTAGCACAGACGGATGCCGATTGTATTCGTAAGCTGGAACTGGTGCGGGGATTTTTAGCCTACGCTTATAAGCAGCACTGGTGTCAGGAAAATCTATCGGTTAGTATCAGAATCGTCAAGACAACCAGAAGTAGCACCAACAAAAAGGCTTCTGCAAAAAAGAATAATGGTAAAAAAGAGCCTGTTTATATGACGAAGGAAGCCTTTGAGAAAGTAGAGCTCGAATTGAAAGATTTTAGAGAAAAGAGGCTAGCTATCATTGAAGATGTCAAGCGAGCGGCAGCAGATAAGGATTTTAAGGAAAATGCGCCGTATCATGCAGCTCGGGAACAAAAAAGCTTTATTGAAGGTAAAATTCTGGAGCTTGGAGAGATGGTTGCCTCCGTTGCCATTATCGATGAAAATCGTAAGGTGACACATAAAGCCTCTATGGGAGATACGGTAGTTTTACAGGATTTGGCTTCAAGGCGGGAATTACGGTACACTCTGGTAGGTCCCCGGGAAGTCGCCCCTGCTAAAGGTAAGATTTCTACCAGTTCGCCGGTCGGTAAGGCGGTGGCTGGTAAGGCGGTAGGTGACATGATAGAAGTGGTTGTTCCATCAGGGAAACTCAGCTTCCAACTTAAAGAGATTACACATTAATTTCCGACCCGCCTGTGTGCATAAGAAAGCCTCAGTTGAATCCAAATAACTGCAGATGGTAATATAAGCGTTAGTCACGTCAAGAGGATTGGATATGGTCGGCTGGCAGGTAACCGCCGTTACAGTTAATTGTGATTTTGTGGCTGAAGAAGTCACCATCATCGTGAAAAACGACTGGTCGGTGAAATGTACCGGCTTTGAGAAATATTGCCAATCACGCGAACAGCAACTACAATTGCTTCAACGAAGTCTGGCATTGAAGTGTACCCTCGGTTGTAAAGGATTGCAATGTCCTAAGATTACGGAGTATATTAAAAAATTACAGGCCGAGGAGACTAAAAAGGCTGTCGATGTCGGAGAGAAGAAGTGACCAGTGATGCCGGGCGAAAAGTCAAAATAAAGATTGAGAATCTTTCCATCTCTTTTGGCGGTGTGAAAGCGCTGGACAATGTTAGCATCGATATCTATGAAAACGAGATTCTGGCAATTATCGGTCCTAACGGTGCAGGCAAGACTTGCATCCTGAATTGCATTAACGGTTTCTATAAACCCCATAGAGGACAGATTTACTTCGAGGGTAAGAAAATTACCCGTATCCGTCCTGATAAAGCAGCGCGACTCGGATTGGCACGAACTTTCCAGAACATCGAACTTTATTCCGGCTTGAGTGCGCTGGATAATCTAATGGCTG
>CAIWXV010000141.1 GCA_903916765.1 uncultured Dehalococcoidia bacterium | reverse complement strand
AGGACAGAACTTCGCGTAATGAAGCACACGAGTCTGACATTCAGGGCATAAGGTTAGAAATTCGGCATTACTGCCTTTGAAAGGGGAAATTTTCTGGGCACGTACCAGGAGGAGAATAAAAAGCACGAGCATGCCGATAAATAAAGCAATCAACCCCACAAGCAGTGGTATATTCAATCTGCCCGAACTGCCCTGAGCCATTGCCAGGAAGTCGTAGAGCCCGTGTCCCACCATCGAACCCAGCAGACCGAGCCAAAGCAGCGCTGTAGCATGCGGTTTCTTAAGTTTGTGCAAGGCAAGAGGATAACCCCACATCGCCGAAAATATTACGTGTCCCAGAGTCGAAATCGGCGCTCTTACAAGTATCAACTGCCAGCCGTAAGAAAAGAGATAGCCGATATTCTCCAGGGAAGCGAAACCGAGAGCCGCTGCCGAAGAATAGACCAGTCCGTCAACCGGTTCATCGAAATACGGGGACCGATAGACCGTAACCCTGACTACCAGGAATTTAAAGAGTTCTTCCGTGAATCCGGCAATGAGAAAAGAAAAATAGGCCATATCCCCGAGAGACAGCTGATTGAATCTTTCTATCGTAAAATTGGCAATATCCGGGAGAATATAGGGCAGAAGTAAAATAACCTCAATTAAAGCCACGGGGACGACCGCAACCATGCCCGTAAGGAATGTGCGTATGACCAGTGATTTGGGCTCGGGACGGTATTTATCCCCCCGGTAAATAAGCCACAACCAAAAGATACCGGGCGCCAGTCCGATGACCGGAATCAGTAATAGTTTCAGCATCAATCATGTCCATTAATTCGTTTTGATGACGATGGTATTACAGATAAAATCGTGGATACCCTGTTTCTTGTCCGTGAAAGCAATCACGATATAACCTATATCCAGCGTGAAGCTATTCAATAGACGCGCCCAATATCTGCCAAAAGCACGAGCGTAACTCACACGGGAGCCATCGGCATTGAGTACCTTCAATCCCAAAGCCGCTTTACCGATAGTCTTACCCCATTTGCCAATGGCAATGGTATAGTAAGCGGCATTTATCACCATACTTGCTAAACACGATAAACCATAGAACAACAAGAATGAACCCAGCATAGTGCCAATAAACTGGTAATCAGGAGAACTGTACGACATCAATTTATCCAGATAACCAGCAACTGACCCGAACACCGCAGAGGCTATAATCGCCATCACAATAAAATTCGCAATACCGATAATTACTCCATCAATCAAGTAGGCTGCCAGTCTCATCCAGAAACCACCGTATTTGCCGGTAAATACCCCGCTAACTGCAATCTGCTCAGAGAGTTTGAGCCCGCATTTATAACAATATTGGGAAGTCGGGGAATTCGGAGCTTTACAGCCCTGGCAAATTTTCTTATTTTGAGCTTCAGCATCCGGCAGCTTCAAACCACACTTGTAGCAATATAGGGACTGGGGAGAATTGACCATACCACACTGGGGACACACTTTATTGCCGGTAGAATTTCCGGATATTCCTCCTGCCTGAGCAGATTGATTCGTTTCCGGCTGCTTTTCCACCCCGTCCGGCGTCCCTTCTACGGGTTTTTCTTCCATGTTTAACCCTCCGCTGAATATGAATACAGAATACTACCCTATAATAAATGAAATTTGACTATTTGGATAGTAGAGAAAACACTATGTAAAAATAAGTTGACCGGTGGCGGTGATAAGTATAGAATACGCTCACAGGAAATAAGCACCAAACCCCAAAATAAGATAAAATTTAGATATTCGGTATTCGACAGGATTTGATATGTTGACGAAGATAGGCGAGGTAATTGAATCCAACACCACCGAGTTTACCGTGGAGTGCTACGAACTTTACACCATGCCTCCGCTGGGAAGTTTGGTCAGGACTGCCGATGCCCCGGTAGAGATTTACGGTATCGTCTGTCAGGCGGGCACCGCCAGCATCGAGCCGGGCAGACGCCCTATTGCCCGGGGCAAAGATGAGACTTCGGAAGCAGCCGTCTATCAATCCAATCCGCAATTAACAAAATTACTGAGAAGCGAATTCCGGGTTCTGGTGGCAGGACATCGCTCCGACGGCAAGATATATCAGTATCTACCATCCGTACCGGCGCACATCCATTCTTTTATCCATCTGTGCAGCAGCAAAGAGGTTAAAGAATTCAGCCAGTCTTTCGATTTCCTCAGTATCTTGACTTCTACCCGTCTGCCTATCTCAATAGAGGATGTGATTGCCGCTACTCTGCGGGAGATGAGCCGAACACAGACAGACCCGCATGCCTTTCTGATAGCCGGCGGGAAATCCCTGACCTCAATACTCGGGAGCGATTACCAGCGGCTCAAGACAATTCTCATGAGGCTAAGGCAATAATATGGAACCACAAACCAATAAAATTCTGGGTATCGTTACTGCCGGCTCAGTCGAAAAAGGCGTCGAAGTTCGTCTGGACAGCGCTGCTTCGGTAGAAGATATGGTCGTCGGGCGGTACGTGACCATCGACGGCAAGAAGCGGCGTTTCTTCGGGATGGTCACCGATATCAGTCTGGGAGTTACCGACCAGGAAATCGCCATTGCCCCGCCTGATGCCGCCGACACTTTTACCGCGGAAGTTCTGGAAGGAACGGCAACCTATGGCGCATTGCATGTCCTGCCGATGTTGACCATCGGCGGAGATGCCGACAGCGTTACCGAAGGCCCACAACCGGTAAAAACCGTCCCCAGTCATTTTTCCAAAGTAAAACTGGCTTCAGAACAGGATATGGATTTGGTTTTCGGTAAGGAGGACAATTCCCGGTTCTATATCGGTAATCCTCTGGATATGGAAACCAAGCTCTGTCTTAACCTCGAAGAGTTAGTGAAACGAAGTAACGGCATCTTCGGCAAAAGCGGCACCGGGAAGACTTTCCTCACACGTCTTTTGCTTATCGGCATGTTGCAGAAGAGTAAGGCAACAAACCTCATTTTCGATATGCACAACGAATACGGGTGGGCAGGTAGTAGTGAAGGGGGACAACGTACTGTCAAAGCTTTGAAACCCCTTTTCCAATCGAAAGTGGCAGTTTTTACCCTCGATGAAGAGAACTCCCGACACCGCGGAGTGAGCACTGACTTCGTCGTAAAAATAGGCTATGACGAAATCGAACCGGAAGACATTGCCCTGCTACGTCAGACGCTTAATCTCACAGAACCGGCGGTGGAGGCGGTCTACCAGCTGCGTCGCAGGTTTGGCAAAGACTGGATTCAAAAAGCTCTGGAGATGTCTGATTCCGATGAAACTAAAGACCTGTTGCAACAGCTGAACATTCATGAAAGTACTTTCCAGAATCTGAAACGCGGGCTGGGGACTATCCGCCGCTTACCTTTTATTGTGTCTCACGCCCCGATGAATGCCGTAGAGGGACTCCTTCAATATCTGGAGCGAGGCGTTAATGTCGTTCTGGAATTTGGCAGATACCGTGATACTACCACTTATATGCTGGTCGCCAATATGCTCGCCCGACGTATCTATAATCACTACCAGCAGAGGATGGAAGCCTCGATGGCCGGTAATGTAACACCACCGGCTCCATTGGTCATTACCATCGAGGAAGCACATAAATTCCTCAATCGCGAAATTGCCGGCTACACTATTTTCGGAACCATCGCCCGTGAGATGCGTAAATACAATGTCACCCTGCTTGTCGTCGACCAGCGCCCCAGCGCAATCGATGAAGAGGTAATGTCGCAATTGGGCACCAAAATCACCTGCTTACTGGACAACGAGCGGGATATCGATGCCGTACTGGCAGGAGTCTCCGGCAAAAACGATTTGAAAACAGTGCTGGCAAGGCTGGCATCGAAACAACAGGCTCTCATCTTCGGGCATGCCGTACCGATGCCCGTCGCCTTCAGACCCAGGGATTGGGGCACTGAAGAATCCTATAAAGAATTTACACACGGCGGCGACGCTATGAAACAAGCCGAAAAAGACATTAAGGATTTGTTCGAGTGAGCCGTAAGAAAGTCGGACTGGCATTAGGCGGTGGCGCGGCCCGCGGACTGGCGCATATCGGGGTACTGGAGGTCTTAGAAGAAGCGGGTATCCCCATCGATATGATTGCCGGCACCAGCATGGGTGCTATCGTCGGTGCTATTTATTCCAAAACACGAAACATTAAATTGATGCACAAATTGGCAGTAGACTTCGGCTCACGGAAAATAAGGTATTTCTCTGATTTTACCGTACCGCGCACAGGCTTGATAAAGGGACGCCGAATTGAAAACGAGTTGAAGTTCGCAATCGGTGGCAGTACCACATTCCGCGACCTCAGTATCCCATTTTCCTGTGTGGCCGTCGACATCGATAACGGTGAGGAAATAGTTATCCAGGACGGCATGGTCTGGGAGGCCGTCAGAGCCAGCGCTTCGGTACCGGTAGTATTTGCTATCCCGAAATTACAAGGCAGAAACCTTGTCGATGGGGGGTTAATGAACCCTGTCCCGACAAAAACCGTGCGTAATATGGGCGCCGACTTCGTGATTTCTGTTAATGTGCTACCTTATAAAGCGGTAAGCGACCATAGAGAGCCGAATATCTTTACAATCATGATGAAAGCTTTCTATATCCTCGATTCGAGATTTATCGAAGACTCGATGCGCGGAGCCGATGTTATCATTCAGCCTGATGTGACTGCGATTGCATTTACGGATTTTCAGCGCGCTGCAGAATGTATCGAAAAGGGCGAGTTGGCAACCCGGAGAATCATCTCCGAGATAAAGGACAAACTGTCATTACCCTAACCCAGGACAGAATAAAAAATATGCAGAACGAATCCCTTTTTACCCGAACCAAAAAACTGCTGGCGAGCTATGACCTGCATGCCAGAAAGGGACTGGGGCAACATTTCCTAATTGACGAGGGCACACTCAAAAAAATCACTTTAGCAGCTGAACTCAATTCTTCGGACACTGTCATTGAGGTAGGTCCGGGATTGGGAGGTCAGAACAGCGTGTCGTCGCAGTTGAGGGGCCATGTCTATTTACTCAGTTTGATGTCAGCGACGACAAGAGTGTCAGATCGCGCTGTGACATCAACGGTGTTCGGCGTATATCCCGATTTTGATGCGGT
>CAIWXV010000140.1 GCA_903916765.1 uncultured Dehalococcoidia bacterium | reverse complement strand
GCGAATCTTCCGAACCACTCGGTTCCATTACAATTGCACGTGAATTGGAACGTCATGGTATTTTCCTGAGTGAGAGAGCAATCAGATACCATCTTAGAATCACCGATGAGCGTGGCTATACTAAATCATTTGCCCGTGACGGTAGAATGCTCACTCCTCAAGGATTAGAAGAACTGAAAATTGCACTGGCACCGGAACATGTCGGTTTTGTTTTGGAAAAACTGGAAACGCTGGCATTCCAAACGACCTTCGACCCTCAAAAGCGTACGGGATTGGTTCCCATCAATACCTCTCTGATTGATAAGGATAGATTTAAAGAAGCTCTTACTGTTATGGGGGACATCTTCAAGAAGGGCTTCGGTGTTAGCGAAATGGTTGCTATCGCCCATGAAGGAGAGAAACTCGGTTCAACAATTGTTCCGGAAGGGAAAGTCTGTATCGGCACTATTTGTAGTGTTGTGGTTAATGGTGTGTTGTTAAAATTGGGTGTTCCCATTGAGTCAAAATTCGGTGGGGTACTGGAACTAAGGAATCCCCGACCAGAACGTTTTGTGGCAATTATCTATTACAGCGGCACATCACTAGACCCATCGGAGCAGTACATTCGTGCCGGAATGACCAGTGTCAGAGAAGCCTCCGGGACAGGTAAAGGCAGGATACTAGCGAATTTCCGTGAGATACCGGCTCCGTCGAGAACATTGGTCAGTGAAAAGATAGCTCAGATGAAAGAAGCCGGCATTAATGGTGTGTACCGTCTGGGAAATACCAGTGAATCAATCTGTCAGATACCGGTGGGACTTAATCGAGTGGGACTCGTGTTTCTCGGTGGGCTTAATCCTATGGCGGCAGTCGTGGAAGCAGGTATTGAGGTGGGAAATAATAGCGAAAGCGGTCTGATTGAATTCCAACAACTGGTCCCCATCACGAATTATCTGTAAGATAGCCAACACATCACATCTGCTTCCTGTTGCGATACTCAGGAAGAGGTTGGACATGAAAATCGCGTTTACCGCGAACAAGCATCTCTACTGCCACACGTGCAGTGTCCAACGAGGTAAAGCATGGGATACGCTTCTCTGTAGCAGCTCTGCGTATATAGAAACCATCCCTTAATGACATACTGCTGGTGGTAACCGTATTAATAATACCGTTTATCAAGCCGCTATTGATAACATCGATGACATTCGGATGCCCTTCCCTGAGTTTCTTAGTAATAGTGGTAACCTGTAACCCCATAGTATTTATCATATTAGCAGTGCCTTCCGTAGCATAAAGCTTGCAATGAGCCTCGGCGAGATTCCTGATGATAGACATCGCTTCCGGTTTGTCCCTATCGGCAATGCTGAGCAAAATTCCTCCCTGCGGCGGTAACATCAAGCCTGCTGCCATGAGAGCTTTTGCCAGTGCCGCATGAAAAGTATAATCGATACCCATCACCTCACCGGTGGATTTCATCTCAGGTCCCAGGTGAGTATCGACACCGATTAATTTCGACATCGAGAAGACCGGTGCTTTAATGGCTACCAATCTCTGCCTTTTATAGAGACCGGTCTCATAACCCTGTTCTTTTAGACTTTCGCCGAGCATCACTTTAACGGCTACTTTGACCATAGGGACACCGGTGACCTTCGAGATGAAGGGCACAGTACGACTTGCTCGTGAGTTTACTTCCAGAATATAGACCGATGCGCCGCCGGTCGGATGCTCCGGCAAAACCACAAACTGGACATTCATTAACCCCCTGACATTCAGTGCCCGCCCAATTCGCACCGTGTAATCAATAATGGTATCCGTTTCGGCAGTCGTCAGATTAAGCCCGGGATAAACTGCCATCGAATCGCCGCTATGAACACCTGCTCTCTCGATTTGCTCCATTATCCCAGGTATCAACACAATTTCACCATCGCAGATAGCATCTACTTCCGCTTCTTTGCCCTGAAGGTACTTATCGATCAACACAGGATGTCCGGTGTTTAATTCCACAGCGGCATTCATATAATACTCGAGCTCCGAAGCATTGTAGACAATTTCCATTGCCCTGCCTCCCAGTACATAACTGGGACGCACCAGTACTGGGTAACCGACTGTCTTTGCGACACTGAGAGCTTCTTCGATACTGGTAACTCCGGCACCTGGAGGCTGAGGAATACCCATTTGACTCAACAAACTCTCGAAGCGCCTTCTATCTTCCGATAGATCGATACATTCGGCGCTGGTACCTAAGACAGGCATCCCGCTCCGGGCAAGAGGGTCGGCAAGATTGATGGCAGTCTGCCCGCCGAACTGAACGATAGAAGGGACTCGTTCATTACCATTTTGCCCATTTTCGTTTTCCAGAATATCCCGCATACTCTCTTCATCGAGGGCTTCAAAGTAAAGCCGGTCGCTGGTATCGAAATCGGTGGAGACAGTCTCGGGATTAGAATTGACCATAATGCTCTGATAACCCAATTTACGTAATGCCATCGAGGCATGTACGCTACAATAATCGAATTCAATCCCCTGCCCGATACGGATAGGGCCCGAACCGATGACCACTGCCTTCCGTTCTTCGATGGGTTTAGCCTCATTCTCAGATTCATAAGTACTATAGAAATAAGGGGTAGCAGCATCGAACTCAGCGGCACAAGTATCCACCATCTTGTAAACAGGTTTGATATTCCACTCTTGACGCAATTTCCTGACCTGCTCGGCAAGTCGGTCCGCCAGTGTACCAATCATCGCATCGGAAAAGCCGCATCGTTTTGCCTCGTGGAGTAAATCCGGTGTCAGTGACTGTTTAAGGAGCTTTTTCTCCATATCGATAATATTTTGCATTTTAGTCAGGAACCAGGGGTCGATATGAGTTTTTTCGCTGATTTTCTGCGGGGCAATTCCACGCCTCAAAGCCGCCATAATCACCCAGAGTCTTAAATCGGTCGGCTCTAAAGGATAGTCATTGATATCTTCTCCCAATTCCCATTTGCGGTCTTCCCAAAGAAGCGATTTCTTACCGAATTCGAGAGAACGCACCGCTTTTTGTAAAGCAGCTTCGAAGGTACGGCCGATTGCCATCACCTCGCCGGTGGATTTCATTTGTGTACCGAGTAAACGGTCGCCGCTGGCAAATTTATCGAAGGGCCAGCGTGGTATCTTAACAACCACATAATCGAGAGCAGGCTCGAATGCCGCTAATGTCTTGTCTGTAACAGCATTAGGGATTTCATCAAGGCGCTTACCAACAGCAATCTTGGAGGCAACACGTGCAATTGGATAGCCGGTAGCCTTACTTGCCAGCGCCGAACTACGGCTCACCCTGGGATTTACTTCAATCACATAGTAGCGTTCGCT
>CAIWXV010000139.1 GCA_903916765.1 uncultured Dehalococcoidia bacterium | reverse complement strand
TTTCTTTGTGAAATTTACAGCATGGCAATCCTGGTACAACACAGTATGTGCGTATGGCGTACTTAGTGGAGCGCCAAATGGTTGGGCAATAATATTCAAATCAGACCATATGAGTTTCTTTTATGATGTTCATAATTACAGTAGTTACACAGAGATCGGTCCTGTATCTTTTAGTTTTAGTCTTGATACCTGGTATTACATCAGGATTTGTAGAACTGGTGGAAAGATATACTTCTTTGCCAATGGCAATCTTCTAAACACAGGTGGAACTACTCTTACTGCCACTATTGCTCATGTTTCAGGTGATGATTTTCTAATTGGGGATATTGGTTATGGGGATCACTATATGAATCTCTATGGTCACCTTGATGAATTCAGGGTAATCAATGGAACTGCGTTATCTACTGCAAGTTTCTCGGTTCCTACTGGTCCGGGAAGCATTACTGATGGCGGACCCGGACAAGTGGTCGCAAAAAATGTTATTCAATTTCGTAGAGGGTTGGAGGTCAATCTACCTGCCTCTGACCTCGATGTTGGGGAACCATACTTCGCAACAGATACCGGCAATCTTTATATCGGCAAGGGTATCGGAGAAACCCCAGCACTGATCTAAAACAGAAGACTAATAGGACCTCCCGTAATTGACGTCAGTATGTGGAACGCGGGAAAATGGCCTAATTCATCTTACAAGGATATTACACAATATGACTGAACCCTCCTGCGAACCAGAAAATTCAAACGGTCATTGGACTCTTGCAAGTCTAAAAGAATTCTTCAAGTTGTGGCTCAATCAGTTTGAAAAATATGTCGAACTAAAGTTTGAATCCACAGACAAGGCTTTGGTACTTGCCGATAGAGCCACCCAAACTCGTCTTGACAATATGAACGAGTGGAGAAAAACCTATGACGATAGAGACAATACTTACTTTTCCGTAGCAGCTCACATCGCTTATCAGGAAAAAACAGATGCCCTTATCCAATCCAATAAAGAAAAAGCTGAAGCTGCCATCCAGGCTTTGCAACTTACCGGTGCTGAACTAAAGGGTAAGGCTGATCAACGTTCGGTGTCGGTAGCACTGGCAATAGCTGGTATCGGCATAGTCGTATCCCTGTGTAGCATTGCTCTGGCAATAACCACATTGTTACTGCATCTACTTAACGTAATCTAACCCATCCATACCATATCCACTATCACCAAAGGAGATTCAAAATGAAAACCGTACTAGGTTCACCCCGATTCTGGGCCGCGATATTGGCCATCGTATTTGTAATCTTCGGTACGTACTTGCCGGCAGCTTCCAGTAAACTAAGTCAGGCAGATGTTACCAGTGCAGTAATAGCTCTGGCGGCATTCATCGCCGCGGTTTCTGCAACCGGCCAGCCCTCGGGAAAAGAATTATTTTCTTCGCTTAGATTCTGGGCTCTGGTAACAAGTCTAATCTTTATCTTTATCAGAGCCTTTGTTCCAGGATTCATTATTAGTGAGACCCTGATTCAAGACCTGATTGCCACTCTGGGAACAGTAAGCATCGGAGCCTCCTACAGACCCATTGGTACTTCCAAGATCCCCAGTGACCTTACCGACCGTTGAAATGAAAACTACATAACACGAAAGATAGGCAACGAAAAACCCCCACCAAGTCGTGGGGGGTTTTTCATTCCATTGCCAACTCGAACCCATGCTTGCTTGGCAGGCATGGGCGCACTTTCTCTATAAGCTTGGTGATAGCGCACCTCTTACTTAGGACCCATATGAATCCCGTTCCGTGCACATACGAGTGTCCGCCAAACGTACGTATCAGCAAGTCAGTCTCCATGACGTTCTGCGCAAAGACAATTATCTGG
>CAIWXV010000138.1 GCA_903916765.1 uncultured Dehalococcoidia bacterium | reverse complement strand
GGTGTAGTTGTAGTTGCAGGTGTAGTCGTCGGTGTAGTTGTAGCTACAGTTGTAGTTGCAGGTGTAGTCGTCGGTGTAGTTGTAGTTGCAGGTGTAGTCGTCGGTGTAGTTGTAGCTACAGTTGTAGCCGCAGTTGTAGTTGTAGTTGTAGTTGTAGTCGTCGACGTAGTTGTCGGTGCTGTTTTAGTGGCTGCATGGTATATAACTGGTACGAGAATTGCTAAGATAAGTAAGATACTAAGCAAGACTGCAGGTATATCCTTAAAGAATTTTTTCATTTTTCCTCCTAATTTTTTGCGTAGCCCAATTATTTAGCTACTTACTGCTGTTTAAAACAGCTAATATTCCCCAAACAATGAAGAAAATACCAATAATCCACCGTACAAGCTCAGGCCATATCAAAACTAAGAGCCCGGCGACTATAGCAAGAATCCCCATTGTCATCCCACTAACTGATATGTTTTTTGTGTTCATTACAAACCATTCCTTTCATTGCCCTTAAACCACAGTATGGGCTCCTGCCAGTGAGCACCCCAACTGTGGTTTCAATTAGCTTCAACCCGAATGGCGCTAAACTGTCTTGTCGTCGATCACAGCCTCGGACGCGTTTTGTTTGACAGATTCTATACCTTTCAATGCGCTTTCTTTGTTTGTGTAACCCTCGGATACTGCGATAGTCTCTCCGTTTACTGCCACCAGTTTAAACCTGAATTCCCCCGCTTTATCCTTGTTTATCTCAAACTTGGCATCAGGCTTGTGGCTGCCTATTTTTGTTATTCTCTTTTGAACTATTCCCAGGTATGACTCATACCCATAGCTGGCGTAATAGCGGTCGAGTAGCTCCAGGTCTTTCTCTTCTTGCCATTTGTCAATCTCTTCCAACCATTTATCCTTGTGCATGCCCGGAGCATTTTTGAGAACTTCTTCCGGCATATCCAGAGTGAACTTCATTGTCGTTGGATGCCATTTTAAAGCAGCCCATGGCATGGCAAACCACTTGTCACTAATGCCCAGGAAGCCTTCAAATGAGACAATCACGAAGGCGATCAGACCTTCGCGCATATCCACCACAAAAGTCTGTACCTGCCCCATATCCTGTCCTTTCTTATTGACCACATCGTACTGCTTCAACCTGATAGTTGGTACGAACCTTGCCATTTTATTAACCATAATATTCCTTCTTATTAAATTCTATTTCGATGACTAGCTGACACAATTGCTAGTGAACTTAGCCGCTAAACCTTCGTCATCTATTTGCCTTGTTCTTTTCTAATGGTCCCGAGTGTTTTGTCAGACCGGGTGTTTTTACCATCCTTGTTCCTGATGGCGCCGTTGGGTAAACCAGCATTTTCTTCTAATTTACCTACGGTTTTGTCGCTTCTTACTTTCCTTACCATGTTTTCAATCCTCCTTTTTATATTTTTCTACTCTGATACTTTTACTTCTTGATTCTCACTCGTTGCACCAGCCAGATAATTGCCAGAATCAACGCAATGACCAATAAAATATAGATGAGCCCGCCTAGTACATGTCCAACAAGTCCCAACACCCACAAAACTAAAAGGATAATAATAACGACCCAGAGCCAATTTGGCATGTTTACCTCCTTTTATTTATTGGTATTTACCACTGTATTCCGAACGGTATAATCCGAATCACCCAGCTTCTTGGTTTTAGCCCATAAATAGGCATACCTTTCACGGGGAGATATGAAAATCCACCTCAAGTAGAATGAAATCGACTCGACATATCTAATCAATCCGTTCATCAGTCTATCCTCTTTCTATAAGATAATTACGCTGACAATGCCGCCAACAATCATCACTGAGCCTAAAATCAACAGAGTCCAGTACCACCACTTTAGCTTCGCTTGAACAGAAGGCTGTATCGACTTGTTCTGTTCACTCATTTGTCTTTATTCCTCTTGACCAACGAGCTTATTAGCACCGGCCGAACTTACCTTTAGTTATAATGCCTGGATAATAGCTATTACCCCGACAACGATGAGATAAATCCCTATGATATAGTTAAGTATCTTGGGAAAAATCATTACAATAATGCCGAAAATAACAGATACTATCCCAATCAGTAGACCGCTTATTGCCATTTTAATAATCCTCCTTCAAACCGACCTTTTGATTTACCGTTGGTAATTCGGGAACTCAGACAGTCCTATCTTCGATAGCTGCGTTGGGTACATTCCCTTTGACCGAATTAATACCACCCATTGCGTTTACCTTAGTAGTGTAGCCTTCACCCGAGTTCGCAATGGTGTGTCCATTCGTATGGGTTAGTCTCCAGCGGAATGCACCAATCTTGTCCTTATAGACTTCGAATCTTGCTGCCATGGCATTTCCTCCTTTTCGTTCCTTTATCCATAGTTCTATGTGAAATAACTATATAGCCGGTTGCTAATAGACTATTTATTCATAAACTTTTTAAGAATCTAAACATTAATATTTTCATCTTTCAGCATCCCCTCCATCCATAAACTAGATGGAGTAACGCCAATCTAACATCAGTATGTGCCTCGTATCTCTATGCCACAAACCTCTAGTGCGGCATGGGGCATGTATGTAATTGACAATAGTCTAATCTAATGAGTGGTAACTGATGGGGCTTGACAAGTGTAATTGCGGGGGGATACAATAGCAATCAAAAAGCACACTAAAGTGCTAATAATGGTACACTAAGGAGTACCGGGGGGTGTCCTGCAATGGCAATTAAGCAAGACGGATCTGAAATTTTGAGGGTCCTTACAATTGGCTTCAGCCCAGTTGTCCGTGAGGGTATCCAGTCCATCCTGAATAAAGACAAGCGCATCGAAGTGATTGGAGATGCTCCGGATGGATATGACGGTCTTCTGTATATTAAACGAGCACGTGACCGGGGACGGATTGTCAATGTAGTATTGACCGAGACCCGAAACGGCAAAGTGGATGGTGTGCAAGCTACAAGGCTTATCAAGGATGAATTCCCTGAGATAGCGATACTAGTGTTGACAGAGAGTGTCAACGATTCTTATGTCATTGACGCTATCCACGCGGGCGCGGGGGGATACATCTTCCTCAAGGATATGACACCGGAAACATTACTGCAGAGCATCCATCGTGTAGTCGAGGGCGTCATGCAAGTAAAGACGGAATTGCTGCACAAAGCGGTAGAGGACCTGATTCAAAATGGCAGGAGGACTCTTGCTGAACGCACGACTGAGGCGGCTCATCTCACAGAGAGGGAAGTCGATGTGCTCAGACTCATGGGAAACGGAGACTCAAACAAGGCGATGGCCGAAACTCTGAGTATCACCCTGGACACTGTTAAAAAACACGTGCGAAACGTTATCGACAAGCTGCAGGCACGCAGCCGTACCCATGCGGCTATTATCGCAGCTCAAGCAGGTATCGTAGGCAAGCCTGTTGCTATTTTACTTGAAAACCTAAACCAACCTGACTAGAGTAAGTTAACTCAAGGTCATCAGGCTTGGATGATTTGTAACGATAAACCGACCCGGAAATACAGACTGCGTACCATTGATTGGACAGATATGACGGGGAGAGTTTATGATTCTATGCTCATTCGTCGGCAGACAACTAAACACCGAAGTATTCACCACATAACATTTTAGTAGATTGTTTGGTTAAGGTACCAAAAGCTTGTTATGTGACATTTAAGGATAACAAAGGGGTTCGGAAAGTTTTCCGAACCCCTTTGTGCTTTATTGTGAGCTATACCACAAGGCTAAGTTGTCTGCCACTTTCTCTGTGGGTACAGGTAAAACCAGGTGTCCTACTCGAATCAACTCGGTCAGTTTGTCATTAGTTTTGATAAACTTCCTGCATTGAGCACAATATCGACCATTCTCTTTGATTACTTGTTCTCTTAATTTATGCCATACGGGGTCTGCATAGAGCAGTTTTCGTTGCTCAAATTCCCTCTTTCTCTCCTCAGCCAATTGACGCACACGTATTGTCTCACGCCTTCGGGGTACTAGCCAAACGAGCAGGGCTTGGACATGTCCGCTTCCACGATTTAAGGCATACCTTCGCTAGTTTGATGCTACAACGCGGGGCAAAGCCAAAGGTTATCAGCGAGGTGTTAGGACACGCTAGTGTTGGGTTTACAATGGACGTTTACTCCCATATAATTGAGGGTATGCAAAAAGATGCGATGGCGTTACTGGACGAGGTGTTACCGGTGGGGATAAATGGCAACCAAAATAAAAATAACGCCAAATTAACGCCAATTACTAACATTATGGTAAGCAACAACTGAAAATTAGCGATATTTAGCCTGGTGGAGGGGTGACCGAGAGGACTATGGTAACGGTCTTGAAAACCGTCGTTGCGCAAGCAACCGTGGGTTCGAATCCCACCCCCTCCGCCAAAATATGAAGCTAAAATACCCCTGAAAGTCATCAGAGCGATGGTGATAAATCAGGGGTATTTTCATTTTTGCTAACGGATTGCCTTGTATAGAGCATTTTATCATATGATAAAGGGGATAATCAGCGCAATTAAACCAGTAAAAAGAACTGTAAGCATGAAGAGATTGTATCTGGTCTTATAATCTCCGATAAGCGATGGGTCATAGTAACCTTCGACACCCTGGTCTTTGTACATTTTGAGCAAGCCATCCAGCAGTTTCTTTCTCATCTGCCGTCCCCTGATTAAGCCAATCTCCGCCACCAGATTAACCACGATTAACAAGGCAACAAAGGTGAACATTACAATCATAGTAGTACTATCACCTGAACCCCCGGAAGAAATACCTGAATTGATGCCGAGTGTTATCAGGTTCAAGATAATCGCTGTAAGTACAAAAATCGTATCCGTACGCGTATTCGTATTCAACTCGCCAATCAGATGCTCATGGACTCTTGAAATCATACTCTTACCTTCCTTTTCCTTAGTTTCACTGTTTATTGAAACGTATATAGATAAAAACAAACACCACAACTGCCACAACGGCAACGCCAATTCCCACCCACATCCAGAATAGGACAGACTTAACTTCAATTTGAATATTTGCCGCTTTAGTAATCTCGTTTGCCTCAGCAGTAACGCTTAAATCATAGTACCCTTTGGTTGCCGTTATCCGCGGTCTTATATTGACAACTACTGTCTGCAAGCTACTTGCGCTGAGGGAATCAATTACTTCAGGTATAAACTGAATAAGCCACCCTTTAGGAGCACCAGCTGATAATCTAATATTGGTGAGAGCTACATTACTGGTATTCCTGACTTCCAGAGAAAAGAGATTATCCTTACCGGCTGTTACTTCATGATGATACACGCCGGGATACAGAGTTAAAGTCATATTTGCCGTTTCCTGCGCCAAGAGTGGGCATGGCAATAATAACATCACCAAGCTTATACCAAGCAAAAGAAATAGGAGGATTTTAGCTTTGATTTTCACTCTGTTATACCCTAGAACGCCGCATGGCAATTTATACTCAGGATGTTTCCAACGATATCACACCATAGAAAAAGAATGCAACCCTTCACAGGATTATTCGAAGAAACAAAAAGCCCCCGTAACACATAAAATCGGGGGCTTTTCTATTTTGCTGTAATGAACTCTTAAAATCGACAACATAAGACAAACAGTAATATGACTACCATAAAGTAACAGAAATACCTATCGGGAACTAAAATCTATTTTCTGATAATCTTTGCCGTTTCCAGCTCTCTAACATAATCCTGCATGGTCATCGCCGCCATTGTTAAAGGCTCGAGTGTCCCTCTGGAACCTAGCTCCGAAGCAACCCGTGCGATTGCCTCATTACTGGGAGCTTCCATAATATTTAGAAAGTCGTAGGGACCGAGTAAAGAATACTGAGCTATCACTTTCGCTCCCATAGATTCGACTTCCTTATTGACCTCCTGAGCTCTCTTGGGGTTATTCATCAAAGTCTTTCTCCCCTCGCTCGTCAATCTGGTCAGCATAACGTAATATGGCATATCTAAACCTCCTGTGTCACTTCAGTGACTTCAGCTATTTCATTATATCAAAGGGATACCGCAACAACAATCATCATATGGATTCCTGCCTTCGCAGGAATGACAGTAGAGAACAACCAGCGATACTATTTGCTGATTGAGACCTTATTCAACTTCGCATAGCCCATTGCGTTGAGAGTATAGCCTTTTACCTTCGGATTGATAAGCACATAGTTTTTCCCGAACCACAAAGGCAAACAAGCCGCATCGCTCACCAGCTTTTGCTCCGCCTGCCGGTACAATGCCAAACTCTTAGTGCTATCAGATTCCACACCGGCTTCCGTCAGTAACGTATCTACTTCCGTATTACTGTAACCGCCATAGTTATTTTGTATGCCGCTGGCAAAAAGAATTTCCAGGAAATCTTGCGGATGAGGGTAGTCAGCAATCCACCCGCTATCGTACATCTCATCCAATTCATCTTCCATATGATACAGGAATCTTTCAGGGTCGATTTGCCGCACGGTAACTTCCACACCGAGGTTTTCTCGCCACTCGTTAATAATGGCTTCCAGATACGACGATATCGCACCGCCATATCCCGCAGTGGTAAGGGTAATAGACGGTAAGTTCGAGACATCACCGTATTTAGATGCTTTAATCAGGGCTAAGGCTTGCTGGGGATCAAATTCCAATCCTTGCAATTGAGAATTATAGCCCGGCATACCCGGCGGCAGGATACCGTCTGCTTTTTCCATCATATCGCTGTACACCAGTGAAACCAGTTTAGTTTTATCGATTGCCATCGAAAAGGCACGACGGACATTAGCATCATCGAATGGTGGCTTGTTACAATTAAATCCGATGTAGTAGAAACTCAATTCGGGGACAGTCACCAACTGTGTATAGAACAAGCCGGATTTATCGGTGACTTGATAAATATACGACAAAGAGACATCGGTAACATCGATATCGCCCGTCTCGTATAACTGCACTGGTACTCCCGCCCACAATTTAAAATTTACGGAAGCTACTTTTGCCGTCTCACCGTAAAAAAGACTATTCTGCTCCAGAACAAGAGAGCTGTTTGCTTCCCATTGTTTCAGCTTGAAGGGACCGGTGCCATTGGGCTGTTTCCACCAATCGGTACCCTGAGCGATATTGTTTCTATCGACAACGAAAGCTGTAGGATATGCAACTTTGTCCAGGAAATAGGATTTAGGGGCATCGATAGTAATCTGGAGAGTGTAATCATTTACCACCTTAATGCCACTGATTGTCGTGATATTGCCAGCCAGCATATCTTTGGCACCTATGATATCACCGAGATATGTGGATGCTGTCTGAGAACCGGTCGACGGGTCGCAAGCACGTTCCCAGGAGTATTTGAAATCGCTCGCTTTGACCTCTCGCCCATCCTGAAATTTTACATCCCGACGGAGTATAAAAGTATATACCGTGCCGTCATCACTGACCTTCCAACTCTTAGCGATATCCGCAACGGGTTCCAGATTGTCATCCAATGTCAGCAAGCCGCCAAAGATTTGAAGAATATACTCGCCGGAATTAGCATCCCCTGAAATCGCCGGGTCGAGTGTCAACGGGTCGGTGCCATAAAGATTGAGTACGGCACTGCTATCATAGGTCGTCGCAGTAGTCTCTACGGTAGAATGACAACCACTAAGAATGAGCGAAACAACTAACAGCGGTAACAAAAAAGAGAATGCTATTTTCTTCGTCAACATAAAAGTCTTCATCTGTTAAAATCCCCTCACATTAGGAAATAAAGCGGCAGTTGTTGATGCCTTGAGAGCCGTTTGCCAAATAGTATTCAAACCATCCATATCAAATCCGTAAACCTTCTGTAGTGCCCTATTATAGGTACTTCCCTGACGGAAGGTGTCTAACAAATCAGACATCTTATCTTTTCCATAAGTGCTGATAAGGAAATCGACAATACTGTAACTTTCCGCATAAGAAAGCAGTGCTTTATTGGTATCAGTAGAAAAGGGGCTGGCGAGACTACTCGCAGAGATGAGAGTATTTCTCTCAATCGCCAGATTAAGATAGGTGATAAATGAAGAGTCGATCGTGCCCTGATTGTACATTGCCAAACCTTCATTTAACCACACCGGGATGTCATTATAGGGATTCAAGGTTACTTGTCCGATGATAAGGTGAGTTAATTCATGGGCAATGGCTCCCTTACCCCACTCGAGATTAAATGATGAAATATTGATAGCAATGCAGTTATAACGGGTAAAAGTCACACCCCCGGTCCAATCCTGCGGGAAAATCATCGAGCTTAATAAATCGGTCTGGCTGCCATAGAGATATAACCTGACAGGCTTTTTGATAGAGGCGCCGGTATTTTCTGAAAGGCGCGCTAGAGAAGACTGAGTAGATTGCATTATTTCTTGAGCAAAGGACTGTGTTCCATTATACCAGTAGATTGTAACCTTGCCTTCAGTCAGTGTTCTCCAGGAAAAACGGTTATCGTCAAAACTAACCTTTGCAGAAGACGTTTTAAGCCTGTCACCGCTGGCATCGACTATTATCCACTGATATTCAATGACAGTACCCGGCGGCAATCCTCCGATTTTTACAAGATCCCAGTTCCATTGAGTATCGACCTTAGTCGATGGTGAAAACTGGACATAAGCTTCATTGACAACACTAGCAAAACCTGTTTGCTCTACGGAATACTGCAGACGAATCTCGGTAATTTTAGCATTGCTCTGGGCAGACAATTTAAAAATGACCGCATAGGGAAAAGACACCTCTGTCGAAGTAGAGAGTACTTTTAACTCACTCTGAGCTTGCACAGGAACAACACAAAGCAAACAGAAACATACTAAAAACGACAGTATCAAAATTTTCTTAAACATCCTGCCTCCCTACAATCGACCTCAGATAAGCAGTAATGAAACCATCCAGTTCCCCATTAAGCACATCCTCCGGATTACCGGTCTCAAAATCCGTCCTGTGGTCTTTGACCATTTTATATGGATGGAGTACGTAACTCCTGATTTGGTTTCCCCATCCGGCTTCGATACGTTTACCTTTAAGTTTAGCATGTTCTTCAGCCTGTTTCTCCATTTCCATTTCCAGTAGACGTGAGTAAAGAATTTTCAAGGCAATGGCTTTGTTTTGATGCTGGGAACGCTCGGTTTGACAGGTTACTACCAATCCTGACGGTAGATGGGTAATTCTAACAGCACTACTGACTTTCTGTACATTCTGCCCACCGGCACCACTGCTCCGGAAGGCTTCCACTTTCAAGTCCTCTGAATCGATCTTAATATCGACATTTTCCTCAGCTTCAGGCATAACTTCGACCAGTACAAAGGATGTATGACGCGCATGGTCGGAATCGAATGGAGAAAGCCTCACCAAACGGTGAACGCCGTGCTCCGATTTCAGATAACCGAAGGCATACTCACCACTAATACTTACGGTAACATTTTTTATCCCGACCTCTTCTCCGCGTGATTCATCCAGTACTTCCGCTTTATAGCCACGCCGTTCCGCCCAACGGAGATACATTCTCAGCAACATTTCCGCCCAATCTTGAGATTCGGTACCACCGGCACCGGAATGGAGTGCCAGAATTGCATTACGTGAATCATATTCTCCGCTAAAAGCCAGCTCCAGTTCCAACTTGTCAAGAAATTCAGCTAGTTTTTCCATCTCGGCATGAATCTCATTCGCAAAAGAGGTGTCGGCTTCTTCCGTTGCCAGATTTATCAATTCGGCAATCTCCGAGGACTTTTTCTCCAGACTGCGCCATTGTTCTACAGTTCTCTTTTGTTCCGCCAAGCGACGCATCACACTACGTGCGCGGGTTTGCTCCGACCAGAAACTAGGTTCTACGGATTGTTTTTCGAGTTCGGTAATCTCATTTTCACGTCCTGCAATGTCAAAGACGCTCCATAAGAGCTGATATTCGCGAGCGCAATTCCCCTAACTTGTCTCTTAATTCCTGCATTTGATCCTCACATCTATTTAATTTTCTACCGTTACACGTTTTTGTTCCGGCTTAAGAACTCCTCCCGCTACCTGATGAGCCAGTCTGGTCGGTTCAGGTAACCGGTAACCGCGACAACACTTCATCATCCAGTAGATCGATTCCTCGAGTCCAATCTTATGCCCTATGGAAACATACACAGGTTTGGTGCCATATTTAGTACGCAGAACCGCTCCGATTGTTTCGTTACCATCGGTTAATTCTTCGAAACAGCCCGCTTCGATTCCGGGCTCTCGATAAGTGCCGCAGAGCCTGGATTTTGCACAACCGATAGTCGGAATATCCAAGAAAAGCCCCAGATGGGCGGCGATCCCCAGTCTTCGCGGGTGAGCAATCCCCTGCCCATCGACGATAATGAGGTCAGGTGTACAGGCAAGTCGTTCACAAGCTTTGATAATGAGCGGCGCTTCCCTGAACGATAATAGCCCGGGCACATAAGGAAAATCGATATCGCCTCGAATTACTTCAGCTCCCACCACCTTCAATTCGGGATATTCAAGAATAACCACGACAGCAGTCCCTGTACCCTTGTATCTATCAACAGAGACATCGATACCCGCAATAAAATGCGGTTCGATAACATCACCAACCCGGCATACTTCCAACGCCAGACGATTCTGCAATTCCCGAGCTTCAGAATTAGTTAATTCCCAACCGTGAAGGTGCTGTAATCTCACACACCGATTATAACGATTGGGCGTCATCTTGACAACTTACCTTATATTAGGGGATAATATGCTCACCATGGTAAAAATAAGATTAAGAAGAACAGGCGCTACCAAAAAACCCAGCTATCGGGTAGTAGTCACTGATAGCCGTAAGCCACGTGACGGTGCTTTCATAAGTGTCATTGGGCACTATGACCCCAAAACTGAGCCGGAAACAGTAGTCATCAAGGAAGAGGAAGCCTTAAAGTGGTTGAGACAAGGAGCTCAGCCGACAGCAACTGTTGCTCGACTGCTCTCTAAGTTAGGCATCATAGAAAAGTCCAAAACTGTCAAGGAGAAAACATGAAGGACCTAATTGAGTACATCGCCAAATCGATCGTAAACTCACCGGACAGCGTGCAAGTAACCGAGGAACAGGATGAACAAGGTATCATACTGAAGTTGAAGGTTGCCGATGAGGACAAAGGGAGAGTAATTGGCAAACAAGGACGCATCGCAGAAGCTATGCGAACCCTGATTAGAGTGAAAGCTGCTAAAAAAGGTACTAAAGCCACTCTGGAAATTGTCTAGAATCAGTTGTAACAGTCAGCCTTTTACAATAATATGAATTCCCCGCGCAATAAGACTCTGAGAGAGTAATTGTGGGATTTTCATTGATTGTTACTTTATAAGATATCAATAAAGCCTTCCCTTTTGATAACACAAAGGAGAAGGCTTTATCTTTTCCTGAGAACACTACTTAAAAACTAAACTATAGTTTTTCTTTGCCGTTTCTTCTGCGCTACTCTGAGACGAATCAATGCACGACGCAGAGCGGCTTCGGCACTGATACCGCTTACTTCCGCCGCAGTACGACTGGTTAATCGCTCTTCCGCCCGACGTTTTGCCGCTTCAGCACGAGCGATGTCGATTTCATCAGCACGTTCAGCAGCATCAGCCAGAATAGTGATGCGTTCCGGTTTCACTTCCAAGAAGCCCCCGGATACTGCTAGATAATACTCTTCTGTACCCATCTTGATACGCACCTCACCCGGCTGAATCATTGTCATCAGCGAGGCATGGTGCGGCAGAATTGCCATTTCACCATCAACACCCGGTACCACGACCAAATCGGCGTCCCCTGAGAAGACCAACCGTTCGGCGGTAACGATGTCAATGCGTATACCCATTATGCCCTAGCTCCCATTTTCTCAGCTTCGGCCACAACATCATCGATAGTGCCCTGCATAAAGAATGCCTGTTCGGACAGGGCATCATGTTTCCCTTCCAATATCTCTTTGAAGCCGCGGACTGTCTCTTCTCTGGGGACATATCTGCCGCTGCGACCGGTGTATGGTTCAGCAACAAACATCGGCTGCGACAGGAATCTTTGTATCTTACGCGCACGGGCGACAATCAGTTTGTCTTCCTCACTGAGTTCTTCAATACCCAGAATCGCGATGACATCCTGCAAATCTTTGTAACGCTGGAGAACACGTTGAACTTGAAGAGCGACATTATAATGATCTTGGCCGACAATAGCCGGATCAAGAACACGAGAGGTGGAAGTCAGAGGGTCTACAGCAGGATATAAACCTTGTGCGGCTATGTCCCGATCCAGAGCAATAACTGCATCCAAATGTCCGAAGCTGGTTACCACACCAGGGTCAGTATAATCATCAGCAGGTACATAAATTGCCTGGAAGGAAGTGATGGAACCGTTTTTCGTAGAGGTAATACGCTCCTGCAGTTCACCCATTTCTGTAGCAAGCGTCGGTTGATAACCCACTGCAGACGGCATACGTCCCAGGAGAGCGGAAACTTCCATTCCGGCAAGTGTGTAACGGTAAATATTATCGATGAATAGAAGCACATCCTGTCTTTCTACATCACGGAAAAACTCTGCCATGGTCAGACCAGTAAGTCCAACACGGAAACGGACGGCGGGGGGTTCGTTCATCTGACCGAAGACCATCACTGTCTTGTCGATTACGCCCGACTCTTTCATTTCATTCCAGAGGTCATTACCTTCACGGGAACGTTCACCGACGCCGACAAAAACAGAGAAGCCCCCATGTTCGGTAGCGATGTTACGGATAAGCTCCTGAATGATGACAGTCTTGCCGACACCAGCACCACCATAAGCGCCGATTTTCCCGCCTTTACTGAAGGGAGCAACGAGGTCAATAACCTTCAGTCCGGTCTCAAGCAATTGAGGTGTTGTCTCTTGCTCTTCAAAACTTGGTGCCGGGCGGTGAATCGACCAGCGGTCGGTAGCCTTAACTTCACCAACACTATCGATAGCAATACCGTTGACATCAAAGAGCCTGCCGAGACAACCGCGTCCGACCGGGACAGTGATAGGTTTGCCAGTATCGATTACTTCTATACCACGTGCCAGACCGTCGGTCGGCGCCAGCGAAAGACATCTGACACTGTTATTACCGATATGGCCCTGCACCTCAAAAACAATTTTACCTTTAGGAATATTAATCTCTAATGCATCGAAAAGTTTCGGCAGTTCCTCAGGAGGAAACACTACATCGACTACCGTACCGATGATTTGAACTATTTTCCCTTTCGCCATAAAAACCTCCGTCTTCCCTCAAACCTAAGGCTGTTCCCCTAATCTCTCGACAGCGCCGCCGCACCACCACTAATATCAAGAAGTTCCGTAGTGATAGCCTCCTGGCGGGCTTTGTTATACATTAAAGTCAAATCCTGAACGAGTTCCTGAGCATTATCAGTAGCACTCCGCATCGCTACCATTCTGGCGGATTGTTCGCTGGCAATAGCCTCCATAATGGCATGATATATTTCCATCTCGACGAAGCGTGGTAGAAGTGCACCGAGAACAGATTCAGGGTCTGGTTCATAGATAAAATCCGAGCTTTGCCCGCTAGATACGACAGGTTCGATAGGGAGCAATTGCTCAATCACCGGCGTTTGCAACATCGTGGAAACAAACCGGGTATATGCCACATAAACTTTATCGACATAACCGGTGGTATAATCATCAATTATGACCCGGGATATAGGTAATGTATCAAGTAATCCGGGGCGGTCACCAAGTTGAACGAACTCAGCTCTAACCTGCCGACCGTACCTTCTCATAAAATCGATACCCTTACGCCCGACGCCGACTACTATTGTCGGCTGTTTTTGTTCCAGTATAAAGCCGGCGGTTTTCCGGTTTAGATTTGCGACTAAACCGCCACAAAGACCCCTGTCAGGAGAAATATACACAATAGCAATCTTATTGACCGATCGATTCTTGAGTAAGGGATGCGAGTCACCGGATTTGCTCAAGGTTGCAAGGTCAGCGATTACCTGCCGGATTTTCTGGTCATAAGGACGTCCGGCAACGCCTGCTTCTTGAGCACGACGCATCTTGGAGGTGGCAATCATCTCCATAGCACGGGTGATCTTGGAAGTACTTTGAACACCCCGTATTCTTCGGCGAATTAAACGAATATTTGCCATTGTTTTTCATCAGAAACAGGAGTTTTTAACCCCATCGACTACTTATAACTTTGCTTAAATTCTTTTATGGTGCTTTTCAGCGCCTCTTCGGTCGCTGGGCTGATGTCTTTTTCTCTCGCAATAGCATTACCGACTTCAGGGTGTCCGGATTCCATAAACTTTTGGAAAGCGGCTTCAAAATCACGGACTTTTGCCAGGGGGACATCATCGATATAACCATTAATAGCGGCATAAAGAATAATAACCTGCTTTTCCACAGGTACAGGAACATAAAGAGGTTGTTTTAATATTTCAGTGATACGCTGACCACGTTCAAGTTGAGCACGGGTAGCTTTGTCCAATTCAGCAGTACCAAATTGAGCAAATGCCTCCAGCGCACGGAATTGCGCCAGTTCCAATTTCAGTCTGCCCGCTACTTTTTTCATCGCTTTCGTCTGAGCGGCACTACCGACACGGGACACCGAAAGACCAACGTTCAGTGCCGGTCTGATGCCGGCGTTAAAGAGGTCGGTTTCCATATACATCTGCCCATCGGTGATAGAGATAACATTGGTAGGAATGTAAGCAGAAAGGTCACCTGCCTGTGTTTCAATAATCGGCAAAGCCGTCAGCGAACCGCCGCCAGCTTCCGCATTCAATCTCGCCGCCCTTTCCAGTAAACGGCTGTGCAAATAGAAAACATCACCGGGGTAGGCTTCTCTACCAGGAGGACGTCGCAGAAGCAAAGAAACCTGGCGGTATGCCCAAGCATGCTTAGAAAGATCATCATAAACGACCAGAGCGTCTTTACCATGCTCCATAAACTCTTCGCCCATAGCACAACCGGCATATGGTGCCAGATATTGCAGAGCCGCAGAATCGGAGGCATTTGCCGCAACCACGATGGTATGAGCCATCGCTCCGTTAGCTTCAAGCGTAGCAACAACCCGGGCGACTTTCGAGGTCTTCTGTCCGATGGCAACATAGATACAGGCCAAGTCGCCACCTTTCTGATTGATAATTGCATCCAATGCAATAGAAGTCTTACCAGTGGAACGGTCGCCGATGATTAACTCACGCTGACCTCTTCCCAGAGGAATTAAACTATCGATTGCTTTAATACCGGTTTGCACCGGGGTATTGACTGATTTACGTTTGGTCACATCGGGAGCAATCTTTTCCAGTGGGCGAGTCCTATCCGTTTTAATGGGACCTTTGCCATCTAATGGACGTCCCAGTGGGTCGACGACACGTCCAATCAAAGCTTCTCCGACAGGTACCTCAGCAATTCTGCCTGTGCATCGTACCTCATCGCCTTCCTTAATAGAGGCATAATCACCGAGGATGATAGCGGCAACACTATCTTCTTCGAGGTTCATCGCAATACCAATTATATCATTGGGAAACTGCAATAATTCGCTATATTTGACTGATTTCAGGCCGTTAATTCTGGCGATACCATCGCCGATTTCCGCCACTACGCCAACATCATACATTGCCAGAGACGTACCGAATTTATCAATCTCTCGCTTGATAGCTGAAGCGATATCCTGTCCTCTTGTCGCCATTTACAATGTACCTCCCCTTCTGCCTGAGAAACTACTTAGCAACCCCGCCCAAATCCTTTCTAAGAGCCGCCAATTTACTGCGGATACTGCCGTCAATCAATTTATCCCCAACACGAATAATAATACCACCGATAATACCGGGATCAACCCGGGATTTCAATACTACCGGCTTACCGACAATTTCCGTGATTCGCTGTGCCAATTTTAGCTGGTAAGTATCATCGAGCGGAATAGCAGTAGTAACTTCAGCAATTTCCGTACCCTCGATGCCACGATAATTATCTACCAAACGCTGGTACTCATCGGAAATATCATTTATAACGGATAGTTTACCTTTCGCTGCCAGCAAAAATACGAGCTTTAATACCAGCGGGTTAACCTCGCCAAGGCGTTGAGATAAAACCTTAATCTTCTCATCGGCAACAACCTTGTTATCAGTCATTAAAGAGAACAAGGCATGGTCGTCGAGCAGGGAAGCCGCCTTCCTAAGATCGGACTGCCACCGGTTTATCTCTTTACTTTCCAGTGCCATTCCGAATATTGCTTTCGAATAGCGTCTGGCATATATATTACTGGTCATTTTGTCTTCCCGATGCTATTTATTTCTTCTTCAGGGTCGAACTTTCATCCAAAACTTTGTCTATAATCTGGCGATGTGCTTCTTTATCCAGAGACTTTTCAATAACTTTTTCCGCTGCGACGACTGTCAGGTCAGCAAACTCCTGTCTTAGCTCACCGATAGCCTCATTACGTTCCCTCTGAATTTCACCCCGCGCTTTTTCAACCAGCACCTGTGCTTCCTGCTTAGCTTCCTGCAGAGCACGCTGCCGGACATCTTCGCCGGTGCGCATAGCACGTGCGATAACTTCCTGTCCTTCTTTGCTAGCGGCTTCAATCTTCTTCTTAAATTCTTCCTCAGTCTGCGCCGCCTGTTCTTTTACCTTCTGTACTTCCTCTATGCTTTCCTTGATTTTTCTGGAACGCTCATCCAGCATCTTTAAGACCGGCTTATAAGCAAAGAAGTAAAGAATCACCAGCAGGATTATGAAGTTGATGATTTGCGCTATAAGAGTCGGCACATTAATGCCAAGTCCTTCCATATTTCCCTCCTGACTGGTGGATTATTTCATTACGAAGAGCAGTAAAATTGCCACAACGAGAGCATAGATAGCAACTGCCTCTGCCATAGCGATTGCAAGAATCATATAAGTCATGATTGAGCCTTTAGCTTCCGGGTTACGGCCAAGAGCATTCAAAGCCCCTAACCCTACTAAGCCGACGCCGATGCCAGGACCGATAGCACCTAAGCCCATAGCCAAACCAGCGGCAAGTAGTTTCATAGTTGCTGCATCAATAGTAGGCACTTAATTTACCTCCTTCAGGTACTTAACTAACTTGATAGTCTATTTTTATTTAGATTCATGCTCTTCACCTTCGTGAGGAGTTGTCGCCATCGTAGCAAAGACCAGCGTCAAACCACTGAAGATGAGAGCCTGCACCACACCGACCAGCATTTCAAATGCATACCCGACTTGAATCGCTCCAAAGCCGGCAAATGCCAGCAGGAAGAACAGAATAAGTATCAAAATTTCACCGCCAGTCATGTTACCGAACAACCTGAAGGTGAAACTGACAATTCTGATGAGATAACTGAATAGTTCCAGAATGCCGACAAAAATATCAATGATGCCGAAACCGATACCGCCGAAACCGGATTTTACTTTGCCTCTGAATAAATCCGCGAAACCCCTGAAAAAGCGCCCGAAATTGAAGAATTGCTTAAAAAAGCCTATTTTATTGGCTCTAATACCCCAATAAGTCACACAAACAAAAGAAATAAGTGCTAGGGCTAAAGAGGTATTAATATCCGTATTAGCACCACGTAATAGCGAGACCGTGCCTTCTCCCGTTTTCGCCAGTATCGAACTAAAACCCGGAACAAGATTCATAAAGGCATTAATCATAACAAACAGGAAAATGGTAGTTACGATGGGGAAGAACTTACGCCCGTTTTTCTCGCCGGCAACATCTTTGCAGAAGTTATACATCCATTCGATAACTGCTTCTACCGCTCCCTGGAGTCTTCCCGGAATGAGCTTTGACCGGTTGGTGACCAGAAAAGCAATGAGTATCAGGACAAGCATCGTTATCCATGAAGTGATGATTGTATTGGTCACCGGTAACGGACCTAAGTGAAAGATTACTTCTGCCGGTAACTTAACCTCAGGAGCAGGGATATATTGCTTACCGAAAGCACCGTTAATAATACCGAAAATTGATACAGGAACAATAACAACTAATAAAATAATAAAAGTTAATAAGGGAATCGAGCAACCGATACAACCGCAACCGACTTTTTTATTGGACACTATTGATTATCCTTATCTTTCTTATTATCATCTATTTTCCGAGCACTATCTATATATGGCTTAAGCATCCGGTATGTGCCAAAAACAGCTACAATAATCCCTAAAACTAAACCGATAATCGTCCATGTGGTACCAGTATTTAGCTTACCATCCAACCACCGCCCGCCCAACGTACACAGAACAATAGCACAGGCAATGTAAAACCCCATACCGGTCAATTGTAGTGTCGCCAGCCACGGATACCGCATACTCTCCCATTGAGCGTACCAAGTCTGAGGGTTCGGGTCAACCGTAATTTCTAGGATAATTTACTGATACTTAGTACGCCTTTTATACTCCTTTCATACTCAAATGCCTTCAAATGTTACGCCTATTCGATAAATCTCAGTTTTTATAACCTAAAGTTATGGGCAATTACTGTGAAGTAAGGGGGGGGGGGGGAAAATACTGGATACAGTGTATCCGGAACCAGTCAGGTTGGGAATAATTTCTACATTACTGCAGATTAGCTTTTCCATAATGCTGGTCAACCACCACAACTGATTCCGAAATTATTTATGATTTCCGCTTGTCGAAATCGTCCATATCCAAGGTATTGATGAAATCATAAAAAGCAGACATCTTTTTCATCTCTTCTTCGCTGGGTTTTTTGCCTTCCTCTTTTGGCTTATCACCCTCATCTGGAACCATTTTGCCGGTTTCTTTATCCAGCCAGATACCTGCCCTATCGAGAACATCCTCTTCAGCATAGATGGGTACTTGCACTCGTACTGCCAAGGCAATTGCATCACTAGGACGAGCGTCGATTTCGGCTTGTCCACCATCTACATTAAGCACGATTTTAGCGAAAAAGACATCGTTTTTGAGGTCATTCACAACAATGGAGTTAAACTTAGCCCCAAGCGCATCTACCATAGATTGAATCAAATCGTGAGTCAATGGTCTTGCAACAGACACGCCTTGAAGTTTAACGGCGATGGCATCCGCCTCAGCGGCGCCAATCCAGATTGGAAGATAACGATTAGTTTCTTTTTCTTTTAGAATTACAACGCGCTGATAATTCATCAGACTGACGCGAATACTATCAACAACCATTTCTATCATTTTTACGAGCCTCCTCAACCACCACGACGATTAAATTTTACCCCTACTACGAAGGCACTGTCAACCTTTCGAGATTATTTTTCAGTACAATGAAATGTTGGTAACCCGAATTTAGTGGTATAATAAAACACTCGTCCTCATCAGGGTAAAAACATTCGAGAAAACTATGAGCCGTCAGTTAAAAATCCGTCAAATGATTGAAGAACGAGAAGAGCAGCTATCACCGTATGCTCAGAAGAGTCGCCTCTCACGCGGTAGACGCAGACCGGAAGCCTCCGATTCGATACGTACTGCCTTCCAGCGAGACCGTGACCGTATTATTCACTCGAAATCTTTCCGCCGTCTAAAACATAAAACGCAGGTTTTCATTGCACCCCTGGGCGACCATTATCGTACCAGATTAACTCACACACTCGAAGTCTCACAAATTGCCCGTACGATTGCCCGCGCACTGAATCTGAACGAGGACCTGACTGAAGCTATCAGTCTAGGACACGACCTCGGGCATACTCCTTTCGGGCATATGGGAGAGGATATTTTAAACGAGTTATCTCCACACGGGTTCAGACACAGTGAACAATCGCTAAGAATTATCGACCTGTTGGAGAAGGATGGGAAAGGGCTCAATCTTACCTGGGAAGTCAGAGACGGAATCGTAAACCACTCCAAATCACGTGCCCGAGTGCTGGGTAATAAGTGGGGTAAAGTAGGCACGCTCGAAGGTGAAATCGTCAAACTCGCCGACATTATTGCTTATATCAATCACGACATCGATGATGCCATCAGAGCAGGAATAATCAAGGAAAGTAGTTTGCCTGAATCCGCCGTTAAGGTCTTGGGAAGTTCACCGTCCGCCAGAATCAATACTATGGTCTGCGACACAATCGAACATTCATGGCAGGTCAGCCATGCAATTACTGACAAGGCAAAAATTAATATCGGCATCAGCATGAGCCCGCGGATTTTGAAGGCAACTAATATCCTGCGTGATTTTCTTTTCGACAGGGTGTATAATGTGCAGTCGGCACTTGAGGAATCGGAGAAAGCCCGGCAGATAATCCGCCTTCTCTATAGCTACTTCACCGAACACTACGAGAAACTGCCATCGGAGTATCGCTTGCCCGGCAATGAGAAAGAGCAGGGAGTAATCAATTATATTGCCAGTATGACCGACCAGTACGCTCAAAAAATAGCCGGGGAACTATATTTACTTACCCGTAAAAGCAAGCCATAATAATATAGTCAATTGAAGCCCTTTACTTTTCCTGAATAAAATTACAATGGCAAGCTGTTTGTTCCTATGAGTACAATAGACGAAGTAAAACAAAAATTAGATATCGTTGAAGTTATCGGGCAATATACCAAACTGACTAAAGCCGGACGTAATTTCAAGGCAATGTGCCCATTTCACAACGAAAAAACGCCTTCTTTCTTCGTCTTTCCCGAACGGCAGTCCTGGCACTGTTTCGGTGCTTGTAGCACCGGAGGGGATGTTTTTTCCTTTGTGATGAAGAAGGAAGGATTGGATTTCGGCGAAGCTTTACGTCTCCTGGCAGATAGAGTAGGTGTCCGTCTGCCTTCCGAAATCGAAAAGGGACCCGACAAAGATGAAAAAGACAAGCTATTTCAAGCGAATGAAGCAGCGGCTCAGTATTATCATAACCTCCTGCTCAATTCTCCCGCCGGCGAGAAAGCGAAAAGTTACTTTATCAGCCGGGGATTAAGTCTAAAGTCGATTACCGATTTCCAGCTTGGTTTCAGTCCGAACGCATGGGAAACACTGAAACTATACCTGCTGGAGAAAGGCTATAGCGAAACAGAAATGCTGGCGGCAGGACTGATACTGAAAACAGATGAAGGCAAAACCTACGACCGTTTCCGCAATCGTCTGATGTTCCCTATTCGCGATGCCAAAGGGCGCACCGCTGGTTTTTCCGGCAGAGTGCTCGATGATTCTCTTCCTAAATATATGAATTCACCGCAGACAGCAGTTTTTGATAAGAGCGGCACAATTTACGGTATCGATATGGCTAGCCAGATTATCCGGCGTCAGGACTTAGCCGTGATTGTCGAAGGCTATATGGATGTGATTGTCGCTCATCAGTATGGATTCAGCAATGTAGTCGCATCAATGGGAACCGCCATCACCGAAAAGCACGTCAATATCCTGAAAAAATTGACCAAAAATATCGCCCTGGCGCTTGACCCTGATGCTGCTGGAGAAGAAGCGATGCTGCGCTGTGTAGAATATGAAAATAGCCTAAACACGGAAGTAAAAATTATGATTCTACCGGCGGGTAAAGACCCTGACGAGGTTATTAAAGACAATCCGAATACCTGGCAGAGTTCAGTGGAAAAAGCTGTGCCGGTAATCGACTACACCATCGATATGACTGTATCCCGGCAGGATATCAGTACTGCCAGTGCCAAATCGCAAGTGGCTAACAATCTGCTGTCTATCATTGCCAAAGCAAGTGATAGCATACGTCGCGACCACTATCTAACGAAGCTATCCAAACTGACAGGAATCAGTTATACTACTTTAGAGAGTGCGCTCAAAGTATACCTCAAACCGAAGCCTCAAAAACGAGGCGCCGAGCCTGCTGCTCCAGCATTATTACAAACAATGGTATCCAATTCCCGTGAGGAGTATTGCCTCGCTTTATTATTACAATATCCGGAGCTGAAAAACCAGGACGAGGGTTTATTGCCTGATTATTTTCAGAATACTGAAAACCGCGAAATATACAAGGCATGGTTAGAGACAGACGATTTAATATCATTAAAGGAGAAATTAGACCCCGCATTCCGAGAAAAACTGGGCGAACTACTAGCCCGGCAACAGCATCAAAACCGTACTACCGACCGATATCATGACTATGTCCTTCGATTGAGAAGGGACTTTTTGCAAAGCCAACAGGTGATTAGAGAAGAAATATTTAATATTGTCCGCCAATCAGAAGGCAAGGGCGCCGATATCGAGAGGTTAAAGCAAGAGGGAATAGAACTCAATAATCAATTGCAGGCGGTTTCCGTGGAATTGGGGCAAACCAAAAGGAGAACGGAAAATGGAAATCGAAGAAACGCCTAATCCGCAAGATTTTGAAGCGGAACCAAAAGAAGAAGCTAATGAAGAGCCTACAGAGGACGAGGTTGAGTTAGAAGAACCTACCGCTGAGGAATTAGAAATAGAATCGCCGGTCGAAGCGCTCGAAGAGCAGGAAGTAGGCGACGACCCGGTACGTCTTTATCTTCACGAAATCGGGCGGGTGCCGCTGCTCACTGCTCACGATGAGAAAACCCTGGCAAGAAGAATCGAAGAAGGCAAACGAATCCACGAAATCAGACGCGAACTGGAGAAACAGGGCAAACATCCTTCGGCCGCAGAGATTCTTCTGACAATGCTCAGACAGGTAGGAAAATCCGCTGAAATCATCGGTAATGTACAGTCATACCTCGAACTACCACCAAAGGCGAAATTCAGGGATGTCGTTTCTAATGAAAAATTGCGTGCCGGTATCGATGGCGTGATGGACCAGCAATTGGTATTGGAGATTTCACAGAAAACGGGATTGGAAGGACCTCAAATAGAACAACAATTGATGAGCCTTTCGGTAAACAGCGCCTTATTGCCATCGCAAATGCTGGATGTCATCGGGAAAAAGGCTTCCGTTGCGGATATTGCCAAACTGGTAGATAAACCTGATTTTGTAGAACGTTTACAAACAAAAGAAGGCGAACTTCGCGAGCATCTGGATAAAATCGAACAGGCAGCGGAAATCGCCAAGGACCATCTGACTGAAGCCAACCTGCGTCTGGTGGTGAGTGTCGCCAAAAAACATATCGGACACGGCATGTCGCTACTCGATCTGATTCAGGAAGGGAACATCGGCCTGATACGAGCGGTGGAAAAATTCGACCCGCATAAAGGTTATAAATTCAGCACCTACGCTACGTGGTGGATAAGACAGGCAATCACCCGTGCTATTGCCGATCAGGCACGCACTATTCGTGTGCCGGTGCATATGATTGAAACCATCAACAAACTTTTGCGACTGAGCCGTAAATTATCTCAGGAATACGGACGCGATCCCACCTCTAAGGAAATCGGACAAAAGATGGGGATGTCACCCGATAAGGTACGGGAAATTATTAAAGTTGCTCAATTACCTATTTCATTGGAACTCCCAATGGGTGAGGAAGAAGATAGCCATCTCGGCGATTTCATCGAGGACCGTAATGCCCTACCGCCGGTGGATGCTGCCTCCAAACAGTTACTGAAAGAGCAAATCGACGAAGTGCTTTCCAGCTTAACACACCGCGAACAGAGGGTATTACAACTCAGATTCGGGTTGGAGGATGGGAGAAGCCGCACTCTTGAAGAGGTTGGACAGGAATTTAACGTTACCCGCGAACGCATCCGCCAGATTGAAGCCAAGGCACTCCGCAAATTGCGCCATCCGAGCAGAAGCCGCAAATTAAAAGATTATCTGGAGTAAGACTCTACGATTTTCCCTCGACTAACTCTTTGCCGATTGAAAAGGCTTTGGCCACCGAATCGCCAAAAGAGAAATATTCTGTCGGTGCAGTTGCAGCATAGATAAGAGGCTTGATTTTCCTGATATCCGGTTTATCATCGGTGAGGCAGGTTTTGGTAACGTGCGTCTCTTCTACCCGACCGACAATTAGCAGGTGACTCTCCAGTTCCAGAATATGCTCTACCTTGCATGCCAGATTGACCGGACACTGCTCGATGAGCGGCGCATTTTTGAGATTACCATAGAAGATTTTGAATTTGCAGACACTCGTCTTATCTGCCTTTGCTCCCGAAACAATGCCACAGTAATCGACTTCCTTGACAAGGTCGACTGACGGGATATTGATAGAAAACTCTCTTGATGCTTTGATACCCTTCAAAGTATGACGCACAGGTCGGATAGCTACCGAAACCATCGGTGGAACACTATTCGCCACGCCGCACCAGGCAACTGTCATAAAGTTCGGCTTACCTTCTACCATCGAACCGACCAGCACCGCCGGTGTCGTACAAATTAAAGGCTGGGGATTGATTTGAACCTTAGCCATAATAAACCTCCTGATAAAATTTTTTAACCGTTCACTTTCAGTAAAGCGAACCCGCTCTTTTTGTCCGTAACACGTCTGGCATCGATACCGGTGATTTCATACAAAATAGCTTCCCCGATGAGCCATGTAGTAACGCCGGGGCGCAAACAGCCAGTGGTAGTTTTCCCTGCTCTACCCAAAGCAGCATGAATATGCAGTACCGGCTTACCGTCTTCACCGGGAGCAATCACTCCGACACCAGCAACTTCATGAGCACCGTCGATGGGTAGAAGCATCGGGTCAGGAGGCATTTTCTCAGTATAGCGTGGACCAACGACTACCTGTCCGCTACTAATCCCTCCCACCAGCAAGACAAAACCGTTTTTGACGCCTTTTTCTTCGGCAAAACGGCTTATACAGTCAGGGAGCACGTCTCCGTCTTCCAATCTGATGATAAATACCCGCCCTTGTTTTCCTTCGCCTGCTTTCACTTCACACCCCCCCCCATTTAACGACTTAGAGTTTAGAAATTAGATATTACGGTTTTCTCAGCTATTTGTCAATCAGCTGTCTGTGTTAAAATAAGCCGATATGATTCCAATCAAGTTGGCAATGCAAAATTTTATGCCCTACCAGGATAATGTGCCCGTACTCGACTTCACCGGCATACATACGGTCAGTATTTGCGGCAATAACGGTAACGGCAAGTCGGCTATCATTGATGCAATGACCTGGGCATTGTGGGGCGAAACCCGTGCCAAACGGGATGACGAACTTATCCACCAAGGACAAAATGAAATGGAGGTGGAATTCGAGTTCGCCGTCGGCGGGCAGAACTATCGTATCATCCGCAAACATTCACGACCTAAAAGACGAGGGGCTTCGGGACAATCCTCTCTCAACTTTCAGATTGCAAACGACAACGGCTTCAGAGCAATAGACGGGAATACGATGTCAGAAACCCAGCAGAGAATCATTGATATTTTGCATATGGATTATAACACTTTCACAAACAGTGCCTATCTGCGACAGGGACGCGCCGATGAGTTTACTATTGCTAGCCCCGCGAAACGCAAGCAGGTACTGGCAAATATACTGGGGCTTACCGACTACGATGAGTTCGAAACACGAGCCAAAGACCTTGCCAAACAGCGCGAAACGCTTAAGGAGCAGCTTGCTACCGCTATATCGGGAATAGACACCGAACTGGCACAAAAACCCGCCAGTGAAGCGGAATTGCAAAAAGCGCAGACCGGGTTGGAGCAAGTCGAGGAAACAAGCAAACAACAAGAAACAATACTGGGCTCATTACGGAAGCAAAAAGAGTTACTGGAAGGCAAACGGGCACAACTAAGTCAACTCGAGAAAAATATTACAGAAAGAACCGGAACCCTGACACAATGGCAGGAGCAGATTGGACAATTACGCTCCAGAATTGCGGAACATGAAGCGCTGCTCGGTAAGCGCCCTGAGATTGAATCAAACTACGCGAAATTCGAAGAAGCTAAGAACCTGAACGACATTTCGAACAAAAATCTGACACTGGTCAGCAAATTGAATCAGTGTCGGCACGAACTGGAAATGTTCATCGAGCGGGAAAGTCAGACGCTGACAAAAGAGCACGCGGTAATTCAAAGTAAGGTCGGCGAACTGGAGAAGGTCATTAGCGAGTTACCAAAACTCAAAGAATGGTTAAAGCAGACACAATCCCAGCTACAGCGCCTCAATACAGAAGAAGAGGGTTTGCGCCACAGGAAAGAGACCCGTCAGGAAATTCTGACCCAGATACGGAGTGCAGAATCGAACAAAGAAAGGTTGGAAAAGGAGATTAGCGAGATAGAAGAGAAATTGAACTTGCTGCTTGCACAACCGAATGCGGCTAAATGCCCCGTCTGCGATACCGAACTGGGTACTAACGGATTGAAACATATCGAGAAACATTACGATTCGGAAAAACAGGGCAAATCGGAATTATTGAAAACCAATCTGACAGACATTACCAAAAAGAATGCCGAACTGAAGGTAATGGAGGAGGAACTCTCTCACCTCGAGAAAAGCCTCTCCAAAGAAAAGGAGCAGGCGCAAAAACAGGCAACAATACTGGAAAATGAAATCGCCGGCGCTGAGCAGGCGGGTAATCATCTCAAAGAAGGACTGGTCAGGGTAAAGCAAATCGAGGAAAGACTGGCGGGTAAAGATTTTGCCCTACCTCAACAGGAAGCATTGAAACAAATTGAATCCGAGTTGGCTGGCATAAATTATGACCCGCAGAAACACGAACAGGTTCGGCAACAACTCGACAGCCTGCAAAAATACGAATCTTCAGAACGCAGATTAGAAGAGGCGGAGAGGCTCATCAATCAGGAGAAAAATGATATCGCCAGGTCTGAAAATGCCGTTTCCGAATTGAAAACCGGGTTAAAAACAGATGAGCAAACGAGACAGGAATTAGCATATAAAATAGTCGTATTGCCGCAAGTTTCTAGCGACCTGACACAAGCAGAATCAGAGTTTAAGCGCCTTGCCGCTCAGCAAAAACAAGCCCAGGAAATCATCGGCAGTATTAGAGGTAAGCTGGAATATTTCGCCCGGCGTGGAGCTGAGAAACTGGAAAAAGAAGAACAATTCAATCTGTCGGCGAAAGAAGGGGCAATCTACCGGGAACTGGCAGAAGCTTTCGGAAAAAAAGGGATACAGGCATTATTGATTGAAACCGCCTTACCCGAAATAGAAACCGAAGCCAATCGTCTGCTGGCACGGATGACAGACAATCGAATGCACGTCAAGATTGAAAGTCAGAAGGAAACGCAGAAAGGCGACGTTGTCGAAACTCTGGACATTAAAATATCTGATGAGCTGGGTACACGAAACTATGAAATGTTCAGCGGTGGAGAAGCTTTCCGCATCAATTTTGCGATACGGATTGCCCTGTCACGATTGCTTGCCAGAAGGGCTGGGGCACCATTACCGACACTCATCATCGACGAAGGCTTCGGCACACAGGACGCGGCAGGTATCGAAAAACTAAGAGAAGCCATCAACTCCATTCAGGATGATTTCGAAAAGATACTGGTCATCACTCACGTCGAGGAACTTAGAGACGCTTTCCCTGCAAGAATCGATGTGATAAAGACCGCCGATGGGTCAACTATCAGTTTGAATTAGGTTTGAGCCAATGCACAGCTTTTGCAACTTAACAAAAGCATGAGGGTTAGAGTGATAATAATCACATCAAAAATAATTCTATTAAGATATATTTATCTGATATATGAATTTAAATCATGACCGGAGGTCAAAAATGCCCGAACAGAAAAATATCACAATCTATAGCACCCCTACCTGTCCGTGGTGTCATCGGGCGGAAGAATATCTTTCGCATAAAGGTGTCTCCTATACGAAATACGATGTTGCCAGCGATAAAGCAAAAGCCCAGGAAATGATTCAGAAATCAGGGCAGATGGGAGTCCCGGTCATTGTAATCGGGCAGGATGTTGTAATCGGCTTCAACCAGGCAAGAATTGACGAATTGCTGGCAAAATAATTCCTCAGCCTGTGGAGGTCGTTATGTACGATTTGATAATCGTTGGCGGTGGTCCCGCCGGACTGACAGCAGCTGTTTATGCAGCGCGTAAACGCATAAGCACCTTGCTTATCACCAATGATATCGGCGGACAAGTAAACTGGACCATGGGTATAGAAAACTACATGGGCTATCAATTCATTGAAGGTGCGGAACTTATCGCAAAATTCGAAGCCCAAGTTGATCAATTTCCCATCGACCGGAAAATCGGACAGAAGGTCACGGGGATTACCAAAATAGACAATGGATTCGAGATTATTACCGAATCAGGTAAATTCCAGGGTAAAACAGTGCTTCTGGCAACAGGAAAGAGGCCAAGACACTTGAACATCCCCGGAGAAACGGAATTAACCGGCAGAGGCGTTACTTATTGCGCCACTTGTGATGGGCCTATCTTCGCAGGCCAGAAAGTAGCCGTCATCGGCGGCGGTAACTCCGCTCTCGAAGCCACTCTGGATATGGTAAAAATTGCCGAACATGTGAATCTGGTTTCCATCACGCCGCTCACCGCCGACCCTGTTCTCATCGAAAAACTGTCCGGCACCAAAAATCTGACTGTTTTTCTGGAGCACCAGCCGGAGGAAATTTCAGGTAAGGGTCTTGTCGAAGGCATCGTTATAAAAGACCTGCGGACCGGAGAGCACAAAAAACTGGATGTAAGCGGAATATTTATCGAGGTTGGACTATCACCCAATTCCGATATGGTCAAGGGTTTAGTGAAGCTCAATCAGCATGGTGAAGTACCTGTCAATTGCTCCTGTGAAACGGAAATACCCGGATTATTTGCCGCGGGTGATGTCACCACCGTACCCGAAAAGCAGATTGTGATTGCGGCGGGTGAGGGTGCTAAAGGCGCTCTTCAGGCACACCGTTATTTGCAAAGACTGGCGAAATAATCATAATTTATTTCTGCGCCAGATATTTCTCCGGATTTTTGTCGAAAGCTATTTTACAACCCTTTGCACAGAAATAATATCTCTTGCCGTTGTAATCGGAAATTGCCGGAGCTTTCTTTTCATCAACCGTCATTTTACAAACCGGGTCGATAGCCATTTTATGCCTCCTTGAAAAGATAAAAATTTAAGAGCGGTCGGGTTTTAAACCCGACCCTACGGTTTGAATGTTCTTAATCGCAAAGAATTCATCACCACGGTAACAGAACTCAATGCCATTGCCGCCGCTGCCAGTATGGGATTCAAAAAGCCGTGTTCGCCAAGAATGAATTGCAAACCTGACGGCACACCGCTATGTCCGAAGGCAAGATAGAGAACACCCGCCGCTACCGGAATCAGGATGGTATTGTAAGCAAAAGCCCAGAAAAGGTTTTGTCTGATGGTTCTCATCGTGCGTTTGCTCAGTGAAATAGCCGTAACGATACTACTCAAATCACCGCGGATGAGAGTAATATCTCCGGTTTCCATCGCTACATCCGTACCCGTACCGACAGCGATACCCACATCCGCCTGAGCTAATGCAGGAGCGTCGTTGATACCGTCGCCCACCATCGCCACCACTTTTCCTTCGCTACGGAGTTTCTTCACCTCATCGGCTTTATGTTCCGGAAGCACCTCGGCAAAAACACGGTCGATACCCACTTGTTTGGCAATCGCCTCGGCGGTACGGTGGTTATCGCCAGTGAGCATCGCTACTTCCATCCCCATCTTGTGCAACCGACGAACAGTGTCGATGGCATCGGGCTTAATGGTATCGGCAAGAGCGATTAATCCGGCTACCTGACCATCGATACCGAGGAACATTACCGTCTTACCCTGCGTCCATAAGCCGTTTGCCTGTTCATTAAGGGTTCCGTCAAGAGACAAATTACGGCTCTGCATCAGTTTCAAATTGCCCAGCAAGAGCTTTTTCCTGTCTACCGTAGCTTCCACTCCGAGTCCGGGAATAGCATTAAAATCCGAAACTGGCAGTAATTCCAATCCCTTCTCTGCGGTAGCCCTGACAATTGCTTCTGCCAGCGGGTGCTCCGAGTTTTTTTCGGCAGAAGCCGCCAGGCGAAGCACTTTTTCCTTCGAGTATGTCGCCATAGCAATAACATCGGTGACCGAAGGTTTCCCTTGCGTTAAAGTTCCTGTTTTATCCAGTAACACGGCATTGATTTTGTGAGCGCGTTCCAGAGCTTCGGCGCTGCGGATGAGAATGCCCTGCTCTGCACCTTTACCGGTGCCGACGATAATTGCCGTCGGTGTCGCTAATCCAAGAGCACAGGGGCAGGCAATTACCAGGACTGCTACAAAATTGAGGAAGGCATAAGTCAATGACGGAGATGGTCCGGCAAAGAACCAGACCAGAAAAGTTGCGACAGCAATCCCGATAACGATAGGAACAAAATAGCTGGCAATAACATCGGCTAACCTTTGCACCGGCGCTTTGCTCCCCTGCGCTTCTTCCACAAGCCTGACAATACGTGCCAATGTGGTATCTTTACCGACCTTGGTTGCTTCGAACCTGAAACTGCCGGTTTTATTAATGGTTGCACCGATTACTTCATCACCGACTTTTTTCTCGATGGGGATACTTTCGCCGGTAATCATCGATTCATCGAGGCTCGAATATCCTTCCCGCAGGATGCCATCCACCGGCACGCGCTCGCCGGGCTTGACCAGAATGAGGTCACCGACCTGCACATCTTCGATAGGAATCATCTGCTCCTGACCATTACGGACGACGATAGCCGTCTTCGGTTGCATGCCGATGAGCTTTTTGATAGCTTCGGAGGTTTGCCCTTTCGCTCTGGCTTCCAGAAAACGCCCCAGCAAAATAAGGGTAACGATAGCAGCAGAGGTGTCGAAATAGACGTGGGCTGTCAGTCCTCCGGCGGTAAATATATTGGGAAAAAGAACCGCCACCACGCTGTAAAAATAGGCAGCGGAAGAGCCGACGGCAATCAGTGTGTTCATATCCGTAGTGCGGTGTTTGAGAGCACCCCAGGCACCTTTATAAAAACGCCAGCCTGCCCAGAACTGCACCGGAGTCGCCAGTGCCCAGAGCAGGTATTTCATCCCTGTAAACTCGTGGACAAACATCATGACAAGAATCGGGACTGTGAGAATTGCCGCAATGATGAACCAGTTCCTGACTTTGCGAACTTCACGCTGGGACGTCTCACTGACATCCTCCATCGGCTTAGCTTCCTTGCCTAACTCATAGCCGACTTCTTCGACTGCCTTTTTGAGGTCGGCATAATCGGTATCCGCCTGATATTCCACAGTGGCTTTTTCGGAAGCAAGGTTGACATTGACTGAGACAACGCCGGGGACACTTTTCAATGCTTCCTCGACATGGACAACACAGGAAGCACAGGTCATACCGCCTACCGGATAAGTAGTTTTTTGGGTAGCCACAAAATACCCCCAAGTATCTGCAACGCTACTATTATTCTACACTACGCGACAAGTACATCATACTTCGCCACGTAATCCGGAAGATGTGATTTATAGCATAACTAAGCATACACTCAAATCACATAAGGAATTGCAATTTTCTTATAAAATGTTCTAGAATGAGCCAGATACTTCATTTTTTCTAATTGGCAGGCACAAAGATATACATAAGGCGGAACTCGTAAAGACTATGCAGTATCGCAAGTTTGGCAAATTAGATTGGAAAGTTTCGGCGCTGGGCTTCGGGGCAATGCGACTGCCCATCCTGAACAACAACATGGCAAATATCGACGAGCCCGAAGCGATACGGATGATACGCTACGCCATCGACCACGGTGTCAATTATATTGATACAGCATACGTTTATCATAACGGCAAAAGCGAAGTTGTCGTCAGGCAAGCACTCGCAGACGGCTACCGCGAAAAGGTGAGAATCGCCACCAAATTACCGACATGGCGCGTCGATTCACTCCAATCTTGTGACAAGTTCCTGAACACACAGTTGACTCGACTGCAAACCGACAAAATCGATTTCTACCTCCTGCACGGACTGGATAAAGGAATCTGGAAAAAATTATGCGGTTATAACATCCTGAAATGGGCAGAGGACGCCATGGCCGACGGACGCATCGGCAATCTGGGTTTTTCATTCCACGATAAGCTCTCTGTCTTCAAGGAAATAGTCGATTACTACGATAACTGGACTTTCAGCCAGATTCAGTACAACTACATAGACGAGGACTTTCAGGCAGGCACAAAGGGATTAAAATACGCCCATGAGAAAGGCCTGGCGGTAGTAATAATGGAACCGGTCAAAGGCGGATATCTTGCCAGGCCGCCAAGACAGGTAGCAAGATTATGGACGACCGCCGCACACAGGCGTACACCAGCAGAATGGGCACTGCGGTGGGTCTGGAACCATCCTGAAGTATCGGTTGTCCTCAGTGGAATGAGCACCATCGAGCAGGTAGAAGAAAATGTTTCCGTTGCCGACAACGCTCTACCGAATAAGTTGATGCCTGATGAACTGGCGCTGATCGGAGAGGCAAGGGATGCATACCGCTCGCTAATTCCGATACCCTGTACCGGCTGTAAATACTGTCTGCCCTGCCCTAACGGCGTAGCAATCCCGCAAATCTTCGAGCTTTATAACGAAGCCGTCAGCTATAATTCCCCTCAACTATCCCGTGACAGGTACAATAGCCCTTATCTCCTCAAGAAAGAACAGCGTGCCGACAACTGTAAGAAGTGCAAGAAATGCGCAGAGAAGTGCCCTCAGAAAATTGAAATTCCGGAATGGCTGGGAAAAGCCCATGACTTTCTGAAAATAAAAGAGTGAGCTAAAAACTGGTACCCCAGGGGCGACTCGAACGCCCGACACGCGGTTTAGGAAACCGCTGCTCTATCCACCTGAGCTACTGGGGCAAGCGATCTCGGAACTAGGCCGTCACCCAGTCCCTTGACGTCCATTTGACGTCGGCGTAACGGCTGACGGTAGGGCCTCATCGAGCAGCTTCATGGAGTCCTTCTGCATCCCTCCCAGGAGATGGCTGTAGGTATCCATAGTAAAAGCCACACTCGCATGGCCCAAACACTCTGAGATGACCTTGGCAGGAGCACCTTTCATCAACATAATACTGGCAAATGTGTGACGTAGATCGTGAAAGCGCACTTTACCGAGGCCTGCTCGCCTCACTATTCTAGCAAAATTATGAGTGACTGTACAAGGATCGAGTGGGGTTCCATCATCGTGAGCAAACACCAGGCTGTCAAGGCCGAGGACTCTGTCCCTTTCCAGAAACGTCACCTCAATCTGTGTCCTATATCCTTTCAGGAACAGGGCCAGTTTCGGAGTCAATTCCACTCTCCGGCTGGAGCCGCTGGTCTTCGGCTGCTTGAATATGCAAACGCCTTTGCGCTTATAGAGCACCTGGCTCACGCTCAGGCTTTGGCTGTCCATATCGATATCACGCCAACGGAGGCCCAGCAGTTCGGCCTGCCTCAATCCTGTGGACACTGCCGTATATATGATCGGATAGTAGGGTGTGCTCACTGCGACCTCGAGCATCGTCTGGACTTCCGCTATGGTCAGGGTGCGCATCGTCCGCTTTCCAGGAGACGGAGTAGATGCAAGATCACAGGGATTGCGACCGATATGACCCTTCCGCACGGCAGCTTTGAGGGCTTCCGAGAGCACTCGGTGCTGGTGTTGGACACTTCTGCCTGCCAGCTTTTCGCACGCCTTCCCATAGTACTTCTCGATCGTTTCAGCCTGGAGCTTGCGCAGAAGGATATGGCCCAGGTTGGGGATCAGGTGGTTCTTGATGATGGTCGCATATCCGTCATATGTCCGCTGGCAGCATGCCACTTTCACATAGCCATCTAGCCAGCTATTGAGATAGGCTTGCACGGTGATCTCACCGGAAGGCATCGGCACTCCGTGATCTGCTCCATATTCGAGCTCTCTCATGCGCTTAATGGCCATGTCCTTGCTGCCTTTCATCGTCTCGTGGAAGCGCACAGGCTTGCCGTCCAGATAGCCCTGGTGGATCGTGATCTGCCAACTGCCTTTAGTTCGCTGCCTCAGATGTCCCATTCTTGGCCCCCTTCTTTTCATTCTTAGTGGCCTTCTTCACTTCCGCTGCCACCGAGACTTCGCGTTCTTTCCGCTTCCTCTCCTGGCCAGCAACCAGCCTTTGCCGGATAGCCACCCTCTGATCTGGCGTCAGTTCTTTCCGTCTCCGACTCGGCTCTACCAGCCTGCCTTCGATCGCGGCTAAGCGAGTCTCAATTGCTGTGAGCCTGATGTTCATAATCTGGTCTTCCATTTCATTCCTCCCTGGCTGCCTGTTTGTTCAGGACTTAAGCTTGTCAGAATGGTTTCACACGCGACGCAGCGTGTAAATAGTTCTAGAACGAAAAGTGCCCGAGATGCTGTAGTAAGGCTTTAAATCCACGTGAGGGGTGAAAACTGATAGAAGGGCTGATGACAAGATACGGGGTATAGACTCAGACCTGCCAGCTATACCCCGCTCTTATGAATACCTGCATCTTTATTTATTTGTTACTCAAATAATCACACGCCTTTCAAGGTTGAATTCATCGTAGCCATTTCCCTTTTTACTCTAGCCATAGCCCGGCTATAACGCATCTTCTCCAGTACGTCTGCCTGTTGCTTTCCGCTGAGTCTGTACCACCACCGACCTCTCTCAGGACAATCTGGCGGCATAAAACGATCTTTAATCGGGCAGTCGTCTAAACCTACGCAGTCCGAAAAAGGCTTTTCATTTCAAGCCTACCTCCTTGGTTTTGTCGTTTTGGTGTCGTTCGCTGTTCTTTCTAGGTGGCGTTCTGAGCTCAGGTTAGGCGTGTCGGGCAGCTTTAAGCTGCATCTGAGGTCGATTCTGTTTGGTGGTTTTGCTCTCGTCGTTAGGAAACCGCTGCTCTATCCGCCTGAGCTACTGGGGCTTGAAGAATGAAGGAAACACTTATCCTTCGTGAATTATGTTACACTCTTGAGGGCTGTTTTTTCAAGTGACGCCGAAGCGTCATACTCAAGCTATCTTCAACAGACTGATGTATAACACCGGGAAAGATAAAAACTAGACCCAGCGTGTCCGTTTGCTCTGGCTTTTTGCAGATCCGGTCATCGGCAGATGCCCTTCAATCAGAGAGGACTCAACCATCTGCCAGAAACTCTCACGGTCAGCACCGGTGACGACTGCTTTTTCGTGGGCTTCACTGAGCGCCACCGGATACCCCAGTCCACATCGGCACTGTTCTAATACCAACGTATGCACCAAATCGAGCTTAGCATTATCAGTAGCTACCCACTGAGGTATTTCGACTCTGGCAATTTCTTCATCCGACTTCAAATAAAAGAAGTGAACCAGATGTTCCCCATAGCGGTTCAGAATTTTTGAAGGGCTGACGAACAGCGCCGACCTTTCCCCCGACGATAATAATCTGTCGAAAAGTTCACGGTCGCGTACACCCACCACAAAATCGCATTCCCTCGTTTTACATTCCGAACAGGAGTCGCTGTCGACAATTTCCTTCGGACAGAGTGCCACACGCAGGGCATTGACCACATCATTACTGCGCGGATAGCTGATATAACTGGCAACAGGGAAATCCCTGTCCTTATTGAGTTTCCGGATTACCTCAAGAGCTTTCAGAAAACCTTTCTCCAGCATAATATCGGCAACGAATTCGGGGTAAGCCTCGAGATTCCAGAGAATCAACGAGCCGTCTATCAGCCCTAATGCCTTACTCCCCGACGGCAGACTTTCTGCCAGTTCCGCCAGACGGCGGCACTCTTCAACTCCCCGCTTGATACTGAGCAAATTACCTTCTACCGGCTGTTCTCTGCCATTCATTCCTGGCGATTTAACCATCAATTCTTCATCACTGGCATAAATGCGAGGGACACTATTGAGAACGGCTTCCGGATGAGTGCCATAATGCAAAATCACCGAGCCAATATTTATGAGATAACAATTCACTGAATGGTGCCGGTCGACATCGATATGCGAGCCGTCGGTAGCAATGACAGTAAATTCCGAAGGTGCCGGCTGAGGTTGATAATGGCAGTCGATATCCTCTACCAGATGGGCAACCAGCCAGGTAGTCTTACTCGAGTCAATCTTTTTCGATAAATATGCCAGATTATTCGATTGGCTATGGAGGACATCCAGAGCACGATGAATCCGCTCCTGCCTTTCGCCACGATTGGATTTCAGTCCGGCAACCATACCGGCAATCTGGTCGACAATCTTACTTAAATCAAGAGACATTTTGCCTCACTATACTCGCAGTTATTGGTATTACCCTAGTATATCATTGCACAAAAGGCATTAACATCGCAGTGTCATCCCGCCCCCTATCGTGTACGGGGTAAACTCTGGCAGGAATTTAGTGGAAAAAATTGATATGAATCCTGTGTCGGAGCACGGGATGACAGTTGAGTAGGAATTAACATGGTATCAATATGCTAAAATCTAGGCAGAGGTGTCATTTTGCTTGCTGTCATAATGAGTGTGATTGTCATCTCCCTATCCGGGGTGATGATGCCGGGTCCGATGTTTGCAGTAGCCGTCGCTAAAAGCTACCACAATCCTTGGGCAGGCATGAAAATCTCCATCGGGCATGCAATTATCGAAGTACCCATCATCCTGCTAATCTACTTCGGATTTGCCCGCTTCTTTCAACTCCAGGCCTTTCAAATAGTATTGAGCTTGTTAGGCGGCGGAATGCTCATCTGGATGGGAATCGGAATGTTCCGCGCTCGCAAAGAAGTTGTTCAGAGCGGCAAAGACTTAAAATACGGTGCGGTTACAGCCGGTATCGTGATGAGCGCCTTGAATCCATTCTTTCTGTTATGGTGGGCTACGGTAGGCAGTATGTTGGTGATGAAATTCGAAGCATTCGGGACAAAGGGGTTGCCCATATTCATACTGACACACTGGATATGCGATTTTATCTGGCTATCGCTTGTTTCCTTACTGATTTACCGGACAAAAGCCCTGTGGGGTAAGAGATTTCAAGAATGGATTTTCGTCGCCTGTAGCCTACTGCTGGTTGGCTTAAGTATCTGGTTTATCTTCTCGGGAATTAAGAAGGTTATCAACTGACATATCAGTTCTTAACTCAACGCAGGCTACACTTGGCAACTTTACAACGTGCACAGTCGTTACTGGTACAAGGTTCTACATGAATGATTATACTGGTATTAGGTAATTTAGCCTTGACATCCTGCTCTAGATGATCACACATTCGATGAGACTCTGCCACACTAACATTTCGAGGCATCAACAGATGAAGGTCGACAAAACGCTCACTCCCGGCACGGCGAGTCCTCACAGCGTGGAAATCAACCAGTTGGGTAATATGTTCCCGAATACAGTCAGTCAAGATTTCCTGCTCTTCTTTAGGTAATGTGTAATCTGTTAATTCACGAAACGCCCTTATAACGACTTCGTAACCCGCCTTCAGAACGAATACAACCATTATCAAGGCAATAATAGGGTCAAGAATCTGCAATTTGGTAAGACTTACTGCCAGGAGACCCAATAACACACCGGTCGCCGAATAGACATCAGCACTGATATTGCGCGCTGAGGCTTCGATTGCAGTAGAATCCGTGGCTTTGGCAACCCGTCGCAGGTGACGGGAAAGGAAAAAACTAGCGATGATTGAGATTATCATAACAACCATACCGGCATCAGGTTCGATAACTGTGCGATGGATGATACGTTGCACTGCTGAGAAAATAATGAAAACACCGGCACCCAACACCAAAAACGCCTGGATGAGAGCGGAAACCCCTTCCATCTTACCGTGACCAAAAGGATGCTCTTCATCTGCCGGAGCTATGGACATCCGCACTGCAATAACAGTGATGCCGATAGAGAAGAGGTCGAGGAAGCTATCTGTCGCCTGAGCGGAAATACTGATACTACGTGATAATACAGATACCACTACTTTAAGAATGATAAGGCAAATAACAACCCCAAGTGCTAGCTTTGCCGCTCCGGTCCTGGTAGATAAACTTTTAGTCCAATTACTCATAACTAACCCTTTTATCGGTTACAAAAATACGCCACAGAATTTTTAGTCCCGTGGCGTATTTAACCACTGTTTTTCCAACCCGGCCATTCTCCTAATAGATAGAAGAATGCCTGTTCAAATCCATAATAGTATACAAAATACTATTGTACAAAGCAACCTTAAGCAGTCTTCTTCTCAGCCGCGTGTTTTCGGAATAGGCTACCCCAGCTCTTCTTCTCCCAAACAACCAACAAAGGAGCTGCGGTGAATATCGAACTATAGGTTCCTGTCACTATACCTACCAGCAGAACTGCAGCAAAATTGCGTATCGGACCTCCAACAAAGACTAAAAGCACAACCACGGTCAACACAGTTGTCAGACTGGTGTTCAAGGAACGTGCCATAGTTTCCACCAGACTATTATTTGTCACCACCCCGAAGTCAGCAACACCACTAATACGTAGATTTTCACGCATTCTATCATAAATGATAACGGTATCATTAACACTGTAACCGACAATCGTGAGGATGCCGGTGACAAACATCAAATCAAGTTGCCAACCGAAGATTCCTCCCATGATTGCAAAAACTCCAACCACGACCAATATATCATGTAGCAAAGCGATGATGGCGCATGTACCCCATCGGAATGGATTAGGCATACGGTGAAACGCCCAGCTAATATAAAGCAACATACCGATGGCTGCAAGAACTATAGCGATAACCGCATTGCGTGTTGTTTCTGCAGCTGTCCGTGGTCCCACCAATGCATCATTTATTACTTCGAAATTCTGGGTTGTCAAGCTGGTTTTGAGAGCCGTTTGGTCAGTATCGCTCAACGCCGGCAGGTTAATAAGGAAACTCCCTTCGCCGGCACCCTGTACGATGGCATCTTTGTATCCCAGATCAGTTACTATCTGCCGCACCTGCGACATACTAACCGCATTGTTTGAACTCACAGTCAATTGATAACCGCTTTTGAATTCCGCACCAGGTTTTAAACCGAAGGTGAACATACCAATGATCCCAGCCAGAATAACAACGGCAGAACCAAGAAAATACCAGAGTCTATTATCTACGATATTGATGGGTTTTATCGGTTTAGGAGGCTTGGATGGGATGTCAACAGACGCAGCAGTAACACTCTTCTTTCCCTGATATGGGGTAAACAAAGACGTGTTTTTGGCAAGGGAAGTCCCTGCCAACGGACGGAGTAAAGTACGCGAGACAGTAATTGCCGTAAACATGCTCGCCAATATACCGATGGAAAGTGTAACAGCAAACCCCTTGACAGAAGAATTGGCCGCAACACTACTGCTACCCAACCAAAAGAGTATAATGCCTGCCATCAAAGTGGTCGCATTGCTATCAAAAATCGCTGGCCAGGCGCGGTTAAAACCGGCTTCAATCGCTGCCCCTAGAGTACGTCCACTCCTAATCTCTTCCTTCATTCGCTCGAATATAAGTACGTTAGCATCTACTGCCATACCGAGGGAGAGAACAAAACCCCCGAAGCTCGCAATCGACAGGGTAACTCCGAGCATTTTAAATACAGCGAGGATGATAATCGCATAATAGGCAAGAGCTAAGCTGGCGATAACACCGGCTAGACGGTAATAAACTATCATGAAAACCATGACTGCCGCCAAACCGATTATTCCCGCGTAAATACTCTTTGTTAGGAAATCAGCCCCCACCGCAGCTGTTACGGGATAGCTTTGTGAACCATCAATAGTTAGCGGTACTGGCAAACGCCCGGCATTCAACTGTTCCGATAACATCGTTGCCTCTTTGAGACTTAAACCTGTAATCTCACCGCTGTCAGTAATCACAGCGTTGACAATAGGTGCAATTGCCTGACCATCATCACCTAACAGCGGCTGGGCATCAACTCCGGAACCCTCGAAGATACCCAATGGCTTGTTAAGAAGACGAGTAGTAACATCTTTGGATATTTGAGAACCCTCAGTCGTCCATTCAAAAATCATCAGTATTCCCCCTGTAGTAGTACTATGAGTAACATAGGTGTTACTTTTGAAGTAACTACTATTCAGGGTTTTTGTTTTCCCATCGATAACAGCCGTCACCGGAATCCAGTTCTGCCCGGTGACAGCGACCGTAGCCGTGGTATAACCGGAACCTCCTTTTGTGACTGTAATTGCCGTAACTGCACCACCGGTTATTGTTGCGGTAGCAGTTGCATCAGCACCATCACCTGTAATTGTAACTGCGGGTAGCGAGCTATAACTTGACCCGTCAGATGCAACGGTGATCGATGCTATTGCGAATCCTAGTACCGGTGTACCTGCAATAACACCAGTGCCATCACCTGTGATTGTTATTGTAGGTGGTGAGGTATAGCCAGAACCACCATCTTTGGCTGTAATTGCGGTTACAACACCACCTGTAATTGTGGCTGTAGCAGTAGCACCGGTGCCTCCACCTCCTGTTATGGTTACAGTGGCAGTTGTATAGCCAGTGCCTCCCGCTGCTACAGGAATTGATTTTACTGAACCACTCGCTGCTAATGTAGCCTTAGCCTGATCTGTAACATCCACCCGCTCACGAAACTCAAGAAGAGTAGTGCGTCCCAACCGCTCTTTCTCTACATCGGTAATATTTGTCCCCGGCAGTTCTACTATTATCCTATCCTGCCCCAATCGCTGGACAAGTGGTTCTGAAACTCCAAGCGGATTGATACGATTTTCTATAACTGACGCGATGCCTTTCATAGTGCTGTCAATATCAGCCTCTGCTACAGAAGAAAGGTCGGCTTTATAAACCAGGTGTATACCACCCTGCAAATCCAGACCCAAGCGGATACCCTTTCTTCCCAGCCTTTCTCCCTGAAGCGGAAACACTAGCCACAGGGCAAGGACCAACAAAGCTAGAATTGCCACCAGAATTATCGAGTTTCTTTTTGCCATTTATTCTTTCCCTCAGTTAATAAAATGTTTCGTATATAATCCAGAGATTCCTCTCTGGTAGTTAATTCACCGGAAGCCTGTGACTCACGGACTTGTTCCAATAATTCGCCGATTCGCGGACCCGGCTTCATTCCGAAGATATCTATCAAATCATTACCGTCAATCAGTTTGGGTGACGGCACTATACTTTCTTGTTGAACATGCTCCTTCAATACATGCTCGACGACATTAGCATGCCACTGCCAGTGTGGTATTAACAACCCGGGACCACGGGTTGCCAGATGGTCAGCTAAACTAAAGTATAGCGTATCGATAGCCACTTCGCCAACATCCCTGACATAACGGTAAATTGCACGCTTTGAAGGCAATTCATCCTGACTCATTTGAGTAGGACGGTGATGGCACTTTACGATCGTCGATACCATTTTGATTTCTTTAGTACTGAATCTGAGTCTCCCCAATATCATTTCCGTGACGACAGCTCCCTCTTCCGGATGTCCGAGAAATCGCATTCGTCCATCTTCCTCAAAAAACTTCAATTGGGGCTTGGCAATATCGTGCAGAAGTGCCGCCAGCTTAAGTAAAGACCTCCTGGTACTACGGCTGCTTACCTTCTGGTCGAAATATTGTGCCATAAACGACGGCCATGGCACTACAGCCAGAATTTCACCGGTCTGATATTCCCAAATTCCTTGATGCAGGATAAAATCGACCGCACTCACTGCATTAATGGAGTGCTCGAAAACATCCCAATGATGTTCCTGTGGCTGTTCAACTCCTTTTTCATGTGCCAGTTCCGGAATTATCTCTGTCAACAAGCCCAACTCATCAAGATAAACGAGGAATTGACCACCGCGAGAACATTCCAGAAGTCTCAGAAATTCTTCTCTGACTCTCTCACCGGGGACACCGACAAGCAGATGAGCAGAACTTCTTACTTCAGTCTCGGTTTTTCCATCGATACTAAAACCTAATTCGGTGGCAAGTCTTACTACTCTTAGGAGACGCACAGGGTCAGCCTCAAAAGCTGTTTTTGCAACAATTCGCAATAAACCTCGATCGAGGTCTGTTTGTCCTCCGAAAGGGTCTATCAAAGCAAGAACAGGGTTGTCTCCGATTATTTGATTTAAGTCTATTGCCATCGCATCGACGGTAAAATCGCGTCGCTTCAGGTCATCCTTGATTTTGCCGATAAACGAAGCAATGTCTATCACCCAATCTTTCAGAACTACCCGTCCGACTTCATTGACTTCATCAAGAAGAACAAATTTCCCTGAGAGCGAATCTGCCAGCTGTTGAGCAATCACTAAGGCATTTGTGTTAACTGCAATATCAATATCTGCAGTGACTCGCCCCAACAGAGCATCGCGCACAAATCCACCGACAAGATAGGCTAGTATTTTTTGCTCCGCCATAAATTCAGAGATTCTAACCAGTAAGGGCATAGCCTCAGGTTGAATCAAATTTCTTGAGAAATTACCGCTCATCGTTACCAGAGAATCCTCTTCGTATATTGCGTTAGAAATTGGCATCAGGAGTCCGCGTCTCCCTTCAAAATAAAACCTTTCAACACTATACTCCCACAAAATCGATTTATCAAGTGTATGAGTTGGATGGTATTACCCTGATTTGAAGGTTGCCCCTGATAAAAATTATGTGCTATATTATAGCCGTCTAGTTCAGATGGAGGTAACCATGTCCAAGTTCAATGTCGGCGATAAAGTAAAAGTGCTGGACAGACATGGTTGGCCGGGAGGTTATAAAATCGCCGGCTGGAAAGGCACTATCGTTGAAGTGAAGAATGACCCCAAAGGTTACGTCGTTATGAAAGACGCGAAAACCAGCTATACTATGGCATTTCCGGAAAATGAACTTGAGAAAGTTTAAAGTCAGGCTATAATACAAGTCTAATTGTCATTTTCACTTCTAACTTTTTGAGTTTTGGTAATGCTCTGCAAATTCAAACTAAAAACGAGGCTTGCAGAGAATTTCTTTAATCCGCAGGTCAAACAGAGCATTGGAGTTAACAGGTCGGAGAACCACTGCATAATCAGCACCTCTACCCGTACCTGCAATGGCAATTACATCTTCATCGGTACGTACTAATCCGGCATCCGCCACCATGACAGTGATTTCGATTGTTACCTTCATCCCCTGTCCCAGCATCCTCAATGTATTAGCCATAATATCGCCGATGAGATAGGTATTGAATTGTTTACGCCATGCAGAACTTACACCGGAAAAAAGATGCGTCGCGGTGAAAACAACACCGCCATTTTTTACAATTTTCTTACAGTTCTCTTCCGTCACTTCCTGACTATTAGGTTCTTTCATGCCAGCGCTGTGGGTAACAGCTACCACTTTCATCCCTTTAAAGATTTCCGTAGCACGAACAGCGGTGCTGCCGACTGTAGTAGCAACAACGATGGTTTTAATACCCAACTCCTTAGCACGTTTTTTGGCAATCCGAAGGACATCTTCGGTATTATCAGCACCCGGTTTATCGAAGTAAACAATCTTACCTTCCATCTTTCTATACCTCTCTCGAACAACCGATTGACAGTTTCAGATTATCACTAAAGCAAAGGTGAATCAAGCAGAACATCAGAGCAATTATAATTTGACACTCCAAATTGCCGATGTTACACTTCTTTTATATTCCTATTCAGAATAAACTAATCCTGAAGTGATAAAAACAATGTTCAAGAAAATCGGCGTTATCTATCATCCGATGAATGAGCCAGCCAAAAAGCTGACAAATGAGTTGGAGAAACTTCTATCTAAGAAAGGTTTCTCCGCATGGACTTGTTCATCCTGGGATGGAGAATCCGCCAAATCCAAAATGGAGGGTACCGACCTGGTTATTAGTATCGGCGGAGACGGCACAATACTAAGGACGGCACAAGCAGTTCTCCCCGGCAAAACACCAGTAACGGGTATCAATCTTGGAAAACTCGGCTTTATGACAGAGTTAACTGTTAAGGAAACGGATGGTAAACTCACGCAGCTTCTGAACGGTGAGGGTTGGATTGACGAACGGTCGCTTCTTGAAGCCACGCTTTCCGATGGAAATCAGTTGAACTCATTTTATGCTCTCAACGATGTCGTAGTAGCACGTGGCGCTGTGGCACGCGTCATTTATGTCACAGCAACCATCGATAGTGAACCATTGACTACCTACAAAGGAGATGGTGTGATTGCGGCAACAGCAACCGGCAGTACCGGTTACGCAATGGCAGCAGGAGGACCTATTTTACACCCTCATTCCAAGGATTTTATACTGCTACCGATTCTGCCGCACCTCAGTGCCGACTACTGTCTGGTGTTACCATCTTCTGCAATTATAAAACTAAGCGTCCAGACCATCCATCCTGCAACAGTTAGCATCGATGGGCATACAAATCTTCAAATAAACAGCGGCACTGTAATCAAAATTAAACGGAGTAAACACACCTTACGCTTTTTGAGAATCAATTCTGAATCATCTTTTTACAGTTCTCTGGAAAAGAAACTGAAAGGAAAGTAGTAAATTGGCAAAGGAAAGTTCCATTGAAGTAGAAAAAGCCAAAATCGGCGACGTTCCCCGTATTCATAAACTCATCAACACTTTTGCCGGCAGAGGGGAAATGCTCGCCCGTCCGCTGAGCGAAATCTACGAGAATATCCGCGATTTCGTTGTCGTCAGGGAAGGGAAGAAAATCATCGGTTGTGCGGCATTGCATGTAATGTGGTCCGATTTAGCAGAAATCAAATCGGTTGCTGTAGATGGGGAGCAACAGAAGCAGGGTATCGGCAATAAGCTGGTAACTGCCTGCATCGATGAAGCCAGAGAACTGGGGATTGCTACTGTTTTTTGTCTCACTTACAAACCCAAGTTTTTTAAGAAGCTGGGTTTAAAAGAAGCAGATAAAATGTCGCTCCCGCAGAAAATCTGGACCGAATGTTATCGCTGTCCCCAATTCCCCAACTGCGACGAAACTGCGATGACGATAAAATTGGCGGAAGAACACGGATAAAATGCATACTGAAAAGACAATATCCAGCCGTTCAGTTTATAGCGGAGACATTATAAAAGTCAAAATCGAGACTATCCGCACTTCAGATGGCCATGAGAAGAGCCGCACAATCGTAGAGCATGCGGAGGCAATCGTAGTAGTGGCAATCGACGATAAAAATAATGTTTTGCGGTCAATCAATTCCGCAAGCCGATAGAGAAGGAACTGTTGGAAATCCCAGCGGGTGGTATCGAACCTGGCGAGAATGTCGAAACTGCCGTGAGACGGGAAATACAAGAGGAGACTGATGAGATTAAAGTGGTTAGAGTGCCTACCGTTGAAATGCCGGCGCCTCTTTCTTCGGGTAAAATCACCGATGCAAAGAATATTGCCGGACTATAAATGTTCTTGGAATACAAAAGGAAATACTAGAGAATCTACCCCAGTCCGTTAATCAGTCCCCGACCGCCCAGCAAGTGTATATGAAGATGTTGGACAACCTGGCCACCATCCCTGCCACAATTGACGACTACACGGTAACCCTTCTCTGCAATCCCCTGCCGTTCCGCTAGCAGTTTTGCCACATAAATGATATACCCGATAAGGGGCACCTGCGCTTCCGTCATATCATTCAGGGATGTAACATGAAGTCGCGGGATAATCAAAAGATGAACAGGTGCCATCGGATTGATATCACGGAAAGCAATCACCTTATCATCGGTATAAAGGATATCGCTCGGAATTTGCCCAGCAACAATTTTGCAGAAAATGCAATCCATAGCTCTTACCCTCCACGACAGTACTGCGTCCTCGCTTGTTCAAAGAAGTCTTCACCATAAATATCGTTACAAACTATGGCAGGGAAATTCTCCACCGTCAACTTCAAAATTGCCTCAGCACCCAGTTCTTCATAAGCCACCGGCTCCGACTTTTTGATAGATTTCGATAGTAACGCACCGGCTCCACCGATAGTGACAAAGTAAACCGCTTTATGTTTTTTCAGAGCATCTTTAACAGCCGACGATCGCTCACCTTTGCCAATCATCCCTTTCAATCCGGCTTCAATCAGTCGCGGTGTAGACATATCCATTCGACTGCTCGTGGTAGGTCCTGCCGACCCGATAATCTGTCCGTGTCTGGCAGGTGAAGGTCCCATATAATAAATCGTTTGCCCCTTAATATCGAAGGGCAATTTCTCACCCTTATCCAGTGCTTGAATCAACCATCGGTGCGCCGCATCACGTGCAGAATAGATAGTGCCGGAAATCAAAACCTGAATCCCAGCTTTTAACTTTTCAATTACCTCACTGGTCAAAGGCGATGAGATAACAATCTTTTCCTCGGCCATCAGATTAATATCTCCTTATGACGAGCACTGTGACACTGGAGGTTAACTGCTACCGGCAGACTAGCAATATGTGACGGCAGAACCTTAGCGTGAACCGCTAATGCCGTAACCCGGCCTCCAAATCCCAGCGGCCCGATACCCAGATTATTGACACGGTTAAAAATTTCTTTTTCCAACTCGGCAATTTCAGGTTCAGGATTAGGATCACCGACTTTGCGGAGCAAAGCTTTCTTAGCAAGTAACATTACCGTATCAACCGTACCACCTATCCCCACACCGATAATCAACGGCGGGCAGGCTTTACCACCGGCTTCCTCGACTGCCATGGCAACAAAATCGATAACTCCCTGTCGGCCCTCGCCGGGTTTGAGCATCACCAGTCGGCTCATATTCTCTGCACCGCCCCCCTTAGCTAACAGGGTAATTTTGAGCCGGTCACCGGGAAGAATCTCAGTATGAATTACAGGAGGAGTATTATCTTTAGTATTCACTCTGGCAGAAAAAGGCTGATTGACCATTGACTTACGCAGGTAACCATCGGTATAACCACGTCGTACGCCTTCTTCGACTGCCTTATATAAATTGCCACCGACAATGTGAACATCCTGTCCTATCTCAAGAAAAACAACTGCCATACCACAGTCCTGACACAAAGGCAGAGACTCTTTTTTGGCAATCCTTGCATTCTCCAATAACTGCTTCAGGACTTCCTTGCCCAGTGATGATTCTTCAACCTGTTCTGCCTTTTTCAATGCCGTAACCACATCTTCACCCAACTCGAAATTCACTTCTTGGCAAAGCCGAGCAACAGCTTCGGTAATGACGCTAGTTTTAATTTCTCTCATCTTTATTGCTTTATCAAATAATGACCCACTCACATTCTACTAGCTTTTACTGCAGACGTAAACAGTCTCATAGCAATCTAAACCGCAATATCACGGCGTTCAAAAACAGGAATGGATATGACAAAGAAGACCACTATCAAACCCAGGAAGACCAGCATATGCCCCGCATCGATACCATTCTTCAGTGTATCAGGCTGCATATAATGATAAAACGGCGAAAGGAAACGGTAATCTTTAAGCCAATTCACAATGCTACCGAGAGTATTCAGAAGATAGGTCAACACTGCCAATCCTCCGGAAATACCGAGGCTTAGACCACGGTCCCCCTTGAGACATCCTAAGAATAAGGAAAAGGTTGCGAAAACCAGAGCTAGCATTAATGCTCCGATAGTCGCTTCTGCCAATTTTAACAAGCTGATTTCAATACCGAGTGCCGAGACACAAATTGCCAGACTTGCCCAGAAAACAAAAGCCAACAATGCCATGCTCACTATCATTACACCGAATTTCTCGACAACCACAAGCCATCGCGGTACGGGATTAGAGAGCAAGAAGTCCAATGTGCCTTTTTCTTCCTCACCGGCAATTGCTGAGACTCCGAATCCAATGCCGAAAATCAAAAGCAAAAGCGGCATCATAAAAGAAAAGAGTTCTGTGCTGAAATAGCCGACCGGAGATGTATAATCGATTATCCCTGCCCCGAACATTTCCTTAACGCTCGCCGGGAGCTCCTCAAGGTACTGAGTAACAGATGGCATATTTTTGATAGTCGGGTATACAAACGCCATTATTACTGCCATCGCTACCAGACCGATACCCCAGAAAAGTAAAGAGCGTCCCTGGTCACGCAGGGTTTTCAGAAACACATTATTTAACATTGTTTTTGTCCTCATTATAATAGGTCATGAAGATTTCTTCGAGGCTGGGCTCATGACTCAAGATATTAACTACCTCAAAACCGGCGGCAACTTTCACCAACGTATCCAGTGAACCGATGACATTACATCTCAACATATCGTTTTCTACCACGACATCACGAACGCCGGATATCCCGATAAATCTGTCCTTCGGAATAGCTCCAGCAAAGTGAATTTCGAGCTGACGCACTGCATGGGATTTCAGAACTTCAATAGTCTCCACCGTAATCAATCGCCCTTGACGTATGATACCGATACGGTCGCATACCTTCTCTACTTCCGGCAATATATGTGAAGAAAGAAACACAGTCTGCCCTTCGTTCCTCGCCTCGGTAATCAAACGGTAAAACTCCTGTTGCATCAGCGGGTCAAGCCCCTGAGTCGGCTCGTCGAGAACTAGAAATTCGGGCTTATGCATAAAAGCCTGAACCAGACCGAGCTTCTGCTTGTTACCGTGAGATAAAGTACTTATCTTACGTGAGAGTTCACAGTCCAAACGTGATGCTAGTTTCTTAACATAGTTCCAATCGATGCCGCCACGCAGGTTTCCGAGGTATCGTAATAAATCTTTACCAGTCAGGTTCCCATACAGTTTTAATTCACCCTGCAAGTAACCGACATGCCGGTGTATTTCAATACTGTTGCGTCTGGTATCTAATCCAAAAACAGTTGCCGAGCCACCAGTCGGGTGGATAAAATCCAGCAGAGTCCGGATAGTAGTAGTTTTACCTGCACCATTTGGCCCGAGGTAACCGAAAACTTCACCACGTTTTACGTCCAGATCGACCTCTTCGATACCAAGCCGTTTGCCATAAAACTTGGTTAATTTACTCGTATGCACGATAGCATCATTGGCATTCATAAATTACATTCTCTTTTAGTTCCGTTTGTCAGCATTCCAGTAATTGTATATAATCTTCAATGTATATTCAACTCTGGGAGAACGAAATATGGGCGAAGCATTTCTAGCGGTAAAAGACATTTACAAGAGCTTCAACGGGCAAAAAGCCGTCAATGGTGTTTCATTCACTATCGACAAGGGGGAAATTTTCGGACTTCTGGGGCCGAACGGGGCCGGGAAGACAACCGTCATCCGTATTCTTTCCACCGTTCTGGCAGCCGATACCGGCGACGCTACAGTCGGCGGCTATTCCCTGAGGAAAAATCCGGCGGAAGTTCGCGACCTCGTGGGCGTTTGCCCGCAGGACCTGGCATTGTATGAAGACCTTTCGGCACTCGATAATCTCATCTTTTTCGGTCAACTGGAAGGGCTGAACGGCAGAGAAGCCAAAGCCCAAGCAATGTCTCACCTAGCATTGATGGGACTGACAGAGAGAGCAAAAGGTAAAATCTCCAAATTTTCCGGTGGAATGAAACGCCGTATCAATCTCGCTATCGCCCTGATGGGCAACTCCAAACTCCTCTTTCTCGATGAACCGACCGTAGGAATTGACCCACAATCGCGGAATAATATCTTCGAAACAATCAGGGGGTTACGCGATAAAGGGATGACAATTCTTTACACTACACATTATATGGAAGAAGCCAACCGCCTCTGCGACCGCATTGCCATTATGGACGGCGGGAAATTTGTGGCAATGGATACGCCACAGGGACTCAAGAGACAGATTGGCGACCCTGATAAAGTTACCCTAGAAGACATTTTTCTGAAACTGACAGGTAGAAGCCTGCGTGATTAGTTAAGCGATGAAAAGAGCTTTAATCGTTGCCCTGCGGGAAGTCCGAACTTATTTGCAAGACAAGGCTGACCTTGCCTTTAGCTTGCTTCTCCCGATTGTTACTTTCGCACTGATATACGGTGCTTTCGGAGGCTCGGAACTCTTTCACGGCACCGCCTATATCGTCAACGAAGATGTAAATGGCACATACACTGAAAAATTGATAGAGCAAATCGGGCAGGAAAAAAGTCTGGATGTAGAGCTACTGTCCCGTACCGATGCTGAAAGCAAACTGGGGCGCTCCGATTTAAATATAGTGTTATTCATTCCAGCCGGTTTCTCTGATAAATTAAACACGAATCAACCTGCCGAACTCACTTTCCTACAAAGAGGCAACGGCGGGCAGGAAGGGCAGATTGTTGCCAGCATTATCCGGGGTGTGGTCAGCAAACTTAATCAGGAATTTAGTGTACTCGACCAAACGAAGCAGATACTAACAGGCAAGGGTATTGTCACAGAGCAAATAGCTATCACCACACAGAAATTTTTAGAAAGGGAACAGGAATACCCTCTAATCGAAGTAAAAGAAGTGGCTATCGGCAGTAAACCGAATATGGTAAATCAATTCCTGCCGGGCATCATCACGATGTATGTGCTCTTCGCTATCAACATCGGCACTGCCGCAATCGTCGAAGAGCGACGGAGAGGAACGCTGGAACGTCTGCTCACAACTCACCTCAGCCCGAGTGAACTATTCTTCGGTAAATTCATGGCAAGTGCTTTGCGCGGGTTTATTCAAACCTTCATTTTGTTGGCATTATCCTATGCCGTCTTCCATATTTTTACACCTCTTTCATTCCTAGAATGTCTCCTGATTGCATTTCTCTTCACAATGGCTTGCAGTACTATCGGTCTGGTGATTGCATCCCTCTCCCGCACACAGGATGCTGCTACCTGGATAGGCGTCACTTTTACAATGGCAATGACCATATTCGGCGGTACATTCTTCACTATTTCAAAAGGCTCAGCCCTTTACACACTGAGCAAGTTATCCATCAATACCTATGCCAATAATGCTTTCAAGACTCTCATCGCCGAGGGAGGACACATTTCCGACCTCGGTTTGGAAATAGGGGTCATAGCCGGCGTGACGATAGTTGGCTTGGTTATCAGCCGATTCTTCTTCAAAGCCGTCTCAAAAGGCAAGTAACGCTATGAAACAATTACGCAACATATGGCTTCTAACGGTCAAAGACCTGAAATTATTTGCTTCAGACCGTGGGGCTTTGTTTTTCGCTATCTTATTCCCAATATTGTTCATAGTTCTTTTCAATTACATGATGACCGGCGTAATGGGTGAAGATACCCGACTGGAAATAAATATTGCTACTCAAGAGCCAGCCGGCGGTATCAGTTATCAACTCCTTGCCGCAATGGAAACAAAGGACGATGCCACGCTCAAACCCGGCGAGCCGAAGATTATCTGGCTCAAGGACTATGAACAGGCAAAGCAAGACGTCGAAAATAAGAAACTAAGCGGTTTCATTGCCTTCCCTAAAGATTTTTCAGAGGCAGTGATGATTGGCTATGGCACATCGTTGGAAGTGATTTTCAACCCAAATAATACACAAGCCACTGCTGCACTGGAAGGAGTGGCACAAAGCATAGCTTCCGAATTAGGAGCTGCGCAGGTAGTGAACGATGCCGTCATCAGTTTGCTGGTAGAGAAAGACCTGCTGTCTCCGGGTACAGCCGGTGACCTGGGACAATCAATACGCGCTCTGCTTACCAGACAGGCAACCACTAGTGACGTGATGATAACATTCTCAACCCAAACAGCGGGAGAAGTGAAAGCCGAAAACCCCGCCAATTTCGTTGTTCCCGGCTATTTAGTAATGTTCGTCTTCTTTACCGCAGCATTTTCAGCCTCCCAACTCGTCAAGGAACGCCAAAACCACACTCTGGAAAGAATATTATCCAGTTCAGCAAACCGCAATGCTGTTCTCGGGGGAGTTTTCTGCGGCACTGCCGCCAAAAGCCTGATTCAAATCACTATATTCTGGGCAGTCGGCATCCTGGTTTTCAAAATGGATATGGGGGTCTCGCCGCTTGCCGTCATCCTCATATCAATTCTGATGATAATGGTCTCTTCCGCTTTCGGTGTGATGTTAGCGACGATGGTGAAGACAGAACGCAGTGCAAGCTCAATAGGAGTAATCACATCTTTGATACTGGCACCGCTGGGCGGTTGCTGGTGGCCACTCTTTATCACGCCTAAATGGATGCAATTCATCGCTAAAATCACTCCCCATGCATGGGCAACTAACGGCTTCAATAAATTGCTGGTCTTCGGCAGTGATTTCGATTCCGTAGTACCGGAAATGCTGGTACTATTGGGTTTCGCAATTGTTTTCGGATTGATTGCCATCTTGCGGTTCAAAACGGACGCTGAATAAAGCAATCCCTACCTAAAATCCACTCTTTTTACACTGTGCCGTAAATATTTCTTGACAGAGCACACGTGTTCGGGGTCTAATATAAGTTAGGGCAGTGTACAAGAAGTCCCGATTTACTGTCACAGATTCCTGAAAAATAACTCCCATTTGAGCAAAGAGTAGTAATAGTCAATGACAATTGCCATTCTCTATCGCGAAGAACTCAAGGAATACGATTTTGGGGTAGGACATCCTTTCCGTAGCGACCGCTATCAGTTGTTCACCAAATTTCTTGCCAGTAGACTAAAGCCCGACGGCAACTACAAAACCATAAAAGCCGACTGGGCAACCGATGAAGAACTCCTGAGAATTTGTGAACGCGATTACATAAATTTCACCAAGCAGTATTACAGCTCAGCAAATCTGGGGCTACCGGTCGAGGGTGATTTCTTCCAGTATCAATCTCTGGACAATTTACCGGTAGGCAGACCAGGTAAAGTAGAAGAGGCGGCACGATTGGTTATCGGACAGGCAAAACTCGCCGCCGACCTGATACAATCGGGGAAATACAAAAAAGCAGTATCTATCGGTGGAGGATTACATCACGCCAAGCGAGCTTCCGGTGAAGGCTTTTGCCTTTACAATGACGTTGCCTTCACTACCGTCTATCTGATGGAACACTATCACCTGAAAAAAATCCTGATTTTAGATACCGATGCCCACAACGGTAACGGTACCTGCGAGTACTTCTATTCCGACCCGCGTGTGCTGTTCATCGACCTTCATCAGGACCCGAGAACAATTTATCCCGGTACAGGTTTTGCCTCAGAAATCGGAGCAGGCAAAGGTATCGGGAAAACCGTGAACATCCCCTTACCCGTTAATGCCGGTTCCGAATCTTATAAACTCGCTTTCGAAGAAATTGTCGAACCTCTAACCAAAGAATTTCAACCGGAAATTATCATCCGCAACGGCGGCTCCGACCCGCACTTCAATGATGGACTAACCAGTCTGGGTTTGACGGTAGCCGGATTCAGAATGATAGGGCAAAAGGTCAGAGAGCTGTCGGAAATCTGTGATGGCAAACTGATTGACCTCATTGCCTCCGGATATCATAGCGGAGTACTGCCTTATGCATGGATGGCTCTTATTGCAGGGTTAGCGGATTTCAATATATCAGTCGAAGAGCCGGCACCGATTCCAGTTTCATTACGCACCGACGCACATCTACAGGACACGCAGGAAGTAATCGACGAGGTCAAGAGTTACCTTCGGGATTACTGGCGCTGTCTCCAATAACCTCACTTTTTGTTTTCCTGCCCACTCTCTTCCATAGCTTTGGAGCGGTCGTGTAACCAACGGTTAAGGTCATCCAAAGCCGGCGGCGCTACATTGAAAACCTCTATATCTTTTGCAAACTGTACCATATGCCCTTCGCGGATAAAGAGCATTGCCACTTCGCCTTTTTGCAGGGTCTCATCAATGTGCCGTCCAATATACTCATACCTTTTCCTGGCAGATTCCCAGTAGAATTCAGCTACCATTTGTGCTACCTTCCGGCTGAAAAAACCCATCAGCAAACACCGCTCCCAATCCATACACTCGTCTGCCATTTCTGCCTGTTCCGCTCCCTCGAAAACAGCCCCGCAGTTGCATTTATCCTTGGCAATAAGATAACTCAATGAACTTATCTTCTCAACAATCTTAAGCCCTTCTTCCCCACCGATAGAAATCGATTCTTGGTAGATGCGCTTGACCTTACCTACCTTAACTTCCTGATTGGCAATTTGCTCATTGACCTCACGCCAGTATTTTTCCAACTTTTCCTTATAATCCTGAGGAGCATCTGCCCCGGCAAAAAAGAGAGGCACGACATAAAGTTTACGCAAGCCGAACTGTTCGATATCGAGTTTCTCTATTTTACCCAGTTCCCCGGTCATATCTCATAGCCTCCAGAAAACAAATAATGGGTACTCACTTACAAAGATACCTCCATAGATTTTACGACTTACTAGAATCCTGAGCAACCTCGGTAGTATGCTATACTTTATATTACAGAAAAGCAATACTTTTCGTGCTATAAAGCGAGCGCAGATTATGCCACAAAAAGACTATTATAAGATTCTGGGAGTGCCGCAAAATGCCTCCGATGATGATATCAAGAAGGCTTACCGCAAATTGGCAATGCAATTTCACCCCGATAAGAATCCGGGAAATGAGAAATGGGCTAACGAAAAATTCAAGGAAATCAATGAAGCCTATGGTGTTCTTGGAAATCCGGAAAAGAGAAAGCAATACGACCAATTCGGCACGACCGGTAATGCCAGCGATGTCTTCGGCAGTTATACCACACAGACAACCTTTGAAGATTTGATGAAGGAATTCGGCGGCGCCGGACTCAAATATGATTTTCTGGACGGTATCTTCGGGGATTTTTTGAAAGGCAGAGGTTTTTCTTTCCAGCAGTACGGCGGCGGTAGAGGCGGACAACGGATTATCTTTTCCGTGCCGGATGACAGCAATCTGGAAGATATCTATACACAAACACGAACGGCCTCTTCAGAGGATGTCAATTACGAAATCACCATTACTAAAGGACAGGCAGCAAAAAGCATGGAAAAAGACCTTCCCCGTAACGGTAAACGATTAAGAGTTAAAATCCCTGCCCGTATTAAATCAGGCACCAAAATCCGATTACGGAATGCCCGCCTGACCACCGATGGACAACCCGGTGATATTTATATCAAAGTCAATGTAAAATAAAAATTGTAATATCCTCTCCCTTTGTGGGAGAGGATTAAGGTGAGGGGTTTCACCCTCATCCCACCTTCTCCCATCAAGGGAGAAGGGATTAACTATACACAGCACGGAAATGGAATAATGGTAGCTGATTACTGATATGAAAGACAAACTTTTCTACGCTGTTTTCAATACTGCCCGAGGCTGGGTAGGAATCCTTGCATCGTCAAAAGGGTTGCTGTCGGTAACTCTGCCTCAACCTACAAAACAACGAGCATTCGACTCATTAGGTCAGCGAGAAGGGCAGGCAGAACTATCACCTGATACACTCAAAAGCACTATCGAGAGGTTACAATCCTACTATTCAGGTAAGAAGACCTCTTTCCCTGATAAACTGGATTTTTCTTTTGCCACACCATTTCAAAAACGTGTCTGGAAAGCAACCAGACTCATTCCTTACGGCGAAACCAGGAGCTACGGGTGGGTAGCCAAGCAGATTGGTCAACCATTAGCGGCACGCGCCGTCGGGCAGGCAGTTGGAAGAAATCCGTTTCTGATTGTAGTTCCTTGCCACCGGGTAATTGCCAGTGACGGCGGTCTGGGTGGATTCGGCGGTGATTTAGAAGCAAAACAGGCTCTGCTGGAATTGGAACAATCAAGTGTCACCAAGTAGGAGCGGGTTTGAAACCCACCCCTACAGAAATGTCCTACACATTCAGATTATTTTAATAGCCCCTGCCTCTCAACGAAACTGATAATTTCCGGGTTGTTTCTGGGGTCTTGCCCTACGCCATCAGATCCAGGCGGATAACCAAAGTCTATTCTAATTGTATTATGTTCGTTATCGAGTTTAATCAGAGCATCTAAAATTACAACACCGGAATAACTCGAAGACATAACCATCGAATAGAACTTTCCCTTATACATCTCCTTCCCTCTCAACTTAACTACAAATTCCTTACCTGCGAGGGAGGTTGCCAGCTTGGGAATGTCAGAATAGGTAAGATATGAATTCCAGCGTTCTATCCCTGTTTTATTGAGTTCAATGGTATGGTCATTTTGATAATATGCTTTGATATGTTGGTCGGATAATACCAATTCACCGCTTTCAACCAGATAAATACCGAAATTACCGCTCTCTCCTTTTTCACAACCGGATAATGTCACAGAGCTCAAGAGCAGAGTAAGAACCAGGAAAAGAGAAGTCTTTTGCATCACTCGGTCTATTTTCATATCCATTCCCAAATAGTCAGTTTACTATCCCTGATTCCCCTTCACCTTAAGACCCAAAAAATCCTTCTCGTACTGGTCTATCAATCCTCCACCGGCAAAGCTGAAATACTTGTTGTTACCGATGATAATATGGTCGAGGACACTGAGTTGCATCATACAACCGGCAAAGACAAGGTCGCGGGTGAGTTCCTTATCGCTTTGACTGGGCTCACAATTACCCGAAGGATGATTATGGGCAAAAATCAGTGAAGCTGCATTGTGAGCCAGAGCTTGCTCCATCACCTCGCGGAGCGATACGGGACTATGGTCGACTGTGCCTTCAAAAAGGTCGGCGGTATCGATAATCTGATTCTGGCTGGTTAAATAAAGGACTTTGAAGACCTCTTTTTTGAGGTCGCGCATCGAATGACAAAGATAATCATAAATCTCACGTGACGACTGAATAGACGGTTTATCGACAATTTCTTCTTTCAAGAATTCCCGGGCGACTTCCTGCACAAGTTTGATACCGAAAGCAGAGTGTGAACCTATACCATCGATTTGTTGTAATTCCTGTGGAGAAGCAGAGAGAACGCCTCTAAGTGGCTTGAACCTCTTTATTGCTTCCTTTGCCTGAGGTTTGCAATCTTTACGCGGCGTACCGAGACTGAGAAGCAGTTCCACAACTTCATAATCGGCGAAACCCGATAAACCGCTTTTGATAAACCTTTCTCTCAATCGCTTTCTGTGCCCGACCGGCACATTTTCTAACGGTATTTTGTCACCTTAGAATTTTGCTGTATTTAACGCTTGCGCCGTCTGCTTTGTAGATCCTTCATCCACCAATCGCCGCGCCAGTAATCACGTTCGGTATATCCTTTTGGTTCCAATTCCGTCTTGACCTCATCCCATGGGGGTAAAAGGCGATGCCTCATAATAGGGGTGATAATAAAGGGAAGTATCAGCCAGAAACCGATAATGGCAATAACTCCCGGAATCCAACTATATCCCATAAGCAAGCCGTAAAGAAATACGATTACACCCCCTGCTAACATCAGTATCACCCAGCCTGCTTCCAACGCATATCGAAAACGCGTGCCAAAGATTTTATGACGGAATTCTGGACGAGATTGCCTGCCGAATTCACAATAAACCTGCAAAACCGACGCCAATATCAGCAGTAAAAACCCCAATAGTATCATTAATAAATCCATATCGACACCTCTACCACGCTCAAGAGCCCACTTCCACAATGGACTCTACTTTCAAACCAGTTTCGCCGACTAATTCGGCCAAACGCTGATGCAATTCGACACTGTAACCCGTATAGAGATTCGGGAGCTTCAGGTTAACTAATTTACCTTCACTATCAATACGCAGACTGACCTCATCCTGCCCGGGGTATTCCCTCATAGTATAAATCACGCGTCGCAGGTAATTCGCATCCTTATCGCTATCATCTGTTTCTTTGAGGGTGATGATAATCTTATACCGCTTAGGAGGCGCATGATTATTCTCGACTTTAGCATTATAAACAGATTTGCCATTGGCGACAACCGCCGGTTTCACAACAGGAGGCAATATTTTTTCCTGTCGGGGTTTATCTGGCTGATAACGGCTTGCCTTCTTACAGCTGATTTGCAAACCATCATCCCGCATCCCTACCCTACCTTCAATCAGCACGATATTGCCTTCTTCCCACAGGTCTTGAGTTTCCAGATAAACATCCGACCAAATCATCACTTCGATACTGCCATCCAGGTCTTCCAAGGAAGCTTTAACGAATGGTTTTTGAGCCTTCGTCATCAGATGGCTGACAGAGGTTATCATACCTGCTACCAGCACCGTCTGCCCGACCATATCACCATCGATTTGACCACAAAGGACAATATTCTCAGCCGCAATTTTATCGGCATAGGCACTGAACGGATGCTCCGACAGATAAACCCCCATCAGTTCCTTTTCCCAACTGAGCTTATCCTTGACAGGAACTTCAGTCTCAGCTAGATCCAGACTAGAAACCGGCACCGGCACTTCCTTACCCCACAGGTCGAACATTGTCGATTGCCCTGCTTCCCGATAACGTTGTTCGCGTTGTGCCAACGATAGAACCTCATTAACATTATTCAACAAGGTCCCGCGATTGCCCATACAATCGAACACCCCGACTTTGATAAGACTTTCCATTACCCGCCGATTCATATTCCGCAGGTCGCACCGGCGGCACAGGTCTTCAATCGATTTGAACTTACCGTTTTTCTCGCGTTCGGCAATGATTGATTCTATTGCACCGACACCAACATTTTTGATAGAGGTTAGCCCAAAACGAATGCCCTGATTGCCTTTTTCATCTTCCTCAATTGAGAAATTCGCCTGACTGTGATTTATATCCGGCGGTAATACTTTGATGTCCAGTCGACGGCACTCGCTAATCGCACTGACAATTTTTTCCGTCACGCCGGCATGAGCGCTCAGAAGAGCCGCCATATATTCCACTGTGAAATTCGCCTTGAGATAAGCGGTCTGGTAGGCAACAAGTGCATAGCTGAAGGCATGCGCTTTATTGAAGGCATAGCCGGCGAAAGGTTCGATGCGGGCAAAAACCTGTTCCGCCAGTTCCGATGAGAATCCTTTTTCTTTCGCTCCGTTAAGGAAGTTCTGCTTTTCTTTTTGCATCACCTCAAGAATCTTCTTGCCCATCGCTTTACGGAAGATGTCAGCTTTGCCCAGACTGTAACCGGCAAACTCCCGCACAATGAACAGCACCTGTTCCTGATAAACAATAACTCCGTATGTCTCCTCGAGAAAACGGGCAAGGATTGGATGCGGATAATGTATCGGCTCTTCTCCGTGTTTGGCTTTGATAAAAGTGGGAATCTGCTCCATGGGCCCCGGACGATACAGGGCAACCATTGCCGCAATATCTGGGAATGTATTAGGTTTCAATTCCTTGATATAACGTCGCATACCGGTGCCTTCCAACTGGAAAATGCCTGCCGTTTCTCCCGATGAAAGCAATTGGAAGGTCTTGGTATCATCCAGCGGAATATGATACAGGTCGATATCAATATTACGGCGTGTCATAATGAGTTTTTTTGCTAGACCCAAAATCGTCAGATTTATTAATCCGAGGAAGTCCATCTTGAGCAAACCGATACGAGCGACGTCTTCCATCGGAAACTGCACCATCACACCACCCTCACCGTTACCCTTACTCACTCTTTGCAGGGGGACATGTTTGGTCAAGGGTTCTTTAGAGATAACGACACCGGCGGCATGAGTACTTCCATGACGGGCGATCCCTTCCACTTTACGAGCGGATTCAATCAATTTACGAATGATGGGGTCCTCGTCATAAATGTTCTTCAATTCCGGATTCTGCTCGAGAGCTTTTGTCAGGGTCACGCCCGGACCAAAGGGAATAAGCTTGGCAACACGGTCGACATCAACATAGGTCATACCCAGGGCTCGTCCGACGTCACGGATTGCAGCCCGAGCACCCAATGTCCCAAAGGTAATAATCTGAGCGACATGGTCCTGTCCGAATTTCTGTGAGACGTAAGAAATAACCTCTTCACGTCGGTCATCCTGAAAATCCAGATCGACATCAGGCATCTCTTTACGTTCCATATTGAGGAAACGTTCGAAGACCAGACGGTGCTCGATAGGGTCGAGTTCGGTAATGCCGAGACAACGGAGAATGATACTGGCAGCAGCACTACCTCTCACACCAAAAAGAATATTATTTTCCCGGACAAACGAAATAATATCCCAAACGACCAAAAAGTAGTTGGCAAATTGAGTGTGCTTTACGACATCCAGCTCATACTGGAGGCGCTGTTTAATTTCTTCCGTAGGATTGGGGTAATAACGGGGCAATGCCTGCCAGCAGAGGTCAGCAAGGTACTCGTCCGGTGTCTTACCGGGCGGCAATTCTATCTCAGGTAAATGAAGCCGTCCGAAATCGAGTTTGAGATCGCACATTTCCGCAATGTGATGGGTATTCTCTATTGCCTCCGGGATATCGCGATAGGCTTCTATCATCTCCTCAGGAGATTTCAGGTAAAAGAAGTCGCCTGCCATTTTTAATCTTTTTGTGTCATTGACCGATGAGTTAGTGCCGATGCAGAGTAAAAGGTCGTGGGTTGAGGCATCTTCTTTGTTCAGGTAATGAACATCATTGGTTGCCACCAGTGGAATATTCAATTCGCGGCTCATTTCAATCAGTACCGGATTTATCTGCTCAACTTCCGGGATAGGAAAACGTTGAATTTCCAGATAAAAATCACCGAAGGTTTCTTTGTACCATAAGGCAGCCTTTTTAGCATCATCGATGCGCCCTGAAAGAATAAGTTGGGAAATCTCACCGGAAGTGCATGCCGAAAGAGCTACCAATCCGGCGCTGAATTCACGGAGAAGCTCTTTATCGATTCGCGGCTTGTAATAAAAACCCTCCAGATGAGCGCGGGTAACCAGTTGAATCAGATTGCGGTAGCCGGTCTGGTTTTTAGCTAATAAAACGAGATGGTAGTTGCTTCTCTCGCCAGAAATACGCTCGGAATGCCCATTCTGGGAGACATAGACCTCGCACCCGATAATAGGTCTGATACCAGCTTCTTTTGCCAATCGGTAGAATTCGATGGCGCCATACATCACGCCATGATCGGTAAGAGCCAGACTATCCATCCCCAATTCTTTCGTACGGGCTACCAGGCGAGGAATACGGCACATACCGTCGAGCAGACTATATTCACTATGGATATGAAGATGAGTAAACATGGATTTCCCTTGAAAAAATCAGTGGCTAGATAATTATAGCACAGACATTTTAGGGGCGAGGGATAAAGATTGTTCAGCACACCGCAAACCTGTCTTCTCGTCGAGTCATTGTCTAATTTCCGCCCAAAAGTGTACAATCTTGATAACGAATATGAAAATCTTATCAATCATTGCTCGTGGATTATTTATAATCTGTGTGCCGGTACTAGCTTTCAACATCACTATCAGCTGGGTAGTCAATAGTAATGATTTTTATACTCACCGATTCGAAAAATACGATGTCCGACAGAGCCTGGTAGACAACGGCTTGAATCTCACCAATTATGATATGGAGAAAATCGCTCAGGGATTCATCCGTTATTTCAATTCGAGTGACGAGCTGATCCACCTGACAGTAATGCAGAATGGTAAAACCGTAGAATTGTTTAACAGCGAAGAAATCCTACACTTCAAAGATGTGAAGGGGCTATTTAGACTCAATTATTATCTTCTAGCAGGAACACTTGCTTACTGTCTCGCCTTCGCTCTAATAAGTATCTTCTGGCGGAAGGGTAAATATCGGCTGCATCTAGCATGGAGTGCCGCGACAGGCAGTGCCCTGACACTGGGGATAATGATATTGCTGGGTATCGGCATCTGGCTGAATTTCGACCAACTTTTCTACCAGTTTCACCTCATAAGTTTCAGCAATGATTTTTGGTCGGCAGAAGGAAATATGCTGTTATTGTTTCCACAAGGTTTTTGGTATGATGCCGTGATTTACTGTGCGGTAACCATTGCATTAATGGCAACAATCCTGGATATTGTATCGGGAGTTTATCTGGGTTATCGCAGAAAAAAGGATAAGGCTATCATTCCACCCATAGACGCCGCAAGTAGTTCATAGCCCCACTTTTCTCACCAATCTGGTTTTATCGGCTGCTTTCTTCAGAAATTCTTAGGTATGGCAAGTATTACAACTGCCGGAGGCACAACCTGCACAACCACCTCCGACAGGAGAGGTAGCTCCAGATTCATCGGTAATAAAGCAAGCGAATTTGGAGAGTGTCCGTTTCGAGGGATGTTTGCATTTAGGACAATCAGCCGGTTCGCCGGATTTGCTCAGAGGGCGCATCAGCTCAAACTTTGTTTTGCAATCGGGGCAAATATATTCGTAGATTGGCATCTGTTTTCTCCAATTCCTAGTTTAACGACTACACTAAAATGCGTCAAGCTTCCCACACGACTTTCCCGCCGACAACGGTCATCTGAACTTTGATTTCTTTTATCTTTTCAGGCGACACCCTGATAGGGTCGTCACTCAGCAAAACCATATCCGCTAATTTACCGGGAACAATTGAGCCTTTGATTTTTTCTTCGTGAGAAGCATAGGCGGCATTGATGGTGTAAAGAGCTAACGCCTGCATTGCGGTAATACTCTCCTTTTGCTCCATTTTCCGCTTGGAAGAAGTCAGCCGGGTGATGGCGCCATAGATACCCATCAAAGGATTATTGGACACCACCGGGGAATCGGATGCGCCTGCCGTGATAATACCGGAATCTACCAGAGACCTCAACGGATAGAGAAATGGAATGATATCTGATGAAACAGTCGACAGATATCTATCGCCATTGTAATAAGCATAAGAAGGATGGGTAACGACTGTCAGTTGTAAACGTTTAATGCATTGAACCATCTGCGGCGTACATTCGGCGCAATGTTCGACACGGTGTCGCCTGACGCTGAAATCCGGTGAGTGTTCCTGCAAATACTCGTAAGTGCGAATAACTGCATTTAACAATCCCACCTGTACAGCGTGACATGCCACCTGAAAGCCTGCCCGATGGGCATCCAGAACAATTTGATTCAATTCCGTCTGAGCGGGATACAATCTACCGGAAACTAGACTGGGAATAATCTTGACAGCCCCCAGCCGCAAATGTTCATCACCGGAGCCAAAAGATAACCCGGCCTTCTGGAATTCCTGTACTTTTTCCACACCGGTCATCATATAAACTCGACTTTTTAGTAAACCGTGTTCCTTAAAATGCTGATAGGACTGCCACCTTTTGAAATCATTTACGAAGGTGGCATCTTGAAGAGAAGTCAAACCCTGAGAAAGGTATTGTGCACTGGCTAACCGGATGTTTTTATCGAGTTCCTCGGCAGAGATAGGCGGCATTACTTTTTCCCTGATATAACCCAGCATCTCGACCAAAAAACCATTCGGCTCCCCGTCTTCAGCCCTCCTGCCAATCATCGTCCCCGGCGGTTCAGGAGTTTCCGAAGTGATACCTGCCAGAGCTAACGCCCGGCTATTGAGAACACAACCATGCAGAGAGCGATGAGATAAAACAACCGGGTGGTTCGGAGCAACTTCATCTATTTCCCATCGGTTAGGGTGGCGTTTTTCGGTAAGATAGAATTCATTATAATCAGTTGCGCTTATCCATTGTTCCGGCGGTGTATTTTCGGCTTTCTTCTTGATGACTGCTTTAATATCATCAATTGACTTGATTTCAGGCGAACTGAGGTCGATACTGGTAAGCTTTCGGACAAAAGAAAATATATGGCAGTGGGCATCATTGAAACCGGGAACCAGAGTTTGCCCCTCACAATCGATTATCTTCGTGTCTGGTCCACTAAATTCGTTCAGCCTATCTTTTAAACCGACAAAAAGAATATTTTCGCCCTTCACTGCCACAAATTCAGCCACCGGTTGTTTAGAATCAACGGTGATGACATTGGCATTTTTGAAAATTAAGTCGGCGGCAGGCATCTCTATTCACTTTTCACCATCCCGATTTACATCGGGATCCAGTTATAAATACTCTGGATTCCAGCCTGCGCTGGCATGATACTCCTATTTGATATTTTGACCTTTTGCCCAATTAGACAGTATACTACCCATTAAACACAAGGACAATTAGAGACAAAGATGGATGATAAACAACTGACAGAGAAGCTAGTCTTATGGATAAGAGACAAGGTCACAACCGCCGGCTGTAAAGGTGCCGTGCTGGGAATGAGCGGAGGCATCGATTCTGCGATAGTCGCTGTTTTGTGCCAACGTGCCTTTCCGCAAAATACGCTGGGCATCAATCTACCCTGCTACAGTAACCCCGAAGACCAGGAACACGCAAAATTGGTAGCCGTTAAATTCTCGATTAAATACAAATTTATTGAACTGGCTGATATTTACGATAATTTTCTGAAAATACTGCCACAAGACAAGACTGCAGCCGACGTAGACCGTATGGCAAAATCCAATCTTAAAGCCAGACTGAGGATGCTGACGCTCTATTACTTTGCAAATCGACTGAAATATATGGTGGTTGGCTCCAGTAACAGAAGCGAACTTTCCATCGGCTACTTCACAAAATATGGTGATGGTGGAGTGGATATTATGCCCATCGGGAACCTGGTAAAAAGACAGGTCATTCAGCTTGCCATGTATCTGGGCATCCCGAAAGAAATTATCGACAAACCGCCGTCGGCAGGTTTATGGCCGGGACAAACCGATGAAGGGGAAATGGGACTAACCTATAAAGAACTTGATACATTCTTGACATCTGGCAAAGCTGCTACTATTATCAAAGACAAAATTGAATCTATGATGGCAAACCGTCGGCACAAGCGAATGCTTCCACCCGTGCCTGATTTTTAAACCAAATAATATTTTTCTCCACAACGTTACTAGACGAACATTTGTACCAAAATATCCTTGTTCTTTGACAGTAGTCTATGGTATCATTATGTAAGACGGATATGACCACAGAAGAGAGAGTTAAGGCACTGGAGCTAGCCATAAGCCAAATTGAAAAGCGCTTTGGTAAAGGCTCAATTATGAAGCTAGGGGAATCGACCGGGGTGGCAATCTCCGGAGTCATCTCCAGCGGTGCTATTTCACTCGACATCGCTCTCGGCGTAGGAGGAATTCCCAAAGGGCGCATCACCGAGATATTTGGTCCCGAGTCATCAGGTAAAACAACTTTAGCACTACATATAATTGCAGAATCACAAAAGAAGGGGGGCATCGCCGCTTATATTGACGTAGAACATGCCCTAGACCCAGCTTATTCGAACCAATTGGGTGTCAATATCGACGACATGCTCATCTCTCAACCTGATACCGGGGAACAAGCGCTTGAGATTTGTGAAGCGCTTGTACGTAGCGGAGCAGTCGATGTCATCGTGATTGATAGTGTAGCCGCTTTAGTTCCGCGAGCTGAGATTGAAGGGGAGATGGGTGATAGCCAGGTTGCCTTGCAAGCTCGCCTGATGTCGCAAGCGCTCAGGAAACTGGCGGTAGCGATTGGAAAATCAGGAACAGCGGTAATATTCATCAACCAATTAAGAGAGAAGGTCGGAATCGTTTTCGGTAATCCCGAAGTGACACCCGGTGGTAGAGCTCTGAAGTTCTACAGTTCCGTAAGAATCGATTTGAGGCGCAGTGAAACAATCAAGCACGGCGAAGAGGCAGTTGGCAATCGCGTCAAAGCCAGAGTAGTAAAAAATAAGGTGGCGCCTCCTTTCAGAACGGCTGAGTTCGATATTATGTTTTCACACGGGATTAGCCGCGAGGGTGATCTTCTTGACTTAGGGGTTGAGATGGGGCTGGTCAAAAAGAGCGGGGCATTTTTCTCTTGGGGTGATACTCGTCTGGGGCAGGGAAGAGAAAACGCTAAGAGCTTCCTTGCTCAGAAACCTGAAATTGCAAAGGAGTTAGAGCAACAGGTTAGAACCTCAGCTATGCAAAGCCCCCAAACGGTGGCAAACGACCAGTGATTCTCTGAAGAGTAGAAAATTAAAAAACTGGTGACTTATTTTAAGCTGAGGCTAAATACTTCAGCTTTTGTGTTTTTTATAGGTAAGGGAAATGGGTAAAATTACCGCTCTCAGGACCAGCAAACGTACCAATAAAAGGGCAAGTTTGTTCTTGGATGGCAAATTCGCCATGAGTATGGATACGGGGGTAGCGGTAAAAGAAGGGCTGAAGATTGGACAGGAATTATCTACGGACCAGCTTGAGGCATTAACAAAAAATATCGGCTTGAGCACTTGTCTCAATGTGGCTTACCGTTACCTCAGTCACAGGCCACGTAGTGAGTCAGAGATAAGAGAGCGACTTCAGCAACGTAATTTTGAAGATTCTCAAATTGAAATAGTAATAAATAAATTAAAGGAGCAAAATCTACTGGATGATACTGCCTTTGCTAAGTTCTGGAAGGAAAACCGTGAGAGTTTTCGCCCAACCAGTCAGCGATTAATCCGTCTGGAACTGAAAAGAAAAGGGGTGGCTGACGAAACTATCGATAACGTAGTTAGTCAGATGGATGATCATGATTCTGCATATCGTGCCGCTCTTAGTAAAGCTAAACACCTGTCACATCAGGAATATGAAACCTTTCGTCGCCGATTGGGTGATTATCTAAAGCGAAGGGGCTTCGGCTATTCGGCAATCAACCAAACCATAAAAAGAGTCTGGCAGGAACTGGCAGATCAGAGATAAACAAACATCAGGCAGTGTTCAGAGAAAGTGAGGTAAAAAATGAGTTCGGGAATAATAGCGATTTTATATGTATCAAGTTTAATTATTGGCGTTGTCCTTGGCGGTGCTATCGTCTTCTTCTTCCGCAGAATGGCAGTCAATCGTCTACTACGTGTTACTCAACGGAAAGTAAGCAGAACCATCATCGAAGCCAAAGAGGAAGGAGGGAAAATTATCGAGCAGTCCCGGACCGAAGCCGAAAAAATTAGAACAGCGGCTTCTAACGAGTATCGTGAACGCCGCATGGAACTGGAAAGACAGGAAAATCGTCTGCTTTCCAAGACCGAGAATCTGGAGCGGAAACTGGAAGGTGTGGGACAACGTGAAAGGGCTCTAGCCAACAAAGAGAAATCCCTGGAAACCATTCGTGCGCAAATTGAAGAAGCACGGGATAAGGAATTGAAACAACTGGAAGTTATTTCCGGTATGTCCACTGAACAAGCAAAAGAAATACTACTCCAGAGTGTCGAGTCGGAAATGAAAGCAGAGGCTTCTCGTAGACTGCACGAATGGGAAATAAAACTAAAAGAAGAAGCCGATGTCAGGTCACAACAAATCCTGGCGCAGGCAATTCAGCGCAGTGCCTCAGAGATAGTCTCGGAGACCACCGCCACCAGTGTCCCTATCCCCAGCGATGAAATGAAGGGACGGCTCATCGGAAGAGAAGGCCGTAATATCAGAGCACTGGAGCAGGCTACAGGAGTTGACCTTATCGTCGACGATACTCCGGAAGCAGTTACTCTTTCAAGCTTCGACCCTGTACGTCGTGAGATCGCCCGAATAGCGCTAAACAAACTCATCCTGGATGGACGTATTCACCCTGCCCGTATCGAGGAAGTGGTCAAGAAAGCAGAGGAAGAAGTTAATGTCAGTATTCAAACCGCCGGCGAACAAGCCGCTTATCAGGTAGGCGTTCAAGGGCTACGACCTGAATTGATAAAATTACTGGGAAGACTCAAATACCGCACCAGCTACGGACAGAGTGTTCTGGCACACAGTATCGAGGTAGCTTTTGCCGCACAAATGATTGCCTCGGAATTAGGCGCCAATCCCACCATCGCCAAAAAAGCCGGCTTGCTCCACGATATCGGTAAAGCAGTCGACCGTGAAGTTGAAGGCACTCATGCGGCAATCGGTGCCGACCTGGTTAAACAATGGGAAAAATCACCCGAAGTGGTTATGGGTATCGCCGAACATCATGGTGAAACCGCCAATACCAGCACATGGGGTTATATCATCTCCGCTGCTGATGCTATCAGTAGCGCCCGTCCTGGAGCACGCAGAGAATCGCTGGACAACTATCTGAAACGGCTTAAGGCACTGGAAGATATCGCTAACAGTTTCAAGGGTGTAGAAAAGTCATTTGCCATTCAGGCTGGACGCGAAGTTCGTATTCTGGTCAAACCTGAGGAAATCGATGATTTAAATGCAATGCGTCTTGCCCGTGATATCGTGAAGAAAATAGAAGAGGGTATGGAATACCCCGGACAAATAAGGGTTACGGTTATCCGTGAAACCCGAGCGGTAGATTTTGCCAAGTAAAAAAGGATAGAGATAAAAATGTTGATACTGGTTGTCGGAGACGTTATCGGCAAGCCGGGCAGACAAGCTTTAAACAAATTACTACCGGGAATCAAACAGGAATACGGGGTAGACTTAACTATCATGAATGCCGAGAACGTCGCCCACGGTATTGGAGTCACACCGGAGACCGCGGAAGAATTACTCAAAGCAGGAGCGGATGTTCTGACTTCGGGTAACCATATCTGGACACACAAGACTATTCTCCCGTGTCTCGATAGCGAAATGCCTCTCATCAGGCCATTGAACTATCCGCCGGGTGTTCCCGGTAAGGGATATCTCGTCAAAAAAAGTGTGCTCGTGGTTAATCTTATCGGGAGAACCTTTTTTACAAATAGTTATGATTGTCCTTTCCGTACGATGGACAATTTACTGGCAAAATTGGAAAATAAACCTCCTATCATTATTGTAGACTTTCACGCTGAAGCTACTTCGGAGAAAGTAGCGCTGGGGCGCTATCTGGACGGAAGAGTTAGCGCCGTGCTCGGTACACACACACACGTCGGCACGATTGATGCCCAACTCCTGCCAAAAGGTACTGCCTACGTTACCGACATCGGGATGACAGGACCTATTGACTCCATTATCGGCGACGATCCTGAGAATGTGCTCAAACGTTTCCTGACTCAGCTACCCCATCATTTAGCAGCCGGTAGCGGCAAAAGTGTTATCAATGCCGTTCTGGTCAGAGTCGATGACATCACCGGCAAATCCACCGGTATCGAGCGATTGCAGAGGGAGACCGAATAGTGTCCAAAGCAGATCTGCATGTACATACGACAGCATCGGATGGACGTTACAGCCCCACTGAAATCATTCGCAAGGCGGCTGAAGCTGGACTGACGGTTATCGCTATTTCCGACCATGATACCGTAGATGGTATCCCTGAAGCGATATCAGCAGCTAAACAATTTCCCCAATTGAGAGTAATCCCGGCGCTAGAAATCAGCACGGATGTTCCCAACGGGGAAGTACATGTGCTAGGATATTTTATTGACTACACTAATAAGAACTTCGGGGATAGTTTGATGCGAATGCGTAACTCGCGGGTAGAACGAGCCTATAAGATGACTGAAAAATTGAGAGCCCTCGGTTGTAAAATCGAATGGGAAAGAGTCAGAGAAATAGCGGGGAGCTCTACTCTAGGCAGACCCCATATTGCTCAGGCACTACTGGAAAAAGGCTATATTAAATCTTTCAAAGAGGCTTTCGAAAAATACATCGGGCATAATGGGCCCGCTTATGTGGAGCGTGAAAAACTGACTCCAGCAGAGGCAGTTCAACTGATATTGAAAGCTAACGGCTTACCAGTACTGGCACATCCGCTTACGATTCCCGATACTGAATCGACAATCAAAGAATTAGCAACCTCCGGAATGATGGGCATCGAAGTTTATTACGCAGACTATTCACTCGAACAAATTAACTCGCTATTTAAACTAGCGAATACTTATAACCTCATTCCCACCGGTGGCAGCGACTATCACGGCATCGATGACGCCAATGAAACGATGCTTGGAAATATCAATGTCCCGATGCAATCCATAGAGAAACTTTTCACTCTGGCGGAACAGAGGGAATTTAGAAGCAATTAGCTTTCAGGAGGAGGGCTTATGCTTGTCCAATTCATAGTGCTAGCGATTGGAGCTTACCTACTCGGCTCCGTACCTGCTGCTTATCTGGCAGTTAAATGGGCACGAGGAATCGATATCCGCACAGTCGGCACGGGCAAGGTCGGTGCGGCAAATGTACTCAGTGCCGGCGGCCCAAAGTGGTTAGCAATACCGGTAGCCCTCTTCGATATCGGCAAAGGAGCATTAGCGGTCTGGGCAGCTCAATTAATCGGACTTAACGCCGCCCAGCAGGTAACGGTAGGACTTTTTGCCATCGGCGGGCATAACTGGCCCATATATCTCCGATTTAAGAGTAGCGGACGCGGAATTTTTGCCTCCCTGGGTGTTATCAGCATGCTCTCCTGGAAACTGGGGCTCATAGTTCTGATACTCCCCTACCTATTTGCACCAATTAAACAGGTCGCTTTCGGAGTATTCGTCGCCCTCATTTCCATACCATTCTTCGGCTATTTTCTGGCAGGTCCTCTAGGTATTAAAGAAAAACTACCGATCTCTTTAGGGCTTGCAGCACTTTCGGCAATGGCTTTGTTAAAGAGGGTTGTCGCCCGCCGTACTGAACTCAGCAAAAAAGTCCCGCTGGGAACAGTATTTATCAACAGGTTGCTTTTCGACCGTGATATCGCCGACCGTCGATTATGGATAAACAAGGCATCTGCAAACAGAGGTCAATAAGATAATAGATGTTTTACGATTTAATCACCAATAAGGTTGTGGTAATACCCTTTTGCGTCTGGGTCATTGCTCAGTCGATAAAGACACTGGTAGCACTGGCGTATGGCAAGGGATTCGATTGGAGCTATCTCATTAATAGCGGAGGAATGCCCAGTGCACATTCGGCAACAGTCAGCGCTTTAGCCACTGCAATCGCCATGATAGATGGTTTTGCGTCGACGACCTTCGCTATTTCAGCCGTTCTGGCATTAATAGTAATGTATGACGCCGCAGGCATTCGTCAATCCGTAGGGCAGCAATCTGTCCTTCTAAATCGCATCATGCGTGAACTCAGAGAAAAACAGCCCCTGTTTAAGTTGGAAGCAGATCTGAGAGAACTGGTAGGACACACTCCGTTTCAGGTCATTGTCGGGTGCATATTAGGTATTACAATTGCTTGGCTCTGGCTCTTTCTGGCAGGTGTTTAAGATTTACCAGCGCCAATCTATGACTAAAAAATATGCTCCTGCCGATGATAACCTCAGCAGGAGCATATTTAATTCAATCGATACTAAGATGTGTCTTATTCGCCCTTAAGCAATAATCGGGCAATGGTCATTCTCTGCATTTCCGAAGTGCCCTCGTAAATTTCCGTGATGCGGGCATCGCGGAAATAACGCTCCACAGGGAAATCCTTGGTAAAACCATAACCACCGTGAATCTGTATAGCTTTGGTAGTAACAAAAGCAGACATCTCCGCCGCATAGACCTTGGCCATCGATGCCTCTTTTGCAAATGGCAAATGCTGGTCTCTCAAGAATGCGGCACGGTAAGCAAGCAAGCGTGCCGCCTCAAGCCGAGTTGCCATATCTGCCAGCATCCACTGAATTCCTTGGAAATTGGCAAGCGGTTGTCCGAATTGTTGACGTTCCTTAGCATAAGCCAGAGCTGTTTCGAACGCTGCCTGAGCAATTCCAATCGATTGAGCCGCGATACCGATACGACTGCCATCAATCGTCTCCAGAGCAATACGGAAGCCTTTACCATCAGGACCGATTCGATTCCCTTCGGGAATAAAACAGTTATCGAAAACAAGTTCAGCTGTCGATGAGCCGCGAATACCCAGTTTGCGTTCGTGCTTGCCGACCGAATAGCCAGGTGTGCCCTTCTCCACAACGAAAGCCGTTACTCCCTTATAGCCCAACGACTTATCCAGCATAGCAAAAACAGTAATAAGTTCCGCTTCAACGCCGTTGGTAATGAAGATTTTATTACCGTTCAGGACATAGCCACCATTCTTCTTAGTCGCGGTAGTTTGCATTGCCGCTACATCACTACCGGCGCCAGCTTCCGTCAAACCGAATGCCCCAAGTTTTTTACCGGTTAGAATGGGGACTAGAAATTTCTTCTTCTGCTCTTCGGTGCCATAATGAAAAATGGGATGCGCGGCAAGTTCACAAGAAGCGGCTAGAATAACACAGGTCGAGGCACAAATTCTTGCCACCTCTTCGAAAACAATTATCTGCTCCAAAGCACCGCCGCCGCTTCCGCCATACTCTTCCGGATAGCCGGTACCCATTAAACCAATCTCCGATGCCTTCTTGACAATCTCTACCGGGAAATAAGATTCATCATCTATTTTGGCAGCGAGAGGACCGATCTCTTTTTCGGCAAATTCACGCACCATTGTCTTCAGCATTTTTTGGTCTTCACTAAGAAAAAAATCCATCCTCTACTCCTCTTGTATTTTTTTATAAGTCTGTTTAAAATTCAATTTCTTTCAATTCGGGGCTGATAATGAGTTTGGGTTCGGTGACCGATTGCACGTCCGCCGCCGTCAAACCGGGAGCAACCTCTTTAAGTAAAAGCCCTTTCGGCGTAACCTCGATCACCGCCAGGTCAGTAAAAATCTTATTCACCCTGCCTGCTGTTGTCGGTGGGAAAGTCAGATGTTTAACAATCTTCAGCTTGCCATCTACGGCGACATGTTCCATCGCCAGAAAGAGCTTATTTGCGCCGACACACAAGTCCATAGAACCGCCGATATTACCGACATCCAGACCGCGTGAGGGATTCGCCCAACCTGCATAGTCGCCTTTATCATTAACTTGTAGAGCCCCCATCACGACCATACTCATTCTGCCACCGCGAATCATCGTGAAAGATTCCAGAATATCGAAATAAACTGTGCCCGGGAGTTCCACAACTGGCTGGCAACTGGCATTGATAAGGTCCTGGTTAACATCAGCATCATAAGCCAGAGGTCCGGTTTTCAACATACCTATCTCAGACTGGAGGATGATATCTCTACCTTCAATCCAATTACTAACGAGGGTCGGGATGCCGATACCCAAGTTAACATAATCGCCATCCTGAATTTCCTTACTTACCCGCAGGGCAATCATCTCCCGCGGAATACCTTCTAACTTCACACTATTAGCCATATTTTCATAGACTCCTAATCAATCGATACTCTAAAATCAATCCTGGGAACAGGCACGATACGTTTGATATAGATACCTGGCGTGTGCACGCTATCAGAATCGATTATACCCAGCTCGACCAGATTCTCTACTTCGGCGATAGTAACCTTCGCTGCCGCTGCCATTACCGGATTAAAATTCCTCGCCGTTTTGCTATACTTGAGATTTCCTTCCCTATCGCCGGTATGCGCATGAATAAAAGCAAAATCGGGCTTGAGCGCATATTCCAAAATATATGTTCTGCCGTTAAATACCCTCGTCTCTTTCGGGATACTTTTTCCTGATATGTTGGTAATCGTGCTGTGTTCTATAATAGAACCAACTCCAGTAGGCAAATAGACGGCCGGCACACCTGCAGCTGCCGCACGATACTTCTCCGCCAGAGTTCCCATAGGATAGACTTCCAATTCGATTTCACCGTCTCTTACTGCCTGTTCGAACGAGTCTTCTCTACCCTTGGTAGCAGAGCGGTACAATCCATAGGAATCGATAACTTTTTTGAGCTGTTTGTTTTTGACCAACTGCTTCAGTTCGTCAGCCGCACCCAGCATAGGACCACAACCACAAGCAAGAGTAAGATTCTTCGTTCCCTTGTTAATCAGTGCCTTTAGAAGAAGCCGGGGTACTCCGCAAGCGAAGAAACCGGCAACGGCCACAGTTGCACCGTCATTCACATCTGCGATTGCATCTTCAATCTTCTGATATACTTTATCCATTCTGGCTCAACTCCATCCTGACCTCCAAAAGCCTTAAAGATTAAAAGGATTAAATCCCTCTCCGTTAATTTAACAGGAATTTCCCTAACTTTGCTTCAAGTTCTAATCCCTGGGACAACGTCATATCAAGACCATTGACGACTGCTTGCTTGGCATAACTTATCGTCATATGGTCAAATGTTTTAATACTGTCGGCTATTCTCTCGACAGTCGGTAGAAGCTCCGTACGCGGGACAACATGATTAACCATCTTTATTCTCTCAGCCTCATCGGCTTTAATCCATCTGCCCGACAAAAGCATCTCCAGGGCATAGCCTCTACCAACCACACGTGGAATAGTCTGACTGCCGCCGGCAGCAGGAATAATACCTAAACCCATCTCCGGAACACCGAATTGAGCATCTTCAGAAGCAATGCGAATATCGCAACACATCGCCATCTCTATTCCCGAACCCAAAACATAGCCGTGTAGAGCGGCAATCATAGGCTTACGAATATTTAAAAAGATTCCCCACACATCCCGCTCGAATCTTACCTGACGGGCAATCACCGGCGAAGGTGCAGTGAGAAATTCCGTGAGGTCGGCACCGGCACAGAAAGCCTTCTCTCCAGCTCCCTTGAGAATCACAACTTTGACTTCAGGGTCATCCCGCACAGCCGCTAATACATAGTAAAGCTCATCTCTCATCTTGATATTATAAGCATTCAAAAACTTGGGGCGATTGAGCGTAATATAGCCCTTGTTATCCTTCTTCTCATAGATAATTACTTCAAAATCACCCATTTCAATCTCAAAAACCCTACTTGCCTTTAAATCCCGGAGTTCTTTTCTGCAAAAAAGAACGGATACCTTCCGTTCTATCGTCAGTAGTATGTAAGAGGAAATAAAGGTCAGCCTCCAGACGTAGACCTTGCTCCATCGTCAAATCGAGCCCATTATTGATCGCCTCTTTAATATACCTCAGTGCGATGGGGGCTTTACTCGCCATCAATTTCGCCAGCGTCTCGGCTTCGGCAGGCAGAAACTGTGAAGGGACTACTTTACTCACCAACCCGATTTTTAAAGCTTCCGCCGCCTCAATAATGTCTCCGGTGAAGATTAACTCCAGTGCCTTACCCTTACCGACAATGCGAGGCAGTCGCTGTGTCCCTCCATCGGTGGGAATCAACCCTTCTGACACGCTAGGAAAGCCAAAATGCGCCTCTTGCGTGGCAATCCTGACATCACACGCCAATGCCAATTCCAAGCCCTGTCCCAGGGCATCACCGTTGATTACAGCAATGACTGGCTTCTCAATCTTTGACACGGAGAGCGCAAGCCCAAACTGTTGAGATTGTTTCTTCTCCGATTCGCTTCCGACACAGAAAATGTTGCCGACCCCAGTGATTGTCACGACATTGATATCGTCGTCCTGGTTGATTTGCCGGCAGATTTCTTCCAATTCCTGTCCCAGGCACAGGTTAACGATATTACCAGTATCGGGATGATTGAGAGTAATATTGGCGATATGCTCGCTTTTCTTTACGATAACTAATGGTTTTGCCATAGCTCACTCAAATCCAATTTAAGTCAAACTAATATTAACTAACTCAGGCATCGAAATCAAGAAGGATGTCGTTACACAAACAAGCAAAATATTACGCTTTTATGACGATGTTATCCTTTGTTATAGTAACAGATTTCAAAAAGGCAACACTTTTCGCAAAGAGGTTGCTTGCGGCAAACCTCCTTCCCCAGACAAACCAGTAACGCATGATATTCATTGAAAAGTTGCGTTTCCCGCGGCAGCTTTTTTATAAAAAGTGATTGGTAAGCATCATAAGTATCCTTTCTCGGTGATAAACCGATACGATTGATAATACGGCGGGTATAAGCATCGATACAAAAACCGGTTTATTTACCGCATAAAGCAGGATGGAATCGGCAGTTTCAGGCCCAATCCCATGGACATCTAAAAGTTGTTCGCGGAGGATGTCCGCATCTTGAGCAAATAGCTTATCGAGGTTATCTTCACAGGTATCAGCCAACCAATTGACCAATGCCTTGAGTTTAGCGGATTTAGCATTGTAATAACCGCTGGGATGAATCAGTCTTGCCAGTTCATCAATAGGTATCCGTCGCAAAGTCAACGGCGACATCACGCGAGCTTTTTTTAGATTGGAGGTCGATTTTTCGACATTTTTCCAGGCAGTCGATTGTGTCAGAATAGCTCCCGCCATAACTTCAAAATGATTATCGGCGGGCCACCAATGTTGAGGCCCGTATCGCTCAAAAAGCCGATAGTAAATATCGATTAATTTTTTGTCCTTCAACTTTCACCAGCCCTGAATAATATTATCACCGATTGTTTTCACCCGCCTAAAACACAACAGCCTCACCCGCAAAGGTGAGGCTGTAATAAACACAGGGAAGAACCTGTTTTTAACGCTTGGTGTACTGAGGCGCTTTGCGTGCCTTTCTCAAACCGGCTTTCTTTCTCTCCTTAGCACGCGGGTCACGAGTCAGAAGTCCGTTTCTCTTCAATTTGAGCCTGTTATCAGGGTTAGCTTTCACTAAAGCACGCGCGATTCCATGTGAAATAGCCCCTGCTTGTCCAGCAATGCCGCCACCCTCTGTTTTAACCACCACATTGTATTTACTGAGAGTCTCAGTAACAACCAGTGGTTTAATCACCATTTGTCTCAGTTCCGTACGAGACAATAACTCCTCATAAGGAACGCCATTGATGACAATCGTCCCTCTACCCGGCATTATCTTGACACGGGCTACTGCCGTCTTGCGTCTTCCAGTCCCGTAAAAATAAGCCTGTTCCTCCAAGGAAACCTCCCTTTATCTCTTAAGACACTCTATTTTTTCTAATTTAACTCTTCGGTTCAGCTTCTGCTTTAACTTTCTTCGACTGACCCACCGATAAGCGAGCCTCACCGGTATAGACCCTCAACCGCTTCATCATTTTAGCAGTCAGCCGATTCTTAGGCAACATTCCCTTAACAGCATGCTCGATGACTCTTTCCGGATGGGTTTCCATCATTTTATCCATGGTTACAGTTCTAAACCCGCCGGGATAACCCGAATGGCTATGATAGAGATGCTGCGCCAGTTTGTTACCCGTAACCTGGATTTTAGCAGCATTAGTAACCACGACAAAATCGCCGACGTCCGCATTACGAGAGAACAATGGCTTGTGTTTACCCATCAGTAAATTCGCCACACGAGTAGCCAGTCTGCCCAGAATCTCTTCCGAAGCATCGACCGTATGCCACTCTCGTTTAATATCGCTAGCTTTGACACTACATGTTTTCATTATCTCATTTCCTCAAATGCACAGGGGTAATTCACCCGTACCAAGCATAAACCGCACGACGGCAAAGTAGGACCTGCCCGTCCGGGTTTCTTCGACTCAAGTATGTTAATAAATTCAGCTTCGCTCATCCTGTTCAGCCCTATCTGAACCAGAGCACCGACAGTACTGCGTATCTGATGCCGTAAAAACGCATTAGCTACGACATTGAAGACAATCAGCTCCCCATCACGTTTCATTTCCGCCCGATAAACACGACGAATAGTGCTTTTCTCAAGTTCAGCACTTATGTCACTAGCAAAAGAAGCAAAGTCATGTATACCAACCAAGGTTTGACTTGCCTTATTCATTGCTTCAACATCAAGCTCGCCGATGACGCGATGGGCAAATCTTGTAGTCATTGGGGAGCGTGTCTGACTATTTAAAATAAAGTAATTGTACTCCCGGCTGATTGCCATGCTCCGTACCATAAAATAATCTCTAACCCGATAAGCTGACTTTACGGCAATATCATCGGGCAGATGATAATTCAATCCGTGAACAAATGCTTCCGCAAGGAGAGAGGAGTCTGTTTTGAAACTGACCACCTGCCCACGAGCGTGAACTCCGGTATCAGTACGGCTGGCAGCCACCACCCGTATTTTTTCTCCGGTGAGTTTCTCCAGAGCCTTTTCCAACTCACTCTGAATAGTAGGCGCATTTGCCTGCCACTGGAAACCGAAATAATTTGTTCCGTCGTACTCCAGTACCAGCACCAAACGAGTGCCAGTCTTTTGACTCTGCCCTATTTCGGGAGCAGTCAGTGTCAATACCATTATTTCACCAACTCAAGTTGAACAATAGGAGCGCCATCGCCTAGTCTCGAACCCAATTTAATGATCCGGGTATAGCCGCCCTTGCGCTCGGCATACCGTGTAGCAAGTTCATCGAAGACTTTGTCGGCAATTTTCTTGCTATAAATGAAAGCTAAAGCCTCACGACGAGCGTGAAGGTCACCTTTCTTGCCTAACGTAATCATCTTCTCCGCCAAGCCACGTATTTCTTTCGCTTTGGCTTCGGTAGTGGTAACCTTTTCATAACCCAGAAGGTCTGTTACCAGATTGCGATACAGCGCTTTTCTATATCCTGAAGACCTTGTTAGTCTTCTACCGTGCATTTGCAATTTACGTGCCATAACATTCACCTGCACCCATTGTAATTTTACTTATCTCCCGATCCAGAGGTGTTCTCTTCTTCAGTTTCTTTATCGCCGGCTTTGTTATCATCTGCCGGTGTCAATGATAAACCTAACTCTCCCAGTCGCTCTCTAAGTTCCTGAAGAGACTTCACCCCACAGTTACGCAGGGTCATCAATCCCTTCTCACCCTTCTTTACGATCTCGCCGACTGTCTGAATATTGCCGCGACGCAAGCAGTTCATCGTGCGTACGGAAAGATTCAACTGCTCTACCGGCATATTGTATAGTTCTTCGGGAATGGATAAATCGATAGCCTCTTTCTCCGGCAATGTCTCTGTTTCTTTACCGAAATCGGCAAAGGGGACAAGCAACTCAGCCAACATTCTGGCGCTCTGATTCAGCGCATCATTCGGCTCTATTGTTCCGTCAGTCCAAGCCTCAAGATACAGCCGTTCCAATCCGGTCTCTCTACCGACGTGAACCGGTTCGGTAAGATAATTTACCTTACGTATCGGAGTGAAGATAGCATCCACCGGAATAACGCCTACCGACAGATTATCGGCAACTTCGGCTTGTTTAAAGCCGCTGCCAATCTCAACATCGAATTCCACATAGAATCTGGTATCCGGAGCATTCAGGGTCGCCAGGTATAATTCCGGATTGGTAACCTCAAAGTCAGCCGATGGCTTAATATCAGCGGCAGTGACTCGCCCCTCATTCGCCACATCCAAAATCAGTTTACCGGATGTAGCATTAGAGAGCGGCCTCAATCTGATTGCCTTAACATTGAGCAGGAATTCAATCACATCCTCCTTGACATTAGGAATGGGTGAAAATTCATGCTGAATGCCGTCAATTTTAACATGAGTTATCGCTGCTCCGGGCAAATGCCCCAGCATAACACGCCGTAGAGAATTCCCCAGAGTAATACCAAAACCTTTCTCTAACGGTTCGATGACGAATCGTGCAAAATTCTCTTTTGTTTCAACAACCTGTATTTTAGGTACTACCGACAGAGTCAATTCCATACCTCCTTACCGCGAGTAGTACTCAACGATGCTCTTACCATCAAATTTGGCAATTGTTTCATCGGGGATAGGCATTGCCACCACCTGTCCAACGAGTTTTTCCCTATCGAGTATCAGCCAGCTAGGAATGGTCTTCGATTTGATTTCCTCAGCCAACTTCTTGAAATACTCCCTCTTGATACTCGCTTCTCTACAAGCTACTGTATCACCTTCATTAATCAAACAAGAAGGGACATTTACCCGATGACCATTGACCATAATATGGCCATGAAGAACCAATTGACGTGCTTGAGCACGAGAGTCCGCAAATCCAAGACGATAAGCAACATTGTCCAGTCGTCTTTCCAGCATTACCTTGAGATTATCACCAGTAATACCAGGCTGTCTTGCCGACTCAGCATAAAAGCGTTTGAATTGTCTCTCAAACAAGCCATAGGTATAGCGGGCTTTCTGTTTCTCAATCAGCTGTACGCCGTGCTCAGAAATACGCTTTCTCCGCCCCCGGCTGGAAACAACAGTCTTGTGCTTCCGTTCCATAACACACTTGGGCGTTAAACACCGATTCCCTTTGAGCATTAATTTGTCACCGCACCGGCGGCATAACTGACACTTTGCTTCTAGATACCTTGCCATATTCTCTATCCTTACACCCTTCTTCTCTTAGGAGGACGACAACCATTATGCGGTATAGGAGTTATATCCTGAATACTGGAAATCGTCAACCCGGAACTCTGAAGCGCTCGAATGGCTGCCTCACGACCACTTCCCGGACCTTTAACAAAAACTTCTACCTGGCGTAAACCATAGGTTGATGCCTTCTTTACCGCATCCTGAGCCGCCAATTGTGCGGCATAAGGAGTACCCTTTCTCGAGCCCTTGAACCCTGCGGTTCCAGAACTACCCCAGGAAAGTACATTCCCTTCAGGGTCGGTAATAGTTACGATAGTATTATTGAAACTAGATTGTATAAAGGCACGCCCCGAAGGTATTACCTTACGTTCTTTCCTCTTTGCTTTGCCCTTTTTACCTGCTGGCATTCTTTCCTCCCATTAGATCTACCATTTACTTCTTGGTAGCGCCGCGCTTCTTACCTCTACCGGCAACTGTCTTCTTAGCACCACGTTGCGTTCGAGCATTGGTACGAGTCCGCTGTCCTCTGCATGGCAGATTACGGCGATGCCGTGTACCCCGGTAGCTACCAATTTCCATAAGCCGTTTAACATTCAGGTTCACCTCTTTACGAAGTTCACCCTCTACTGTGTACTCTTTATCAATAAGCTCACGGATTTTGTTAACTTCACCCTCCGTGAGTTCATCAGCCTTCACTTCAGGACTGACACCGACCTGTGTTAGGATTTTCTGGCTCAACGCCGATCCAATACCATGAAGGTATTGTAACGAAATCCCGATTTGTTTTCCCTTAGGTATATCCACACCTGCAATACGCGGCATTTTTATTCCTCCAAAACTAGCCCTGTCTCTGCTTATGCTTGGCACGGGTACAAATAACTCTGACCACACCCCGCCGCCTGATTACCTTGCATTTTTCACATCTTGGTTTTACTGAAGATCCGACTTTCATCTTTTTCCTCTTACTTAAACCGGTAAGTAACTCTGCCCCGATATAAATCATACGGAGACAGTTCTATCAAAACTCTATCACCCGGTAAGATTCTAATATAATTTACCCTCATTTTACCTGAAATATGCGCCAATACTTTATGACCGTTTGCCAGTTCTACCCGGAACATCGCATTCGGTAGAGACTCCACAACCACTCCTTCAACCTCGATTGTCTCTTTCTTTGACATAAGCTCCTTAACTAAGCACTGGTAAGCACCTCAGGCTTGCCATCCGTGATGGCAATTGTATCTTCAAAATGGGCTGACAGACTACCATCTCTGGTACGTACCGTCCACCCATTATCGTCCACTTTAGTTTCCCAACTCCCGATGTTTACCATCGGCTCGATTGCGAGTGTCATTCCTCTTCGTAAAACCGGCCCCGTTCCTCTCATCAAACCAAACACCGATTTCGTAGTATTCGGTATCTGCGGGTCCTCATGCATATTCCTGCCGATACCGTGCCCGGTATATTCACGGACTACCGTGTATCCACGCGACTCGGCATACTCTTCGACAGCAGCAGAAATATCACCCAATCTGCACCCGCCGCACGCCGCCGCAATACCCGCTTTTAATGCCTCCTCCGTTACCTCCATCAATTTGCAAGCCGAAAGGCTTGCTTTCCCCACTGCCACCGTCCTCGCCACGTCCCCCTGAAATCCTTTATAAATAACCCCGAAATCCAATGATACTATATCCCCATTTTGCAGGATTCTCTTATCAGGAATCCCATGTACTATCTCATCATTAACCGAGACACACAGACTCGCTGGATAGCCCCTATACCCCTTGAACGAGGGCACTGCACCGAGTCCTCTTGCCTCTTTTTCTGCAATTACATCTAATTCCTCAGTACGAATACCCGGCTTCACATGCGAAACCAGCCTTTTCAATACTTCGGCTGTAATTCTGCCAGCCTCCCGCATTACTTCTATTTCCCCATCGGATTTGATAATAATGCCCATTATTAACTCCGACGGGCACCCTTCTTCCCGATGGCACTTAATATTCTCTGACGAATTTCATCCACACCACCCTCACCCGCTACCTCCAATAGTTTACCAGTTTTGCTGTAATAATCAATTAAGGGAGCTGTTTGTGCAAAAAATACCTTCAACCTCTCTTTGATTGTCGCCGGTATATCATCGGAGCGCTGGTATAGTTCACCACCACATTTATCGCATTTACCCTTAATTTTTGGCGGCGATGAAACTTCATGGTATGGCGTTTGACATTGCCGACAAATCCAACGCCCGCCGAGTCTCTTCAGTAATTCTTCTTCCGAAACCTTAATATACACAACTTTATCTATGGCTTTGGACAACCCTACCATAGCTTTATCCAGAGCTTGAGCCTGTGCCAGATTACGCGGGAAACCATCAAAGATGACCCCGTTCTTGCAATCCGGAGCAGAGATTCTCTCCAGCACCATCTTAATAGTTATCTCATCCGGTACCAGTATGCCTCTCTCCATATAGGATTTGGCTTGCAGTGCTAGTTCGGTTCCTTTTTTCTGTGCTTCCCGAAACATATCACCAGTAGCAATATGAGCCAATTTCAGCTCTTTTGCCACTTCAGCGGCTTGTGTTCCTTTACCTGCTCCAGGAGCTCCCAAAAAAACAACGTACATAAAATAAGCCTCTACTTAATAAACCCTTCGTAACGACGCATTGTCAACTGCGCTTCCATCTGCTTCATCGTATCAAGTACAACACCCACAACAATGATTAAACCAGTGCTGGACAGTTGAACAGTCTGAACATCAGTCACACCGCGAGCGATGAAGGGAACAATAGCAACCACTGCCAAAAACAGAGAGCCTGCTAACGTAATACGATTTATAACGCCGTTAAGATATGACTCGGTATTTTTCCCTGGTCTGATTCCGGGAATAAACCCACCTTGTCTCTGTAATGTACGGGGCAAATCCTGCTGTTGGAAGATTACCATCGTGTAGAAGAAAGAGGCACCGATGGTAAGCAGGAAATACAATATCCAGTAGACAGACCCCAACGGTAATGAAGTATCAGGACTAAAAATCTTATAAATCCAGTTCGCTAAATTAGGTTCAGCGGTTGTCGGATTAGCGAAGTAACTGGCTATCATTCCAGGGAAAACAACCAGCGACATTGCAAAGATAAGAGGAATCATGCCTGCAGCATTCACCCTCAACGGTATATGTGTACCCCCGCTTTGACGATACATACGCCCACCATGGAAGGATGTCCGGGCATACTGAACAGGAATGCGGCGGTGTGCCTCAGTGAACAAAACTATCATTACAACCGTCGCCAGCAAGATAAGCCCGAAAACGATTACACCCGCAGAATTCTGACTAAAAGCCAATCCGAGGTTTCCAACCATCGATGGATAACCAGTAACGATACCGGCAAAGATTAGAATAGAGATGCCGTTACCAATGCCATATTCGGTTATCAATTCACCCAACCAAACAAGGAAAATTGTACCGGCAATCAAAGATATAACCATCGACGTCATTTGTAATGGCGCTACCGCAGCAATTGCACCGCTTCTCTGGAGCAGAAGAATTTGTCCGTAACCGGAAATACCAGCCAGGGGAATAGTTATCCAGTGGCTGATACGATTAATCATATTTCTGCCTGATTCGCCTTCTTCGCTCAGCGACTGCAAGCGAGGGATTACCGGAGTTAACAACTGCAATATGATGGTAGCGGTAATATATGGATAAACACCCATTGCCGCCACACTGAAGTTTCTTAGAGCACCGCCACTAAACATATCCAGCATGCCCAACATCGCATTACTGCTGAATAATTTCTGTAATGCCGCCGGGTCAACCCCGGGTAGTGGGATATGCGCAATGAAACGGAATGCCACTAACATTCCGAAAGTAAGCAATAGCCGCCGCCGTAAATCCGGCAGGCGGAAGGCATCAATCACTGCCTGAAAAAGCCTGGGCATACCTTGCCGAGGCCTCATATGCCGACCTCCTCCACTTTACCACCTGCCGCTTCAATTTTAGATTTGGCAGTAGCAGAGAACTTCTCTGCTTTCACAGTCAGGGGACGGTCTATTTCACCTTCCCCGAGTATTTTAATGAGTTTCTGGCCGGTCTTCACTAATCCGGCTGTCATCAACTTGACAATGTCAATTTCCGCGCCTGCTTCAAAAACATTGAGCTGCCCGACATTGACCACATCATATTCGGTTTTAAAGATATTAGTAAAACCTCTCTGGCTAGGCAATCTCTTGATAATAGGTAATTGCCCGCCTTCAAAACCGGGTTTCATTCTAAACCCGGAACGCGCTTTCTGTCCCTTACAACCCCGCCCCGAGAAGCTACCTTTTCTACTTCCGTCGCCACGCCCAACTCTTTTCTTACCTTTTCTGGAGCCGGGAGCAGGAGAAAGTGTATCCAGTCTTATCAACTTGCTTCCTCCACCTTAACTAAATGTCTTACTTTATTAATCATTCCCCTTATTGGCAAGGAATCATCGTGAATAACACTCTGATTCAATCGATGAAAACCCAGAGCTTTAAGGGTTCTTTTCTGATCTTCCTCATAACCGATACCACTTTTCACCAAGGTAATACATAACTTAGCCACTGGTCTTTACCTCCCCGATCTGCTGAACAGCAGATTTCCGCTTGGCAATTTCTTCAGCCGGATTCTTAAGTCTGCTCAAGGCAAGAACAGTAGCACGAGCAACGTTAGTCTTATTAGAAGTACCTAATGATTTGGTAAGAATATCCTTGACACCTGATGATTCCAGCACTACCCGCATACTGCCGCCGGCAATGATACCTGTACCTGGCGCCGCAGGTTTCAGTAAGATCCTTGCCGACCCCATTTTCAACTCTATTTCATGAGGAATAGTAGTACCTGCCAGAGGTACCGCAATCAAATTTTTACGGGCGTTGGCGTTAGCTTTATTAATGGCTACAGGCACCTCGTTTGCTTTACCAAGTCCAACACCCACATGACCGACACCATCACCGGTGACTACCAACGCACTGAAACTCATACGTTTGCCACCTTTTACTACCTTGGCGACACGGTTTATATAAATCATCTTATCCGTCAGTGCCAGTTCTGCTGCATTAATTTTATTGATTTGCGCCATACTCATCTATCCTGAATTTATTTTCTTCTCTAAAACTTTAAACCCTGTTCCCGAGCCGCCTCGCCGATAGCTTTAACTCTACCATGATATTTATAGCCGCCGCGGTCAAAAGCTACCTGAGTAATGCCTTTCTCCATAGCCCGTTTGGCTATCAGAGCACCCACCAGCTTGGATACCTCTGCCTTTTTCTTGCCACTTATCTTATCCTTTATCTCTTCATCAAGCGACGAAGCCGCCGCCAAGGTCTGTCCTTTAATATCATCAATCACCTGAGCATAAACATTTTGCAGACTACGGAAAACACTCAAGCGAGGTCTGGACTCCGTACCCTGTAACTTAGTCCTGATACGAGTGTGTCGCCTGGTGCGAGCTAGCTTACGGTTAAACTTTGCCATTTACTCTCCCTCTACTTCCCGATTGCCTTACCCGCTTTACCCGGCTTGAGGCGGACCTGTTCGCCAGCATATCTTAAGCCCTTACCTTTATAGGCATCGTGGGGTTTGATTGCTTTGATTTTTGCCGCCATTAATCCGACAGCTGCTTTATCAATCCCGGTAATTTTTACCTTGGTCGTTCCTTCGACCGCCAAAGTGATACCAGGCATAGGGGTAACTTCCACCGGGTGTGAATACCCGACATTAAGTACTACTTTATCACCGGTCTTCTGTGCACGATATCCGACACCAACGATATCTATGCCTCTTTCAAAGCCCTTCGTCACTCCGGTTACCATATTCGCCAAAAGAGCACGAATTAAGCCATGACGGGCACGAACATCACGAGTGTCATTAGCACGCGTAACGATTAATTCTTCTTTTTCTTGCTTAACCGAAATATCAGCCCCCAGAACCTGACGAAGTTCACCTTTCGGTCCCTTTATAGCAACTTCGCCATTTTCAATCTTTACCACTACATCTTTGGGCACTGGTATCGGTAAACGCCCTACTCTAGACATACAATTCGCTCCTGAATTTGCTTACCATACGTAACACAAAAGTTCTCCGCCAATTCCCTGCCGCCAAGCTTGCTTCCCGGTCATTACACCTTTGGGAGTAGAAAGGATTGCTATTCCCATGCCGCCATAAACACGGGGAATCTCTTTCTTCTCAACATATATTCTCAGACCCGGCTTACTAACTCTTTCCAATCCGGTGAGAACCGGCTGATTTCTATCATAATATCTGATATAGAGCTTGATTGCCTTATGAGATTCCTCACGGACAACCTCATAATTCGCAACAAATCCCTCTTCTTTCAGAATCCTGGCAATAGCCAGCTTCAACCTAGAAGATGAAACTAACACCGAATCATGTCTTGCCATAGTGGCATTACGTATTCGGGTCAGCATATCTGCAATTGGGTCAGAAATAGTCACTCTTTCCCCCTTTGAACAATATCCTTGTTTACCAGCTTGATTTTCTCACGCCAGGAATCTTGCCCGATAGAGCAAGCTCCCGGAAACATATTCGGCATAAACCGAACCGACGCATGTAACTACGAGATCGACCACAAACCTCACATCGATTGTGCTGTTGCACCTTAAATTTAGGAGTACGTCTCCATTTTGCTATCTCTGATTTCTTAGCCATTTAACTCCCATTAATCCTTACTGAATGGCATACCCATCAGTTCAAGTAACAATCTGCCTTCTTCATCGGTTTTAGCGGTTGTTACAATCGTTATTTCCAAACCCCTGACTTTATCAACCTTCTCGAATTCTATCTCAGAGAAAATAGTCTGCTCTTTTAAACCAAGCGTATAATTACCACGGCCATCGAATGCGTTTCTGGGAACACCTTGAAACTCACGCAGGCGAGGAAGAACAACACTAATCAGTTTGTCGATGAAATCGTACATACGCTGTTGACGTAATGTCACCTTCAACCCGATAGGCATACCTTCCCTTAACTTAAAGTTGGCGATTGATTTCTTGGCATGGGTAACGATGGGTTTTTGCCCGGTGATAATCGGCAAATCCCGCTCGGCGCCTTCCAGCGCCTTAGCATTGGTTACCGCTTCACCCAAACCAATACCGACCACAATCTTCTCAAGTCGCGGTACTTCCATAACATTCTTGTAGCCCTTGAGTTCCATCAGCTTCGGGGCAATTTCCTTACGATACTTCTCTTTCAAACCAGCCATTATTCAATAACCTCACCGCAAGCGCGACAGATTCTTACTTTGCTGCCATCATCCAGAGTCTTGAAACCAACACGGACCGGATGATTGCACCGATTACACATTAACATCATATTGGAGAAATCGATCGGAGCTTCCCGTTCGATAAGTCCAGCTTGCTTGACCTGCTGTTTTGCTTTGCTATGTGTTTTTATTAAATTAACGCCCTCGACAAGCGCTCTGTGTTCTCTCGGATACACGAAACGAACTTTGCCTTTCTTGCCTTTATCTTTACCGGCGATAACCAGGACGTTATCATCCTTCTTAATTTTCATCGCCATCTCCCTTATAATACTTCCGGCGCTAGAGAAAGAATCTTGGTAAACAACTTCTCTCTCAATTCTCTGGCGACCGGTCCAAAAATACGAGTTCCCTTGGGATTATTCTTCTCGGTAAGAATCACTGCCGCATTGTCATCGAATCTGATGTAGGTACCATCGGCACGTCGTTGAGGTTTGATAGTACGTATAACCACCGCACGAACAACATCACCCTCTTTCACCGAGCCACCGGGAATGGCTTTTTTGACAGCCCCTACGATGACATCTCCTACATGGGCATATCTGCGGCCACTACCACCAAGAACATTGATACACATTAGCTGTCGTGCCCCCGTATTATCTGCTACTTTTAATCTAGTATATATCTCTATCACTTTATCTTACCCCGAGAGTTATTTCTTTTCCTCTACCGATTCTGCTCCAGAAGGATCTGCAACGGTTTCAGGCTCAACCGCAGCAACTGTCTTATGCGTTTCAACTAATACTTCCGGAGTAGCTATCTCTTCCGGTTTAACCTCGATTGCAGCCGCTTTGGTAACAATCTCAGCAACACGCCACCGTTTCTCTTTAGACATCGGCCTAGTTTCCACAATCCGGACAACATCGCCTATCCCGCATTCATTCTTTGCATCATGAACTTTATAGCGGGTTATTTTTCTAATCGTTTTCTTGTACAAAGGATGGTTACGATGAGATTCGACCAGTACAACTAAGGTCTTTTCCATCTTGTTACTCGAAACCCGTCCTACCTTACTTTTCTGCATTGTTGTCATAAACTAAACCCTTTTTCTTCTGCCAATAATTCACAGAGCGGCTATACTATCTGTGTATTACTGCATACCCAATTCTTTTTCCCTCAGCACGGTTTGTATTCTGGCAATCTTCTTTTTAGCTCTCGGGATTTCCCTATGGTTCCCTAAATGCCTGCTAATCGCCTTCAACCGAATGTCAAAAAGCTCTCGGTTAGCCGTCTTAAGCTGTTTGGTCAATTCCTCGGAGCTTAAAGCTCGAATTTCATTAATTTTCAACTGCCGCTAACTCCTTGGACTTAGTAATGCCCGCAAGTCCGCTTGTCTTCCTGGCGACAAATCTAGCATCAATCGGCAATTTATTTGAAGCGAGGCGTAAGGCTTCTTTAGCAGTTGCCTCATCAACACCACCCATTTCAAAAATTATCCTGCCGCGTTTCACTACTGCTACCCAATGGTCAGGAGTTCCTTTACCGGAACCCATACGTGTTTCTGCCGGTTTCTTGGTAATCGATTTATCAGGAAAGACACGAATATAAACTTTACCACCACGGCGGATGTGGTGAGTAATAGCACGACGTGCCGCCTCTATTTGGCGCGCGGTCAGCCATGCAGCTTCTTCCGCTTGCAAGCCATATTCGCCGAAGGTGACAACATCACCGGATTGAGCTGTACCTTTCCGACGTCCCTTATGAAATTTACGAAATTTAACCCGCTTTGGCTGTAACATCACTATCTCCCTACTTGTCCACTGACGGCTCTTCAGTACCTGACTCAGCTACTTCAGCCGAAGGAGACTCCTTGGTTTTTACTATCTTGGTTTTAGTTATCTTGGTTTTTACTGTACTCATTGCCCGGCTGCTCTTTTTTGCTGCCGGCTTCTTATCCTCTATAACAGGTCCTTCAGCCTTCGCAGTTGCCGCCTTGCGAGTCTTCTTCACTGCCGGTTTAGCAACAGGTGTCTCTTCAATCGGCACTGGGGTTATTCCTGCCTCCGGTGTTTTCTCTTCTGCAGGTTTACGCGGTTTTCTTACCGCCCGCTTAGTAGTTTTTACATCAGCAGCCGCTTCCAGCACCGTTAATTCTACAGTCGGTGAAGATTTCTCCTCAGTTGTCTCAACAGATTTCACATCTACAGAAGGAATTATTACCGGCTGAGTCCCCTCTGCTAATTTAGCTTCTTCTTTCTCGGGCAGAACTTCACCTTTATAAATCCAGACCTTGATACCAATTCTGCCCATAACAGTCCTGGCTTCGGTAAAACCATAATCAATATCAGCACGGATAGTATGTAAAGGTACACGCCCTTCATGCATGGTTATGCGACGAGCAATTTCAGCTCCGTCCAACCGCCCAGCGGCACGAATTCTCATGCCTTTGGCTCCCGCCTGAATAGAGCGCTGTAGTGCCTGTTTCAATGCACGGCGGTAAGAGACTCTTCTTTCCATTGACTCAGCAATCGATTTCGCTACTAGATAAGCATCGAATTCGGGTTGCTGGATTTCTCTAATATTTAACTGTATCTTTTTACCGACGAGCTTTTCGAGATTACCTCTCATCTCCTCCACTCTTTGTCCGCCTCGCCCGATGAGAATGCCAGGACGGGCCGTATGGATGGTCAGCGAAATATTATTCGCCCGACGGTCTATCTCTACCAGAGAGACTCCAGCCTCAGGATACATCGACTTGATAGCTTTACGAATCTTCAAGTCTTCCTGCAGGTAGCTAACGAAATGACGGTCAGCATACCATTTAGAATCCCACGGTTTTATAATACCTAGCCTGAAACCAATAGGGTTAACCTTATGTCCCATTAAGCCTCCTGCTCACCGACAACCACAGTAATATGACTGGAACGCTTGAGTATCGGGCTGACACGATGGCGCGAACGCGCCTTAAATCTCTTGAGTGTCATTGCCTCATTAGAAGAAATTTTTAAAACTTTCAGATTTGCCGCTGAAAGATTGTGCACTGTTTCAGCATCAGCCACTGCTGTCTTTATCACCTTAGCGACAACACGGGCATGAGGCGAAGCTGCAAACTTGAGGATTGTCAGTGCTTCTTCCACACTCTTACCTCGCACCAAATCAACCACCGCTCTCATCTTGCGCGGCGATGTTCCTGTATTTTTAACTACGGACTTTACTTCCATTTATCTCCTAGGTGGTAGACTCAGTAGTCGGGGCTTTCTTTTCAGGAGTGGCCTCTTCCTTAATAGTATGCCCTCTAAAAGTACGCGTCGGGGCAAACTCACCCAATTTATGTCCTACCATGTTTTCCGTGATATAAACCGCAACATGTTTTCTACCGTCGTGCACGCCAATCGTTAAGCCAATCATCTCAGGCACAATAGTACACCAACGAGACCATGTCTTAATGACTGTCTTCTCACTGCCGCGATTGACTGCTGCTACCTTCTTCAGTAGCTTCGCATCAACTGCTGGGCCTTTTTTAGTTGACCTTGACATAGTTTACTTCTTCCCTCGACGCCTGATAATCAGTTTGTCTGAATATTTCTTTTTCCGCGTCTTATAACCCAATGCTGGTTTACCCCAAGGAGTCTTTGGTCCCGGCATTCCTATCGGGGTCCTACCCTCGCCTCCACCGTGTGGATGGTCGCGAGGTGACATTGCAGAGCCTCTGACAGTCGGACGCCAGCCCATCAAACGCTTACGTCCCGCTTTCCCAAGACTGATTCCCTGATGTTCAATATTACCGACCTGTCCGATTGTCGCCATACACTCGGCAAGGACTAATCTCATTTCACCAGAAGGCATACGAATATGGATATGTTCTCCTTCTTTCGCTAAGAGTTGAGCTGCGCCACCGGCGCTACGCACCAACTTACCACCTTTACCTTTAATAAGCTCTATATTATGCACCATTGTACCAGTGGGGATGAGCTTCATCGGTAAAGTATTGCCCACTTTGATTTCAGCAGTTACTCCGGAAACAATAGTATCCCCAACATTTAACCCAACAGGTGCTAAGATATAACGTTTCTCGCCGTCCACGTAATAAATCAGGGCAATATTCGACGAACGAGTCGGGTCATATTCGATAGCATTAACCTTACCCGGAACGCCGAGCTTATCCCGTTTAAAATCGATAAGCCTTAATAACTGCTTAACTCCACCACCCTGGTGGTGCACGGTAATCTTACCACGATTATTTCTCCCGGCTCTTTTCTTCTTAAAAAGAACCAACGATTTCTCAGGCTCTGTTTTAGTAATCTCTTCATTAGTGAGAGTACTCGCTGCCCTTCTACCAGGAGAAGTTGGATTATATACCTTTATTGCCATCTAAATCCCCTTGCTGGCTCCTATAAATTTTCGAAAAGGTCTATTTTATCGCCGGCTTTAAGAGTAATCACCGCCTTTTTCCATGACGGAGTAGCAACCCTTGCTCTACCGATTGTCTTCTCTTTGCCGGGAATTGAGACTACATTTACTGCCATAACGGTAACTTTGAAAGCCTCTTCAATGGCTTCCTTTACCTGCACCTTATTAGCACCTCTATTAACTTCAAAGGCGTACTTACCTTGAGCCTGAAGCATCGCATTCTTTTCTGTTACCAGAGGACGTTTTATTACTTCATGCAGTTGCATTGTTTCCTTCTCCAGACGAGTTCTCTCCCCACAACTGTTCCACCCTACGCACCGCTTCTACTTCCATCAGTAAAGTCTGATGAGAGATAATATCCACAACATTCAACAAATCAGCAGGTAATGTTTTGATACCGGGTAGATTACGAGCCGACTTAATCACATTGGCATTTGCCGCAGAGGTTACTACCAATGCCGTTGTATTTACCTTCACTGCGTCCAAAACCCCCGCCATAATCTTTGTTTTCGGTTCATCAATTTTCAGCGAGTTCAGTATTTTCAAATCTCCACCGCTTATCTTCTCCGAAAGTACACACCTTAAAGCCAATCGGCGCATTTTCTTAGGCATTGCCTGATGATAGTCCCTAGGATGGGGTCCGAAAACGATACCGCCGCCTCTGCGTAGTGGCGATCTGATGCTACCGGGACGTGCAGAACCAGTACCCTTCTGCTTAAAAAGCTTTCGGGTGCTTCCAGCAACAGAACCACGTGTTTTTGTACTGGCATTTCCCTGACGCGCATTTGCCTGTTGTCGAACCACAGCCTGATGCACCAGCGCCTCATTGAAAGGCACACCAAAGATCTTATCGCTTATTTCGATATTACCTATCACTTCACCCGCAAGGTTATATACCGGAGCTTGCATTTCCCTATTTCCTCTTGTTCGCTTTACTTATCAAAAGCAACCCATTTTTATTACCGGGTACTGCACCAATGACCAACAGAAGATTACGTTCAAGGTCGGTTTTATAAATCTTTAAACCACTGACTGTAACCTGCTCATTGCCCATATGACCTGCCATACGCATGCCCTTGAGAACTCTTCCTGGTGAAGTCGTAGCGCCAATAGCACCAGGAGCACGATGCCGGTCAGTTTGTCCGTGTGTCTTAGGTCCGCCATGGAAACCATGACGCTTGACCACACCGGCAAACCCCTTACCTTTAGAGACTCCAATAACATTGATAACATCGCCTGCCTGGAATTGGCTGACATCAACCTTATCCCCGATTTTAACTGCTGCGGCATCATCTATTCTGAATTCGCGGAGTTGTTTGAATTTACCCAACTCCTTCAGATGGCCCAGTTCTGGTTTAGTGAGCTTTTTCGCCGTACCGAAGCCAAGCTGAACCGCATCATAGCCCTCTTTGGCAGACGTCTTTACCTGTGTAACAATACAAGGCCCAGCTTCAATCACGGTGACAGCTTCCGCTTTCCCGCTATCGCTGAAAACCTGGCTCATACCTATTTTCTTACCGATAATTCCTGGAATCATTCCTTCCATCCCGGCAAATTAATCTATTTTTTACAGCTTTATATCCAACTCAACCCCGGAGGGTAAGTTTAGCTTGGTTAAAGAATCAATCGTCTTTGAGGTGGTTTCCACAATATCAATTAAACGCTTGTGGGTACGAACCTCAAACTGTTCCTGCGAGTTCTTATCAATAAAACTCGCACGGATGACGCTGAATTTTTCAATTCTGGTGGGTAAAGGTATCGGACCCACCACCACTGCACCTGTCTGTTCCACAGTTTCTACAATCTGTCTGGCAGACTGGTCAACGACCTTGTGGTCAAAACCCTTTATTCTAATACGAATTTTTTGTTTAGGCATTTTTTGTTCCTGTTTTATCTGTCAATTCTTTAAATAACGATGCCGGTACTTCCTGATAACTATTGAACTCCATGGTCTGGCTTGCTCTACCCTGTGTCTCTGACCTGAGAGCAGTAGTATATCCGAAGGTCTCAGACAAAGGAATCAGCGCTGATATAAGACACATATCAGCACGATTTTCAATTAACTCAATGTGAGCTCGACGGGATGATATATCACCGATAACATCACCCATAAATTCTTTAGGCGTAATAACTTCCATCTTCATAATAGGCTCAAGAATAATGGGCTTGGCTTTACGAACACCCGCCTTAAGACCCATTGAACCTGCCATCTTGAATGCGTTTTCGTTTGAATCTACTTCATGATAACTGCCGTCGTAGACAGTCACTCTAATATCGACAATCGGATAACCTGCTAACACACCGGTTTCGCATGCCTCTCTTACACCTGCTTCAATTGCAGGAATGTAATTTCTAGGTATTGTTCCGCCCTTAATCCGTTCAACGAATTCAAAACCGGTACCACGGGCTGTCGGCTCAATCTCCAACCAGCAATCACCATACTGCCCACGACCACCACTCTGCCTGACAAATCTGCCTTCAGCCTGAACCTTAGTAGTAATGGCCTCTTTATAGGCTACACGAGGATTACCGACGTTTGCACTAACACCAAATTCGCTTAACATGCGATGGCTAATAATTTCAAGATGTAATTCGCCCATGCCGGAGATTACGATCTGTCCTGTTTCTTCATTGTACTTCACTTTAAAAGTCGGGTCTTCTTCCGAGAGCTTTCTGAGGGCTTCTCCCATCTTATCCTGATCCATTCGAGATTTTGGCTCGATGGCTATAGAGATAACCGGCTCGGGGAATTTAATCGATTCCAACAGGACGGGCTGATTCATATTACTTAAAGTGTCGCCTGTAAATGTATTTTTGAGACCTAACGTGGCCACGATAGCACCAGTATCCGCTTCTTCGATTTCATCACGACGGTTAGCGTGCATCAAGAACAAACGACCGATGCGTTCTGTTTTACCACGGGTGGCATTTAAAACCTGATCGCTGGCTTTTACCACGCCGGAATAAACTCTAAAATAAACCAATCTTCCCACGAACGGGTCGGTAACAACCTTGAAAGCTAATGCCGTGAAAAGTTCCTGGTCACTTACCTGAAGGGTAAGTTCGGTATTATCTTTATAATCCACTGCTTTGGTTGGAGGCATATCGGAAGGCGCCGGTAGATAATAACCTACCGCATCCAGCAAAGGCCTGACACCTTTATTTGATAGAGCGCTTCCACAAAGCACCGGTACCAATTTGGCTGAGAGGGTCGCTCCCCTAATAGCAGCTCTGATTTCATCATTACTGAACTCAATACCATCCAGATACCGGGAGAGCATCTGGTCGTCTGACTCCGCGAGCCGCTCAATCATATTATGACGTGCTTCTTTAATTCTAGCCTGGTATGCCTCGGGAATAGCTATCTCTGCCAGGGGTTCATCACGATTCCCATCCATACCGTAAGCTTTGTTTTCAATTAAATCGATAACACCCTGGAAATCAACTTCGCTTCCTAGGGGTAACTGAATAGGTAAAGCTTTGGCGCGCAAACGCCCTTCAATCATCTCCACAGTGTGTTCAAAACTGGCACCAACCCGTTCCATCTTATTGACGAAACAAATGCGCGGTACATTATATTTATCGGCCTGCCGCCAGACCGTTTCTGACTGAGCTTCTACACCCTGAACAGCATCAAATAACACAACACCGCCATCCAGAACTCTGAGACACCTTTCTACTTCAGCGGTAAAATCCACATGACCGGGAGTATCAATAATATTGATACGATAGTCGTGCCACTGACAGGTGATAGCAGCAGAAGTGATGGTAATACCACGTGCCCGCTCTTCTTCCATCCAGTCGGTTACTGTTGTACCTTCATCGACACCACCTTTTTTATAAGTGATGCCTGTGTAATACAGTATACTTTCAGTAAGCGTAGTTTTCCCGGCATCAATATGTGCAATGATACCTATATTTCTCAATCTTTCGAGAGGAAAACTCCGAGACATAGTCTTATCCTTTATTGCAACAGACGGATTAATAATGATCTCCCCTTTTTACCACCGGTAGTGAGCAAAGGCTCGATTTGCCTCAGCCATCTTGTGCGTATCTTCACGCTTCTTAGCCGCCGACCCTTGCCCTTTCGCGGCATCACTGAGTTCGGCGGACAGTTTTTCCGCCATCGTCTTACCACTTCTAGATTTGGCGGCATCAATCAACCAGCGTAAGGCCAGCGACATACCCACCTGAGGTGGAACTTCGACCGGTACCTGATAAGTAGCACCCCCCACCCTACGCGATTTAACTTTCAATTGAGGAGTAATATTTCTTATTGCTAATTCCATATCAGTAACAGGATCTTTTGTGCCCTGTTTACCCATAATATCCAAAGCACCGTAAACAATGTTTTCTGCGGTGCATTTTTTCCCGCGATTCATAACCTTGTTTATCAACTTGGAAACAGTTAAGCTCTGATATTTTGCATCAGGCATTACTTCAGCTCTTCTAATAACATGAGCACGTCGTGACATCGTTCCTCCTAAGTAGTATCCGCCCCAGCCTTAGGCCGTTTGGCACCATACTTGCTGCGACCCCTACGCCGCTTTCCCACTCCGGTAGCATCCAATGCCCCACGGACAATGTGGTAACGGACGCCAGGTAGGTCTTTGACCCTACCGCCACGAACCAGTACAACCGAGTGCTCCTGAAGTTCATGCCCTTCACCCGGAATATAGGCTGTGACTTCCATCTGATTAGTCAAGCGCACTCTGGCAATCTTCCGCAACGCTGAATTAGGTTTCTTTGGGGTCATTGTCTTCACCTGAATACAAACCCCACGCTTCTGGGGAGAACCAGTACCCCAACTTGTCTTGTTCTTCGAGGCATTATAGTTATAATGCAAAGCCGGAGCCTTGGTCTTGTCCACTCCCGGTTTGCGTCCCTTGCGGACTAACTGGTTAATCGTTGGCAAGTATATCCTCCTATTATCCTCTATAACTGAAAAGATGAGCCTCAGCTCATCCCTCAACATGAATCGTCGCGATTGAACTTAGCTATATAATGTGCTATTGCATTGACCAACAAGTGAGCACAAATAGTTATAGTACCACAGCTAATAGTTAGATGTCAATATCTGCAATGTAGTATTTCTCAACGGCGGTATTTTACCCTCGAAAAACCGCCCCAAATACCGCACTGAGTTAGTTCTGGTATGTTTTGATTGACACTAAAAAAGAACCCATTGCGAGCCCTAAGCAGGCCATTCTCCGATGTTCGGCATACACTTATACTGGAACTTATGCTAAAATATACTTTGGATTAGAGATTGCAAAAGGAAATCATAATGAGCACTAAGAAAGAAACCGAACTCAAAAATTTCATCGATAACATTAATAAGAAAGATAAAGTCAACGGCAAGAAAATTGTTTTCAGCTTTGTGAAACGTAAGAGAAAATAATTAGGAAGGCGGGCTTGTCGGCTATTTATCCCTTATTCCGCTAACATCACAGATGCTATCTAGAGCTATTTGATTTATTCTCCGTATGGATTTTTACTTACTGTCTTGTTTGGTAGTTTTCTCCGCTTCAGCCTTGGCTCGAGCCATTTTATCCCCCACCTCTTTGGGTGCCATCCTTCCCGCAGATATTACCATCTTCAGCCCTTCTTCAATTGTTAAATTAGTATGAACAATTTCACTCTCCTCGACTATCTGGAGAAATCCCGTGGTAGGATTAGGCGCCGTGGGGATAAAAACATTAACCAATTTCTTACCGGATTCATCAATGTGTTCGTTGGTGACAAAACCCACACTATGCATACCTTTTCTAGGGAATTCTACCATTACCACCTGCATAAAACCAGTCTTTTCGGGATTGGAGAAACTCTCGATGACTTGCTTGATGGCAACATAAAGGATACGGGTGATGGGTACTTTCGCCAACAAAGACTCGCTCCAGCGGATGAATCTCTTCCCAATTACATTGGTCGTAATGGCACCTACAATCAGAATTAAAACCGCCATGACGGCAAAACCGACACCAGTGATGTTATGCCCAACTATTAACCTTATGAGGGGTTGCAAAATATTATCGACGCCTTCAAAAAGCCAGATAATAATCCAGGCAGTAATACCTATAGGCACCATTACCACCAGCCCAGCAATCAATATCGCCCTGAATCTTCTTAGAAAACTCCTCCGGACCGATTTGGCAGTTATTTGGGGCATTCTAACCCCTCCTCAAAATAGCCCGCGAGCTATCCTTCACTAATTTCACCAATATCATAACAGTAGTGTCCAAGTTCAGCAATGGTAAATAAAAGGCGGAGAGATATCCTTCGCCTGCTTAGAACCGATTAAAGGGGTGTCCCTCACGCTCGAAATCAGGTTGATAGTTTTCGGGAGCACTCATCTCTTGTACCCAGCCATTCTCCATCCCCAACTGCTCCAGCAAAGCCAAAACCTCGTCGTATTCCGCTTCTGTAATCCTTCTGGATAAAGCGGGGAGGCGATTCGCGTGGTGTGACGTATAGTACTGAGCCATAATACTGACACTGACTTTCGGTGAGATTTCTTTCGCCAGCCAGTTGAGAGATCCGTCACTTCCCGCCAGTTTTTCAGGCAAAATCAGATGACGTACAATCAGACCTCTGACTGCTATGCCTTTCTCATCCAAAACCAGATTACCCACCTGACGGTACATCTCCCTAATGCCAGCACGAGCATGTTCCACATAATCGGACGCTCCGGAGAGTCTTTTCGCTATTTTATCGGAGGCATATCGGATATCGGGCAAATAGATATCGATAATGCCGTCCAACATTTTTAGAGTGTCCAGAGAATCATAACCGCTGGTATTGTAAACCAGGGGAATATTCAAGCCCATCGGCACAGCTTCCAGAACCGCTCTGACTATCTGAGGAACGAAATGGGACGGTGACACAAAATTGATATTATGGCATCCCAATCCGTCCTGCAGATAAATCAGCCTCTCCGCCAATGTGCGACAATCTATTTCCTTATCACCCATTTTGCGCCAGTTCTGGCTGATCTGGTGATTCTGGCAATAAATACAGCGCAGGTTGCAATTACCGAAGAAAACCGTGCCTGAGCCTTTTGTACCGGAGATAGGCGGTTCTTCTCCAAGATGATTGCACACAGTATCGACGATAGGTAATGCTCCTGAATGGCAAAACCCCAATTCACCCTTGAGACGATTTATACTGCACTTGCGCGGACAAATACAACAAGAAAACAGTCGTGCCTCTAATGCTTCGGCACGGTGTCTTAATTCACCGGAAGAATAAAGAGAAAGATAAGATGGGTCAGACATATTTCACTTCACTGAGATACTAGTGTTTTTGGGCATCTCATATATTTTAAAAGTCTGTTAGCGAAAGGTCTTATTTCTGCTGTTTTTGTATCTTTGCCCAATCATCCCGTAAAGATACCGTCCGGTTAAATATGAGTTTTTTCGGTGTAGTATCGGGATCGACGCAGAAATAGCCTATCCTCTCGAATTGATACCGGCTGCCCGGGGCTGCGCCGACGAGAAAAGGTTCTATCCGGCAGGAGGTTAATACCTCGAGCGAATTACGGTTAACATTAGATATGAAATCAGTCCCATTTTCTACATCGTTGGGATCTTCTTTGGTGAACAGGTTTTCGTACAAACGTACTTCAGCCTCAAGTGCATGCGAGGCCGAAACCCAGTGTATTGTCGACTTAACCTTACGACCGTCCGGGGTATTGCCACCACGCGTAGCTGAGTCATAGGTACAATGCACCTCAATCACCTCGCCTGTTTTTGGATCTTTTTTAACACCTACACAG
>CAIWXV010000137.1 GCA_903916765.1 uncultured Dehalococcoidia bacterium | reverse complement strand
AGGCAGCAATAATCAGTCCTGTTGACCATTTACCCAGGGTTGTTTTTGGGAGTAAGTTACTTTTCATATTACTCTTCTTATAACCTAACAGACTAACCTGGGATTCGCATCTGGCATCTTGAGATATTCTAGATGTACTCGTTTTTATCACTGAGCAATTCGTCAACTTTTTCTTGTACTTCCGCAATCAAATCTTGAACTGCTATCCGCGATACCATCTGGCCTTTCTTTAATGTGTCAACCAGGAAGTCATCATCTTCATACAGGTATATTGTCTTGCCATCGGTCAGAATTATCGAGGATGCTAATGTCTCTGTGCGCTTCTTGATAAATCGCAAACTGGTGCGTATTCGTTGTAGCGGAAGTGAACTCTGTCGTAACCTTAATAGTACTTTCAGCTCAATAATATCCTGCAAGGAATACAAATGGCTTGTACCTTTGCCGGAAGCAACTTCCAAACTCGGGCTTAACAACCCCGTCTCATCCCAATAAGCAAGACGACGTCGGCTGACGCCTACTATGAGTGCTACTTCCTTGATATCAAAGGATATAACTTTTTTATCTTTTTTACCGCGCGGCATTCGTCTTCCTTATAGCTAACCGGATTTCTAGCGCCAGGCTGATGTACCTGATTATATCCCCTTATCCGCGTGGTATCAATGCCATTTTCCCCTCCCCATACACTCCCATTATCCAGTTATAAATTTTTCGACAAAAACCTCCCGCCCCCTTGACTCTCCTGCTAACGGGAGGTTTATACTACTATCTGAAGAGCTCTTCAAAAATATAAGGAGTCACAATGGCAAAAATCGACCTGAAAAAGGAACTGAAAGCATTATATAATCCGACGGCAAAAGATATTACATTCGTCGATGTACCGAAAATGAATTTTATCCTGATTGACGGACAGGGCGCACCTGAAAGCAAGCAATTCTCGCAATCCATCGAAGCACTTTATCCAATCGCCTATACGATAAAATTCGATAAGAAAAAGGCAGATGGAACCGATTACGGCGTTATGCCGCTCGAAGGACTCTGGTGGGCAGAAGATATGTCAGATTTCGACCCGGAAAAAGGAAATAGAAATAAGTGGCAGTGGACTCTAATGATAATGCAACCGGATTTTGTCACTAAGGGAGATTTCGACAGAGCCAAAGAAGCTTCAAAAAAGAAGAAGGGTAACCCCACGATTGACAAGGTCCGATTTGAAAGTTTCATCGAAGGTAAGTCGGCACAAATTTTGCACATCGGACTCTTCTCGGCAGAAGGCCCGAACATCCAGAGAATCCACCATAAAATCAAGGAAATCGGCGGGAATCTGTCCGGCAAACATCACGAAATATATCTCTCGGACTTCCGCAGAGTCGACCCGACTAAAATGAAAACAGTCATCAGACAACCCTATAGTCTGCGGTAATCGCAAATAGTTTCCTCTCCCTCAAGGGGAGAGGAAACAAAAATCCGGGGGATGGAGACATTATTATTTCCCTAAATACTGCAACGCCAGCTTGAGTTTATCTTCAAGGGCTAACTTCTGTCCTGCGGGGAATGAACCGACGGCGCGGGTAGCCTCGTTCATCAAGTAACCGAGCGAGACCAATGCCGTAATCACATCGGCGTTTTCCTGTGCGGCTCTGCCTGCCGGGGAAGAAATCATCACACCGCCCACCTTATCCTTAAGCTCCAGTACCAGGCGGTCGGCGGTCTTTTTGCCAATGCCGGGGATGGTCGTCAGGATTTCCGTACTGCCGGAAGCAATCGCCATTGCCAGCTGGTCGGCACTCATGGCAGAGAGCATCCCCATCGCCGTTTTCGGTCCCAGACCGGAGACGGTAATCAAAGTATCGAAAAGTCGCAGTTCATCAAGGGAGCTGAAACCATAGAGGCTCATCTCATCTTCCCTGACATGCAGATGCGCGTAGAGCTTCACTTCCCTTCCGACGACTCCTAAATCGCTCAAGACAGAAGTCGGCACACCCACCTTGAAGCCGACTCCGTTGACATTGACAATCATATAATCCGTACCGACGGCATCGATAATCCCCTGCAAACTGGCAATCATTTTCTACTCCTCTTTGGCTTTTCCTCGATGAGGTCGTTCAAGTGAGTTTCACAGAGATGGCAAAGTGCTACGGCAAGGGCATCGGCGGCATCGCTGGGCTGGGGTAATTCCGATAGATTAAGCTGTAACCTGACCATCTGCTGGATTTGTTCTTTGGAACTGGCACCGTAGCTGGTGACACGATGCTTCACCTGCGCCGGTGTATATTCATAGACGGGAATTTTCTTATTGGCGGCGACGAGCATGGCAATTGCCTGTGCCCGACCGATTGCCAGAGCAGTGCCGACGTTATTGGAAACAAAGGGAGCTTCTACCGCCACGACATCCGGCTTGTAACGCGCCACGATTTCTTTCAGCCCCTTATACAAATTGCTCAAGCGCTCCGGCGGGGAAAGTCGCGGTGAAGACTTCACGACGCCACAAACGACCATTTTCAGGTTGCCGTCCGTGTTGTCTACCAGCCCATAGCCTGCGACGATTGTCCCCGGGTCGATGCCGAGTACTCTCATTTTCCGCCTTTATTATGTAAATTTATCCGAGTGAAATGATTCTACCACATTATAGAGGAAAGTGGGAAATTTCGGCCATCCCGTGCCCCGACACGGGATCCAGTAATAATCTTTAGCGAGGGCTTTTGCCCTCGCTTCCCTCTTTATCCACTCCATTACCCAATACTGTCATGCTGAGTCCCGATTTTAACCGGGACGAATGTATTTCGGGGTAGTAGGTATAAAAGCATATCCTAAACCCGCGAAGGGAAATGGAGTGTGGTAGAACGCCTGCTTTGTTTTACCCTTCAATCTCGCCCAAATCGAAACTTACCCCACCTTTTTAACTATTGCTAAATTTGCTTTTATTATTATAGAATTAGGTCTGTGTCTTGATTTTACTTAAGAAACGGGATAGGGAAAATCTTCTAAGGAGGGCAGCCGATTGAATGCATTAGGTAAACATTTTCTAATTGAACTCAATGACTGCAACCGGAAGATTTTGAACGATATCGTCGCTATCAGAGAGATTATGATTGCCGCCGCCAACGAATCGGGCGCTACCATCCTCGGTGAGTCCTTCCACCAATTCAGCCCGCAGGGTGTCAGCGGCGTGCTTATCATTGCCGAGTCCCATCTGACCATTCATACCTGGCCCGAGCACGGCTATGCCGGTGCCGATATTTTTACCTGTGGCACTACCGTCAAACCCGAAAAAGCCGCCGAGATTATCATCGAAGGATTTCATCCCAAAACACATTCCGTCATTCAGATGTACCGCGGCACAGCCAAGACCAAAAAGAAAATAACAAAATAGGGGAATTATGGAGATTGAATCCACTAAGTGGTTTTTCGACAAGGTAAATCCGCATCTTCTACAATTACATGCCATCGAAGGAACTTTATTCTCAGGTCGGACAAAGTTTCAGTCGATTGAAATTCTCCGTAGTCCCGGTTTCGGCAAAATATTAGTACTGGACGGCAAAATCCAATCCAGCGAGGCGGACGAGTTCATTTATCACGAGTTACTGGTACATCCCCCGATGCTCGCCCATCCCAAACCCGAGAACGTGTTTATCGCCGGCGGTGGCGAGGGCGCTACTCTGCGTGAAGTCCTAGCTCACCCGACCGTCAAGAAAGCCGTAATGGTAGACATCGACGAGGGTGTCATCAAAATATGTAAGAAATACTTGCCTGAATATCATGCCGGCGCATTCGACGATAAACGTTCGGAAATTTACAATACCGATGCGCGTAAATGGCTGGCAGAAAGCAAAGAGAAATTCGACGTCATTATTATCGACTTGACAGAGCCGATTGAAGAAGGGCCGGCTTACCTGCTTTACACCAAAGAATTCTATCAGATTGTCTGCAGTAAGTTGACCAAAAACGGCATCATCTCGGTACAAGCAGGCTGTGGCTCTTACACCGAACTGCTTAATCTGAAATCGGTCTGCCACACTCTGAAAAGCATCTTCCCCTTCGTCAATATCTACATCGCGGATATTCCTTCCTTCGGCGGTCCGTGGGGATTCTGTATCGCATCGACGACTCTGGACGCTGCGGCACTCACACCTGCCGAAGTTGATAAAAAAATTAAAGAGCGTTCGTTGAAAAACCTGAGGTTTTATGACGGACAGGCTCATCAGATGATGTTCACCCTACCGAAACACATGCGAAAAGCAATTGCCAAGGGTGCCCGACTCATCACCGACGACAAACCTCTGTATCTTTATAAAGACTAGCCCAAAAAGAGGAAATCATACCGAATATGGTCTGGATTATTGCTATACTTGCCAGTGCCGCGGTGATGTCAATTACCAATATTACCGATAGTCATCTCCTTTCCAAGAAAATGCCTAGCCTAGCTGCCTATCTCTTGCCGATAGGCATGACTCACCTTGTAATCGGCTCGATTATGTTAGCGGTTTTCTCTTTCCCCGCTGATGCCGTCCTTCCTGTTCTGGCGGCTATCGGAACAGGGCTTATTAACGGTGCGGCTGCTATTCTCGTGCTGAATACTATGCGACAAGGCGAAGTATCCCGCATTATCCCTGTCATCAGTAGCTCACCTATTTTTGTTGCTTTGCTATCGGTACCGCTTCTTGGAGAAGCCGTGGGGCTCCAAGACTGGTTGGGCATTTTATTGACGGTCGCCGGCGCCATATTGGTTTCCATACAGCGCGACGGCAATGGACGTAAAGTAAAACTTCAGAAATCGTTTATTTTACTGGTGGCGGCTAGTCTCATGTATGCTATTTCCAATGTCAGTTCCAAATACGCACTCGAAACCATCTCATTCTGGACTATGTTTAGTCTGAATAGTATCTGTTGCGCCATAGTTCATTTACTTTATTCCGCACGTAAGACAACCTTCGGGGAATTGAAAAATCTCAAACAGCCGACACGAACACTGGGGATGACAGTTGCCAATCAGTGCATTGTCTGTGTGGGAGTACTCCTGTCGTTCTTCGCAGTAGAGAAAGGACCGATATCGCTCGTCTCTGCCGTTGCGAATATACGGCCCGCATTTGTTTTCCTTATTGCCGTAACACTGAGTCGATTTTTCCCCGGAGTGGTCGATGAGCGACTCACCAGAGGCACTGTCATACTGAAATTCAGCGCCATCGCGATTATTATCGGTGGAGTTACCTTACTGACACTCGCTATTTAAAATATCTCTGTGCGATTATTTTTAAGGAATTTGCGCGCTTCCTTATTGAATGAGTCAGCACTTCCGGCACCGAGGCAAATATCGGTTTCCAGTCTCAAGCCCCAGTCCAACGGTACAGACATTGCCATATTCGTGGCCCGTTTCGCCCCTTCCATCAGACGCGACGGCACTTTGGCGATTTCTTCTGCCAATTTTCTTGCTTCAGGCATCAACTTATCTTTAGGATAAACGTGATTCACCAGTCCGATACGCAAAGCTTCGGAGGCATCGATTTTGCGACCGGTCATAATGAGTTCTTTTGCCATCCCCGGACCAACGATGCGAGGCAGTCGCTGAGTACTTCCAAGGTCGGGAATAACCCCGAAGCCGATTTCCGGCAGGGCAAAAACCGCCACTTCACCGGCAAGTCGGATATCGCAACAAAGGCTCAATTCCAGAGCCGCACCCAAGCAATAGCCATTAATTGCGGCAATGACAGGGATAGCCAATTCCTCATACATCATGAAAACCGACTTCGTCCCGTAGAGTCGGTCGAAGCCTTCCCGTCGATTGCCCATTACCGCCATAACATCACTACTACCGGCAACCATCTTCAAGTCCATGCCGGCGCTGAACGCCCTCTCACCGGCACCGGTGATGATAGCAACTCTAACGGCAGGATTTTCTTTGAGACTAATTGCGGCTTTTTGAAGCCCCTGAAAAACTTCCTGATTAAAGGCATTCATCGCATCCGGTCGATTCAACGTTATAGTAGCAACCGCACCCTCGATTTCCAGCTTAACTACATCTTTGTTAGCCATTTTTCACCTTACCTAAAGTAATATTTAGTTCATTATCATACGGGTGAAAGGCAACCGGCGTCAAATTGACACCGCAGTGTCATTGTGAGGAGTTTAGCGACTTGGCAATCTCAGCTTTTCCACTTCAGCTTCCTCTGGAAATAAAGCCCCACGTTTACTAAAGCAAGGAGCGCCGGCACCTCGACCAGTGGCCCGATGACCGCTGTAAATGCCTGCCCCGAGCTAATGCCGAACACCCCTACTGCTACTGCGATGGCTAGCTCGAAATTATTGCCGGAGGCATGGAAAGCAATGGTTACAGTCTTACGATAATCGCCGCTAAGTTTTCTTCCCATATAGAACGAAACGAAGAACATGACCACAAAATAGATGAGTAGCGGAATTGCAATACGTACCACATCCAGCGGTAATTGGACAATGATATCACCCTTAAGCGAGAACATCACGACAATCGTGAAAAGCAGGGCTATCAGTGTGATGGGGCTGATTTTGGGAATGAACTTGGTTTCATACCACTCCCTGCCCTTCCTCTTCAGGAGAATAAATCGTGTGAGCATCCCGCCGAAAAATGGTATCCCCAGGTATATCAAGACACTCTGCGCTATCTGCCATATCGAGACATGCACCACTGCTCCCTTGAGACCAAACAACGGTGGTAGCACAGTGATGAAGATAAAGGCGAAAATCGAGTAAAAAACCATTTGAAATATGGCGTTAAAAGCGACGAGGCCGGCGGAATACTCATTATCTCCTCTGGCTAGTTCGCACCAGACAATTACCATAGCAATGCAGCGCGCCAGACCGATCATAATCAATCCGACCATGTAGTCGGGGTAGTTTCGCAGGAAAAGAATTGCCAGGAAGAACATCAGGATAGGTCCGATAATCCAGTTCTGTACCAGAGAAAGAGCGAGAACACGCCAGTTGCGAAAAAACTTGGGTAGTTCCTCATACTTAACTTTAGCCAATGGTGGATACATCATCAGAATAAGTCCAATAGCAATGGGTATTGATGTCGTACCGACAGAGAGTTTGTTGACAGTCTCACCGACCTGGGGAACAAAATACCCCAGTCCTACTCCGACTCCCATAGCCAAGAATATCCAAAGTGTTAAAAAACGGTCGACAACGGAAAGCCGTGGTTTACATACTTCAGGTGCCAAATTGCTCACAAATACTCCTATCAAAAAGAAATATTAATCCATACTATACAAGATATTTCGGAATCTGCCAATTTATAATCTCAAGTTTGAGATTATAAATGGTATAATTGAATTTACGAATGGACATCCTCACAGAACTCAATCCGGCACAGAAAAAAGCTGTACAGGCAATCAATGGTCCGGTGCTCATCCTTGCTGGACCGGGTAGCGGCAAAACCCGTGTCATCACCCATCGTGTGGCTTATCTGATTCGCACCTGTAAGGTCAGTCCGCGACATATCATCGCAGTTACTTTCACCAATAAAGCTGCCAAGGAGATGGTTGAGCGACTCGACAAGCTGGTGCCGGGTTCCGTCAAAGAACTAACTATCGGCACTTTTCACGCCATCTGCGCCAAGATATTGAGAATTGACGGCAAAGCAATGGGCATTGAGTCCAATTTTGTGATTTACGATGATGACGACCAGACGGCAATCATTAAACGATGTTTGCAAGAACTGAATCTCGACCCCAAACAGCACGCTCCGCAAGCGATTGCTTCGGCTATTTCCAAGGCTAAGAGCACGTTGATTCAACCTAAAGATTATGTAAAGCGAAGCCGGAGCTACTTCGAGGAAGTAGTTGGGCGTGTCTACGAACGCTACGAGCAAATGCTCAGGGAAAGCAAAGCTCTGGATTTCGACGATTTACTGATGAAGACGGTGCTCTTATTCCGCAAGCACCCGGAAGTACTTGCCCGCTATCAGGAACGATACATTCACGTGATGGTGGATGAATTTCAAGATACGAACCTTGTCCAGTACGAACTGGTCAAGCAAATCAGCGACAAATACCACAATATCTGTGTGGTCGGCGACCCCGACCAATCGATTTACTCATGGCGGTCAGCCGACCTGCGGAACATCCTGAGCTTCGAGCACGATTATCCCGATGCCACACTAATCTTGCTGGAACAGAACTATCGATCCACCAAGACCATACTGGAAACCGCCTCCAATGTCATCTCCGCTAATAAGAAACGCAAGGCGAAACGACTCTGGACGGAGAACGACGATGGTGAGCGGACATTCGTCATTGAGGCTTACACCGAGCAGGAAGAGGCTCAATTCGTGGCAAATGAGATCGAGCGACTTGTCGGGCGCAGTCATTTCCGATTGGGCGATTGCGCGGTAATGTACCGTACCAATGCTCAGTCGCGTGTTCTGGAAGAAGCCTTTATCCGCTACGGCATTCCCTATCGATTGGTTGCCGGGACGCGATTTTACGAACGACGTGAGATCAAAGATATCGTTGCTTATTTCCGCCTTGTCCAGAATCCGCATGACAGTGTCAGCCTGCAGAGAATTATCAATGTACCCGGGCGAGGCATCGGACAACAAACCATCGGCAAATTATCAAGCTGGGCGAAATCGATGGGTGTGTCGGCATACGACGCCATGCAGCTGATTGTTGAAGCGAAGAGAAACAAGAATATCGATGACCAACCGTTCGATGTCCGGTCATCCGATGCATTAGCAAGGTTCAGCGAATTGATGGACGATTTCGTGGAAAAGAGCCAGAACGCGAATCTGGTAGAACTTTTCGACATGGTAGTAGAAAAAAGCGGCTACAAGCAATCCCTTAAGAACGACCCTGATAAAGACGAGCGCTGGGAAAACATCATGGAACTGCGGACAGTCGCCCAACAATACCGCGACCTCTCCCCGAGAGAGAGCCTGACGGCTTTTCTGGAGAGTGTAGCGCTGGTATCCGATGTCGATGGCTATGACGAAAAACTCGACCGTGTCACTCTCATTACACTGCATCAGGCAAAGGGTCTGGAGTTCCAGGTGGTCTTTATCGTTGGTGTGGAAGAGAAATTACTCCCACACATACGGTCGATAGACGACCCCGACCAGTTAGAAGAGGAGCGTCGACTTTGCTATGTGGGCATCACACGCGCCAAGCAACGTATTTACCTGGTACACGCTTTCCGACGTACCTTTATGGGAACTAGCACGGTAAATCCGCCGTCACGATTTCTCGACGATATCCCCAAGAATCTGGTCGCCACTCCGGGTTGGTGGCGCGGAGACGAACCTAGAGTATCCGACGCCGTGTTTTCCTGGAACCGGGTAAGAGTCGATGAAACAGAGAGCAAACCGAAAGTAAGTACAGGGGTACCGGCGGTGGATTTGAAAGCAGGCGACCATGTCCGACACAGCCAGTTCGGCGAAGGTGTTGTTGTCAACAGCAAAAAAGTGAATGACGATAGCGAGGTAACGGTCGCTTTCAGTGGTCAGGGCATCAAAAGATTGCTGTTGAGCCTGGCAAAACTGGAAAATATTTAGCTGAACAGCCTCTTGACAAGTTACACGGAAACGTGCAGGATGGGTCAATGGCGATTAGAGTTTTGTGTCCCGACTTAGCGGCAAAGATTGCCGCCGGCGAGGTAGTGGAAAGACCCTCTTCCGTAATCAAGGAACTGGTCGAGAACTCGCTGGATGCGAATGCCCGACAGATTGCCAGCGAGACTAAAGGCGGCGGTCTGGAATTCATTCGTGTGGCAGACGACGGCTCGGGTATGGAATCCACGGACGTCGAACTTGCGTTCAGCCGCTATGCCACCAGCAAAATCAGTCGCATCGAAGACCTGGAAGCGATTGCTACACTGGGTTTCCGCGGTGAGGCGTTGGCAAGCATCGCGGCTGTGGCACAAATCGACATGACTACCAGCACACAAGATGCCGATGTGGGCGACTTACTGGCGGTAAAAGATTGTTTAATTGCCCGACACAGCCAACAGGCGCGACCGCAGGGAACGACGATTACCGTCAGAGATTTGTTCAGGAATGTGCCGGCTCGACTTAAATTCCTGAAATCGACCTCGACTGAAAACAGTCACATCGCCGGTGTGGTCAGCCAGTATGCCCTCGCCTATCCTGAAGTCAGGTTTTCGTTAACAATCGACGGACGTTCCGTTTTACAGACATCGGGGAGCGGCAAATTAATGGATGCCGTCATCGCCGTGTACGGAGTGGAGACTGCCCGACAGATGCTGGAGGTAAACAGCGGGGAGGTCGGGTGGCAAGCCGACAGCGCTGTACCGATTACTATCACCGGAATGGTCGGAGCGCCGACAGTACACAAAGCGGGGCGCGACGCTCTCAGTTTTTTTGTGAATCGACGTCTTATCGGGAGTCGATTGCTCACCCGTGCCGTCGAAGAAGCTTATAAGGGACTCCTGATGCAGGGTCGGCACCCAATCGCCATCATCAACATTTCCATTCCACCTTCGGAAATGGATGTGAATATTCACCCGACCAAGGCGGAGATAAAATTCCGGAACGAGCGCAGTATTTTCAGCGCCGTGCAGAAAGCGGTAAGGAGTACACTGGTAGCGACCGCACCGGTGACTAAAATCGAAGAGACGACCCGACAGTATACCGGCAAAGCATCGACGGGATCGACACAGCCCTTATGGTCGGCGTCAACTCAGGAAACCAACCACTTACCCTTCTCAAACATTCCGACTCCTAAAATGACACTACCCGTTCTGAGAGTACTCGGACAGATTGCCGGCAATTACATTGTCGCCGAGGGACCCGACGGATTGTATGTCATCGACCAGCATGCCGCGCATGAGCGTGTTCTCTATGAGCAAATCATCGAGCAGAAAGCCAATCAAGGTATAAAAGTACAGGGTCTACTGGAGCCTTTTACCTTCGAGGTCACGCCGCAACAGGATGAAATGCTGAAATCGGGCATCAAGAATTTAAGCGGCTTCGGCTTTACCATCGAGCCTTTCGGAGAACGGACTTATCTGGTGAGGGCAATGCCGACAGTGCTGAAGGATGGCAACTGGTTGGAGGCATTACAGGAAATTCTGGATAACCCGCACGACAAAAATACCGACATTACGGATAATATTATTAAATCGCTCGCCTGCCACAGTGCCGTTAGAGCCGGAAAGACTTTGACCGACGACGAGATGAGGGAATTGATTAGACAGTTAGAGAAAGCGAAAATCTCAAATACCTGCCCGCACGGTCGCCCGACCATTCTGCATCTGAGCATCCGACAACTGGAGAAAGAGTTCGGTAGAGGGTAAAGGTTGCAAAGCCCCGCATCCATTCCGTCCCGTACTAAATACGGTATAAACTCCTGTTGGAATCCAGTCATACCCCTCATTGTCATTGCAAGTGAAGCGTGGCAATCTCAGGGTGGGGAGGAGTGCATAAATTCCCCTTCTCACGGTGGAGCAGGCGTCTCGCCTGCTCGATACAAATCATTCCTAGGACTCATAACTACAGTAATTGGTGGGTAAAGGGGTCAGGGGACAGCGTCCTTAACTTGTTTAAGGATAAGGCACAGCGTCTTGATATGTACTATCGGGATCCAGAGGAATTTATTTCCGACAACACTATTTTCCCTTTCGGATTGAACGACTTTGCTGTAAAATAAAGCAATATGGTTGATATACTGAACGTCGTTCTGCCGACTTTTCTGGTTATCCTCGTCGGATTCCTCATTGCCAAACTCAGCAAAATCGACATGACGGCTATTGTCGACTTGCTCTTCTGGGTCGGCTTACCAGCACTCGTTTTCACCTCGATGCTCGGCAATAAAATCGTTCTCAGCGATGCCGGTAAAGTCTGGGCAAGTTCGTTAATAATCATGGGAGGTTGCGGTGTCGTCGCCTGGATTACGTTCCGCTTACTACGACGTAAGCATTCAGGTGTGTACCTCCCCATCATGCTCATGAACACCGTAAACATCCCCTTCCCCATCATTTCGATGCTCTACGGAGATAAAGGAATCTTTGCCGCTGTGCTTTTTTATATCCCCAACGTGATTGCCATCTATTCCATCGGCATTCTCATTCTATCGAAGAAAAACTGGAAAGACGGCTTGAAAGAAATGGCTAAAGTCCCCGCCATCTATGCCGCAATACTCGGGCTTGCCTTTAATCTTTTGAATATAAAAACACCCGAGCTCATTCTCCAACCCCTTAATCTCATCGGACAAATAGTCGTACCGCTGTCACTATTGATACTGGGTTTCAAACTGGCATCGGTGAAGATTACTCATCTGTCCACCACAATCATTTCATCCGTGATTAGGCTCGGAGTAGGATTGTTGCTGGGTTTTGCCGTCGTGGCAATCTTTAACATGACAGGAATAATGAGAGCAGTGGTACTCTTCGAGTCGGCAATGCCGGGGGCAGTAAACACGACTCTTCTGACGATTAAATACGATAACGAAGCGGAATTAGTATCGAGTGTTGTCTTCTTAACGACGATTGTCAGTCTGGTGATGATTCCTTTACTGGTGTGGATGCTCTCTTAACTCGACTTGTGAAGCCGGTAATCTTCGACCGCTCTCTTCAGCGTGTTTATTGCCAACACAGCGCAATGCACATTACCCTCGGGTAGTCCGCCGAAAGCGTCGACAATATTCTGTGGGGTGATTTTCAGGGCTTCCCCGATAGTTTTACCGTGAGCAAGTTCACCGACCATACTGCCACAGGCAATTGTTGCCCCACATCCGTCCGACCAGAAACGAAAGCTTGTAATACGGTCGTTTTTAACCTGCAACCAGATTTCCATCGATTCGTCGCAGTCGCTATGCACCGTCGCAAAACCATCCGCATCGGCGAGACTGCCGACATTTCGCGGGTTCATTGCGTGGTCGACGACCATCTCGGTGAAGACCTGCTTCATATCACCCATGACCAGTTTTTGCAGGGCTTGGAAATCGGAATTCGTCATAAATTAATCCGTTGTTAATCCCTTTCACCGAAAATAAGAGTGCCGATGCGCACCATATTCGCGCCTTCTTCCAATGCCACACGGTAAGAATTGGTCATCCCCATCGACAGGTATTTCATTTCGACGTTGGGGAGATGGAGCAAGACAATCTCTTCGAAAACACGTCGGGTGGCGACAAAGTACGGACGGGAATCCTCGGGGCCGCCGACCTGCGGACCCATTGTCATCAAGCCCATCAATCTGACATTGGAGAGCGCCGATATTGCTTCAGCCAGAGAAGCCACTGCTTCCGGTAGAACGCCCGACTTCTGCGATTCGCAACCGCTATTGACCTCGATCAGAACCGACATTACTTTGCCGATTTGCTTACATCGTTTGTCGATTTCGCAGGCGAGTTCCAGAGAATCGACCGTCTCAATCATATCGAATATTTCCACGGCTTTTTTGACTTTGTTAGTTTGAAGATGCCCGATAAAATGCCACTGTGCCAGATTACCGATGGCGAGATGAGCCTCTTCGGCTTCCTGCACATAATTTTCGCCGATGATACGGACGCCGGCATCGATTGCCTCTTCGATTTCAATCGGCATGCGTGTCTTCGCCGCTGCCACCAGATAAACAGTGGGAGGCAATTCATTCAAGATACATCGAACATTTTCTTTAATACTGCTCATACTATCGAATTGTATTTTACTACTAAAAAGGGAACAGTGTCATTCCAGCGTAGGTTGGAATCCAGATATTATCCCCCCCCTACCGTATATGGGAATTGGCATCCACGATTAGTAGCAGGGTAAAGGGATGGCAAATAAGGTAAGCGAAGGCTTTTGCCCTAGCGCAACCAAAAAAACATATTCCCCGATTGCCCTTGACTATTCCCGCCTGATATAGCAAAATTAAGCGTTGGGAGTCGTAATCCACAGACTCTCATCGAGGTCGGGGTGTAGCGCAGCTTGGTAGCGCACCTGCATGGGGTGCAGGGGGCCGGAGGTTCAAATCCTCTCACCCCGACCAACAAATCGAAGCTAAAAGAGCCTTCATGTAAGAGATTGCATAGGGGCTTTTTTTGTTTCTGCCAACATTTTGCCAACAAAATGTCTGAAAGTTAGTTGCTGGTAGTGACACTCCACGCTCAAACCCTAATTTTAGGACTTCCTGTCAGTTGAGTCTAGTTACACGTGGTTGCAATTCCAGCCTATAAATGGGGTGCAGGTGGTCGGTGGCTATAGTCCACTCACCCCGACGAATTTCTGAGGCCGATATTCGAGGGATAGCTATAATTACCGGGTTTTACGGAATCGGAACGATAAAATCAGCAATCTACCCGCAAACGTTGCCAGCCATGTAATTGCGTTTAATACCATGATGCGTTCGTACAGACCCCAAAATCGGAAGTTCTTAGGCAAAAAAGGATAGCACACAACCATTAACAGCGCAATAGCACATGTGATTACCGTATAATTGAACATCTTGCGCCATCGCTGGTCATTCCTGATGCTGGGTAATACCAGAGCTAACGCTATCGGGAAAAGGCCCAGTACGCTATCGGCGGCAACAGTATGCACATAACTACTGAACGTCGACGGGGCTCCGACCGCTTTTGTTTTGAATGTGCCCACTAACAGCATGCCGAACCCGAAAAAAGTCAACAAGGCTGTTCCAAAACCAAAACCACGGCGACGTTTAATGTTGAGATACAATACGGCTGTAAAGGATTCAATCATCAGTCCCATTAGCATGAAACCGATTGTTGCCATCCAACCCTTGGAAGTTAGTGCCAACGAGCTCATCGTTTGACGAACCGGACTGTAGCCCAGTGCTGTGAATGCCCCTATCAAATCCATCGTAACAAGTATCAGCGGCCCGATAATTCCGGCTAAAGCCAATACTCCGTGAATGCCTAGCATCCTGAAGACTTTCCACATATTGGGGAATACGACCACGGGCTTAGCCGCATAGATAGGCAGCCTGATGGTGAGCCATTTTGTCTCAATCAGCAGCCAAACTAAAGCCCCGAGAAACACGATGATTGCGATTATCATTTAACCTTACCCGTATCCTTTCAGATGAGTGACAATTCCTATATTATCACATTACTATTTGGGCTACGGACATGATTACCGGGACGAATTTTTAACTTAACTGAATGCTAGGAGTTTTTCGATTGTCTGAGATTGTAGTTCAGATAGTCGGTGGCTATAGTCCACTTACCCCGCAAAACCAGCAAAAATCTATGCATTAGTTTATACTAGTGATAATATTACTTTTCTGTTACGTTCAACACGATAAGGGAGTTCTGTATAATGAAATGTCCGGTCTGTGGAAACGACAAGTGGCGTACAGTAGTTAGAAAAGAAAATCCTGGTCCGGCACCACAAGCACTTGTGACGGCGCTTTATCGTATTTGCATCAAATGCAACTACGAAGAAAAACGGTAAGCTAAAATTCTACGCCTGAAAGCCTGTTTACTGACTTGTAAATGGGGTGCAGGTGGTCGGTGGCTATAGTCCACTCACCCCGACCACTTTTCAAGAAAGACTAGAGGGAAGCAAAATGCTTCCCTCTTTTTATTTACCAAAAACTCAACTATTTATCCTTGCGACGATATAAAGCGGAGGGCCACCAGCTCCAGCGTCCGATGAGCGTAGCCAACGCCGGGACCAGAAGTGCCCGTACTATAAAGGTATCGAAAAGCACCCCGACAGTAATCGCCGCCCCTATCTGGAATACCACTCTGAGAGGCGCTGCCGTCAGAGTTGCGAAGGTACCCGCAAGAATAATACCGCAAGCCGTGATTACGCCACCGGTATGCGCCACAGCCTCTTTCACAGCCTCTCTCAACGGTCGCTTATGTGCCTCTTCCCGGATACGTGACACCAGGAAGATGTTGTAATCGGCTCCCAGAGCAACCAGGATGACAAAGATGAACAAAGGTATCATATAAATCATACTGCCCTGCTTCAACACATCCAGGAAAAGCCAGGTAGTGATACCCAACGTGGTTCCGTAATTGAGAAGCACGGTTGCCACCATATAGAGCGGTGCCACAATACTGCGGAGTAGAATCATTATCACGATGAGGATACCAGCAATAGCCAATGCGACTACCCGACCGAAATCGGCATCGTTGGTCAGCATAATATCGGCACGTGTAGCACTCTCTCCACCAACATAATATTGACTACCTGATAGAGCAGAGGCATCAACACTCTTCCCTGCCTCTTCCCGGACACTGGCAACCGTATCGATGGTTTCTGCCGCATACGGGTCGCCACTGAGCACGATATTGATTCGTGCAGTCGTCTTATCACCGGAGAAGTAGGTACTAAGCAGATAAGCCGTAAAAGGAGTGGTAACCTCTAATTTGAACTCGCTGACTAAGCCATCCAGATTATCCGCTGCTCCGTATAGAGCTCCTTGCAGTTGCGCCAAGAGCGCCGGCATACTTGCGGGTTCTGTAGTAACCACCTGACCGGCGATCGATGAAACCTGAGCCAGATTCACTGCAACCTGCTGGAAGTGTACACTCTGTACAATTCCGGGATATCTCAATGCCATACTCTGCAATGTCTGTCCGACTGCTTGAAGCGACGCAAGCTGGTCTAAACCGCTTCCTTGGCCTACCGCCGCACCTATAGCACGAATCTGAGTTGATAACGCCGACAACTGACTACTCGACGATGAATAATAGTCCACGCTGGAAACTCCGGAAACATTCTGTAACGACTGAGCAATACTTTCAATCGCCTGAAGCGAAGTTTGGTCTGTGATATTCGCCTGAGGCGACTCTATCACAAGATACAACGGCGATAATTCACCCACCGCGAAATGGTCGGTCAAAATCTTAAAGCCCTTTACCGATTGCGCACTCTGGGGCAACTGGTTTGTCATATCGGCCGACCGAACGAGATGAGGTAGGGCAATATAAGGCAAGAAGAGAACAATGACGATAGGTATCGCCACTATTGCCGGGTGCTTGCTGACCCAACTTCCGATAGTCACCCAACCAAATTTACCTTCCCGCCGAGGGGAAAAACTTTTGATAGGCCAGAAAAGGTATTTACCGAATACCGACATCAGAGCAGGCACGAGAGTCAAACCGGCGAGTAGAGTGATTGCTACTCCAATCGCAAGCGCATAACCGGTCGTTTTATTCATTCCGAAACGCGAGATGCCCAGAGAAAGGAAGGCAATGATTACTGTCAAAGCACTGGCAGCGATGACCGGACCGATGCTTTTGATGGAATGATCATGAGCATCATGCCGCTCTCTTTTTGCTAATTCCTCTCTGAAGCGGGATATGATAAAGAGACAATAATCGGTGCCGATGCCGAAGATGATAACCACCAGATAGGCTTCTGACAATGTGGAGAATGTTGCGCCGGCTTGTCCGAGATAGCCAACTACTCCCCTCGCCACAGCGAAGCTACAACCGATGGCAATTAGAGGTACCAATGCCGCAATCGGCGACCGGTAAATGATAAGAAGTAAAATCGCTACCAACACCACTGTAACAATGGTAGTCCGGTCAATAGTCTGCTGAACAGATGTGAACAGGTCGTGGTACAAACCGGTTTCTCCGGTGAAATACACGTTACTCTCGGGGTAATTCTGCTGGAGATAATTTTCTATTTGCTCGACAGCTGAGCTGGTAGTATCAGCCAGAGCTGAGGCAGAGAAACTCACCGACATCATCATCGTTGTCTGGTCGGTACTTATCAGAGTCGAACGCAATACTGCATTCTCATAGATAGAGACAACTTGAGTAATCGCCTGAGGTGCCGAACCGGAAACCAACCAATCGTGAATAGACTGCGCCTCCTGCATATCGCTAGAGGTGAGTCCTTCCGCATTGTATATGATAACAATGCCGCTACTGGATGGCGTTTCTGTGCCGGTGGTAAATTTTTCATCTAATAATCTCTTGGCTTCGGCAGATTGGGTATCTTGAGGTAGGAACTGGCTTTCATCGGTAACACCGACTTCCGACAGTTTCGGAGCAAACAAGAACAGAACGACGGCTGCTATCACCCAAAAGGCAATAATTACCGCTCGGTATTTTCTTGTGAATTCAGCTAATTTGGAAAACATAGTTTTGCCTCCTTTCCCCCTTCCTTTCAATACCCTTAGACAGGGTTAACTTTCGATCGTACGTTATGAAGTAAAATCTCAGCGATTTCATGCGACTTTCCGAGT
>CAIWXV010000136.1 GCA_903916765.1 uncultured Dehalococcoidia bacterium | reverse complement strand
GTGGAGTCCCGGGCGGTATCGATGATCCGGTGGTACGGCATAATTACATGTGCCCTATCGCTTATGGCAACGGAATCAGGAGAGACATCATACCCCTTTTTTATCAGTGCGCTTATCTCTTCCAAGAGGGTTTCAGGATCAAGGACTACACCTGAGCCGATGACGCAGAGCTTTCCGGGATGGAGGATTCCCGATGGGATCAGGTGAAGAACAACCTTTTTCTCGCCTACGACAAGGGTATGACCTGCATTATTGCCGCCTTGAAACCTTATGATAAGGTCGGACTGCTCGGTGAGCAGATCAACGATCTTACCCTTTCCCTCATCACCCCACTGGGTGCCTACCACCACGATGTTTGCCATGTGTAAGGATCCTCCTTGGCTATAGGCCTAGATGAAGACCTCTTGAACGGAAAGGGCATTCGGCACCTTTCTGATCTTCCCAATGACCTTCTTTGGTACTTCGGCATCAACGTTAATAAGGATTTCAACTCCCCCATCAGATAGCTTATTGCTTACCAATATCTTCAAGGTCCCTCCTAAGCCTTAGATTATAGGCTCGGAGCACTTTTAACAAATGGTTCTTGACGTGTCAACCACAAGAGAGGAAAGAAGGGTGATCAGCAGAATAGGTACTCTGTGCCATCGTTTAAGCAAAGTGTCCGGCAGATCTACCCTAGACACTTTGCTTAAACGTAAAACTTTTCCAGAGCTTTCTTACAGTACTCTGACTCCTATTACGCCTTCAATCGATCCGAATTTTTTTATCAAGTCGTCGTTAATAACGCCATCAACATCGATAATATTATAGGCAATATTACCTTTGCTTTTGTTGAGCATGTCGGCGATGTTAAGCTTGTTATCAGCGAACAGGTGCGTAATTTTTTCAATCATCCCCGGCGAGTTTTGGTTAGAGATGGCCAATCTCTGATTGCTCGATCTGTCAAGAAAACACTCCGGGAAGTTAACAGAGTTCTTGATATTCCCGTTTTCCAAAAAATCCATGAGCTGCATAGCCGCCATAATAGCGCAGTTTTCTTCAGATTCCTCGGTCGACGCCCCCAGATGCGGAATGGCGATGCACTTATCCATTTTTATAAGCTCTTCATCGGGGAAGTCTGTCACGTAACAGCTCACGATTCCGTCGGTAATGGCTTTGAGCAGATCAGCGGAATTCACCAATTCCCTTCGGGAGAAGTTCAAAAGCTTAGCCCCGCGGTTCATGACCGCAAATTTATCAGCATTCATGAATCCCCTAGTGTCCTTGTTAAGAGGGACATGCAGCGAAATGTAATCACACTCAGCCAACAACCGATCCATGCCCACCGACCTCTTTATATCGCGAGACAGTCTCCATGCGGCGTCAATCGACAGATACGGATCATATCCGCATACTTCCATGCCGAGCGATTCGGCGGCGTTAGCCACCATGATACCAATCGCGCCCAGTCCGACTACTCCCATCTTCTTGCCCAGTATTTCCGTTCCGCCATACTTTGATTTTCCCTTTTCGATCAGGTCAGGAACCTTGTCGCCT
>CAIWXV010000135.1 GCA_903916765.1 uncultured Dehalococcoidia bacterium | reverse complement strand
GATATGACATCGTAGTTTATCCCTCTTACTTTCCAGCAGTAACTTGCGCCACGCTGCAATGTTTGCGATTGTGGAATTTGATAGGCTGTATTTGGACCAAGAGCACTAGAGCCGGTCAGGCTGAGAACGGGATTTGACCAGTTACAGTCCTTCGCTAGGATAAGCTCAAAACCGGTTGCTTCTATTGAACTGCTCCATTGCAGTGTTGGATTCAAAATCACATTACTTTGACCACTTGATGGATTTAGAAGTATTGGTTTGGCACTGGCAGGACCAAGTGGAGTGGTAAAGTCCCAGATTTCGGACCATTGGCCAATAGCAGGACTGGAGACTCTGACACGCCAGTAGAATATCTCACCCAGGAAAAGGTCTTCCGTAGCAGAAGTGCCCTGAATAGTTCCACTAGTAGCGATGCTACCGAAATTCTGGTCATAAGCTACCTGATACCCATACTGGGTTACCTGAGGCATATCTTCCCACAACATGGTTACGCGAGAAATGCTGGTCCCTTGAATGATGGTGCCGACCGCTGTTGTGCCATCAGCAGGAGATATTAGTATTGGATAAGACACGGGTGTAGGTTCTGTGAAATCAACTATTACGTCGCTGCTAGTCCATGTAGCAGAAATCTCAATACCCAGATTGTTAGAAACTATCAATTCACCTGCCGGGTCTCCGATTCCCTCAGTAAAATAGAGTTGGCTGGAGTCCCCGAGATCCCCTACAATCTCGAAGTAGATATCTGCTAAATAACCTTCGCCGCTTACACCTGACGATCCAGATACATCGTTTATTATCCTTACAATACCCTGAGTAGCAGCCGGAACAAAAGTCCATGATTCAATAGGTATTGCAGTGCCTGATATACTGCCAGCAGTAATACTTTGTACTGTTATGACATTGGGATTATATGAAATATCATATTGTGCAGAGTCAAAATTTGTCACTGAGGAAATCATGATCAGAACGTGAAAGTATTCACTGTCATCTTTATACACAATATCTGGGGAGTTAATATATACAGTTACTGTACCCGACTCAGCCATAATGCTGCCAGTGTTGATAATTGGAGGAATGAGGCCAGCCAGCAATAGGATGCCTATTATTGATAGCGTAAGTATGGCAGAAGCACTTCTCACCTGAACAAATCCTCCAGATCTGACACGTCATAGCCTTCAGCGTGCCACTTTTCCATCTGTGACCTGAGCTTCTTGACACGAGCGTTGAACGCCCTCTTCTTTTTTAGGTTCTTATCAATTCCGATAAATCCTACAATCATCGTGAGCGCAATCCCGCCGCCTATGCCGCCAATGAGCCATGGCGGGGTGGAGGATGAGGATGTTGATGTAGGAACAGTGGTAGAGGTAGGGGTTGGTGTTGATATTAGTGTGGGCGTAGACAAAGTTGTTTTTGTTGCGGTTGGGGTGGTAGTTCTGGTTGGAGTAGGTGTTGGTGTGACTCCTAATGTAGGTGTTGAGGTGCCTGTCGGCGTAGGCGTTAGAGTAGGAGTAGCAGTAAACATAGACGTAGGCGTTGGAGTAATTCGTGGTGTAGGAGTCGGAGTAGGTGTTGGGGTAGGAGTACAAGTTGCATCATAAATCACTGATACCCCCCTAGCTTGTAATGCGGGTATATAAGTGTTAATAGAAGTGCAGCTTAATGGATTGTTAGTTAATTCTACCTCATCTCCAGATGACAGCCCTATATTATCGACTAGAGGTTTTATATCGCTTATCGGTTGATCCGAAAGATCAAGATATATGAGGCTGGTGAGACTTGAGAGCGGCGAGATATCAGTTAGATAGTTCGATGAAAGCCCCAGTTTTATGAGGCTGGTGAGACTTGAGAGCGGTGAGACATCGCTTATCCAATTGTGATTAAGATACAGCACTCTGAGGCTAGTAAGGCCTGACAACGGCGATAGATCGCTTATGTAGTTACTCCTAAGATACAGCATCGTGAGGCTGGTGAGGCCTGACAACGGCGATAGATTGTATATCTGATTGTAATAAAGATACAGCGTCGTGAGGCTGGTGCAGTACTCCAGCCCGGTAATGTCGGCGATGCCTCTTACGGAAGCATTGAGATAGGTCAGTCCTTCTAAGTCTGTGGTGTAAATGGAGCCACTAGGTTTGCCTATCGCATCTCTGATTGCTGCTTCAAGATTTGCGTCCGGGAAGGTGACCTCAGTGCCATCGGCATGAACTGATAGTAAAGGAGATACTATTAGCGACAAAATGCAAACTAATACGAGAAGAACTACGATAATTTTGACTTTACATAGCACTAGTCTTCTCACTTAAACAAATCCTCTAGGCTGGATACATCATAGCCTTCAGCGCGCCATTTTTTCATCTGTTCCTTGAGTTGCCGGATACTGGCGTTTATTACTCTGTTCTTACTGGATTTCTTATTCAGCCCTAGAAATCCTAAGGCTATCACAAGCGCAATCCCGCCGCCTATTCCGCCAATAAGCCACGGAGTGTTAGAGGATGAGAAGGAGGTTGAAGTAGAGGAAGGCGTAGGCGTAGGAGTAATCCTTTGAGTGGGTGTTGGAGTTGCAGTAGGTGTAGGGGTGGGAGTGGTTCTTGTG
>CAIWXV010000134.1 GCA_903916765.1 uncultured Dehalococcoidia bacterium | reverse complement strand
GTGATACATTTTGTGATACAAATCGTAGGGAAAAGCAACCATGTAATTAAATAAACCAGAAATCACTCGCCCCAATATACAGTTTCGATGGCTAACTACTGCGCTCACTTATATCCCAATTCTTTTGCCTTATTATGGTCCACGGTGGCTTTTTCTTCTTCGCCCTTTTTATGATAGGCAAAGCCACGGTTGAAGTAAGCAGCAGCATACTTCGGATCCAGCTCTATCGCCGTAGTGTAATCAGCGATGGCTTTGTCATATTCACCTTTGTCAGCATAGCCCCATCCTCTGTAGAAGTAAGCAAGGGGATACTTTGGAACCAGTGCTATCGCCTTGGTGTAATCAGCGATGGCATTGTCGTATTCACCTTTGTCAGAATACACACTTCCGCGGTTGAGATAAGATAGGAAATGATCTGGACTAAGCTCTATCACCCTGGTGTAATCAGCGATGGCGTTGTTGTAATCACCCTTACTACAGTAGGCATTCCCGCGTTTGGAGTAAGCCTGTGAAAAATTCGGGTCGAGTTCGATTGCCCTAGTATAGTCGGCGATAGCTTTGTCGTATTCAGCTTTGGATTGATAGGCATCACCGTGGCTGACGTAATCCAAGGCACTTTTAGTATTCATATCTATCGCTTTGGTGACATCAGAAATAACTTCTTCCCTTGTCACCTGCAAACTGTCAGTATCCGCTTTATCCAAATGTTCTTCCGCCTCATATGATATAGCATCCGCAATAGTATTTAAAGTAGTACTGGCCCATTTTGAGCGCACACCGTTGGATATTGCCAGGTTAGCAAGTATGCCGGACTGATAGGAAATAGCAGGAAGAAAACTACTGAAATTAACAGTCACTTTATTATTTGCTTCCGGTGATGCCTGCCATGCACCTAACAGATGGCAGGTCGTCCATTGACTGGATTCAAGCAGGTTCATCTGATTACAACGGCGGTAACCTCTTTCTTGAGTATCTGACAGGGGCAGCCGCAGGTTGGAACATATACCATGCCCAAGTTGCGGATGGGACATATCAACTCCTGTTTGAAACAATGAAGTTGCCACACCCTTTTTACTATCCATCATCCTTTGCATAGCTGGTTCATCCCCGACAAAGTGGAATTCTGCGGTTAATCCTCCTTTATCGGAGATAGCCAATACATTGAATTTAGACAGAATCTTGCAGATTTCCTTCAATTCCTTTTCCGGAACCTTTACAGGAGTTTTCCCCACAGATGCACATGCTTTACCGATATCGCCAATAAGTTCGTCAGGGGTTTCACGATAACCATTTATTGGATGAGGTGTGATGTCCCAATCTGAGCCTTCGAAAACCTGTAATAATTGCGGATATCTGTATGCGTCTGCTAATTGGAGACCGGCAGCACCGATTAGCAGGCCCGACAACCATCCATAATTGCCCTCATGAAAATAGGCGGTACTATGCAGTTTGATCTTCTTCTCTGAAGAGTAATACACAAAAGCATATAAACTGGATATACCTTGTATGGTGTTCAACAATTCATACGTTTTTTCCGTTTCCGGGACATTACGCAGGAAATCTGTTTCCACATGTACCAGGCTTATTAGCCCACCATGCTCCTGCCTGGGCGGCTCTGCCCAAACAGACTGAGCTAACTGGTGACCCCACCATTTGAAGGATCGTTCCTCCTTGATACTCCAGCCGTCATCTATCATCATGCTCTCAAAAATAAACTTTAGGACCTTCTGTCCATAGTCGATATCATCTCCCTGCCACAGCCCAGCTGTGTTATTAGACAGAGAATTGGCCGCCACTGAAATTGGATGTTGTTGTTGCGGTGCTTCCAAGTTTTGTTGAACAATCTTTTGTTGCTGTTCGCCAGACAGCTGTAGATACGGTATAGGCGGTTGATGTGTCCAATCCAACCTCAATTTGCAGTTAGGACATGGATTTGTGATATATATGACATCCTTGCCACATTGCGGACATTTATATGACTTCTGCATAACACACTCCTGAAATAGAGATTACTAAACCAATAAACCTGACATCAGCGATCCAGCATCGACGGTTCAGTCCAGTAATCAGTTATGGCTTTGGCGTCTTCGTCCCATTCTTCTTCTTCCCCCTCCCCCTCTTCTTCTTGTACTTACTCTTGGTCTCGGCTGTGACTTCGCCCCAATTGGCGAAATCAAACAGATAATCTACCTTGTTTGCCTCTTCGCAGTTAAGCAGGGAATAGAAATGGCAATTATTAACATCGTTACCGTACTTAGCTTTAAGCTGATCGGCCAACCCACTGTCACGGGGTTCAATTGATTCAAACAGCCTTTCGAATTCATACCCTGATATTGGAACGGCCCACTCTTCAAGCGCTTCTGCAGCCCAAGTATAAAAAATGGACTTGTAATGACTACCTAACTCGTCGTAATATGCTGATTCTACGCTGGTGAAATCGCTGAGCTCTTCAAGCAGTGCTTCGATTATTTTATACGTAGGTCTATACATCTCTTCAAGCAAAAGCCGGTAATTGTGGACCGTATAATAAATAGCAAGACCGCGCACACCATTTTCGCCATCGGCGCCAGCCCCATCAATGAAACCTATCAATTCCTCAAGACTCAACGGGCCTGGAGCAGCCATTGTGCAATTTACTATCTCGGTGCCATATTCATCTTCAATTCGGTAGAGGATTCCTTTGTCGACTTTTCTGCCGTATACGGTGGTTGTGCTCGACGGAAATGATAAAGTTGTAATTTCGGCTACAACGAATTCACCTATTTTCTGTCCATCCCTCAAGTCATCTTTTTTCCAGGC
>CAIWXV010000133.1 GCA_903916765.1 uncultured Dehalococcoidia bacterium | reverse complement strand
GCAAGGAGGCATTCTACCACTGAACTACTTCCGCAGATGGTGCCGAGGCCCAGAATCGAACTGGGGACACGTAGATTTTCAGTCTACTGCTCTACCGACTGAGCTACCTCGGCAAAGGCAACAAAACTTATTGTAACTTTTGACGGTGAGGAGTGTCAAGCTGAATGGTTGCACAGGCGTCTCGCTTGTAGGTATAAAGAGTAGGAGTTTCAGAAGAGGAAGGGCGAATGCCCTTCCTCTTCTGATTATTCCCCGCTCTGCTAGGGCGGGGATAAAGGGGTGGGTCGCTGTGTAATTTTTAGGTTGTGCCGCCTCCATCAGTTTTCATTTTCAGTGCAGGGGTATATTATATTGAGATAATTAGTATCGTGTAGTTGAATGGCAAGAGAGTTAACTAAATGACTGAACCTGTGTTAGTTGAAGAAAATCGGAAAAAAATCTGGGGAATGCACCCCAATGTCTTCTTTATGGGATTGGTGAGTCTGCTGACCGATATCGGCAGTGAGCTGATTTTTACCCTCGTTCCACTCTTTTTGAGTAATGTCCTAGGTGCTACTTCTACAATGGTCGGAATTGTCGGCGGTATTTCGGAAAGTGCCGATTCTTTCCTGCGTATCATCAGCGGCTGGATAAGCGACAAAACCGGCAATCGCAAATTACCGGCGGTGTTGGGTTACAGTTTTTCCACTATCGCCAAGCCGTTCATGCTCATTGCAAATAGCTGGGGTGCTGTCGCCGGTATCAGATTCGGCGACCGTGTCGGTAAAGGCGTGAGGACTGCCTCGCGCGATGCCCTGATTGCCGATTCTGTCTCGTCAGGCGAGAGGGGTAGAGGCTTTGGACTACATCGTGCGATGGATACTTCCGGTGCTGTAATTGGCTTAATCATCGCCGCCATCATCGTCTATCTGATTCCAGGTGACGGATTGCATCTGGATACACATGCTTACCGCTGGATGGTAATTATCGGAGTGATTCCGTCGGCATTGGCGGTACTGGTCTTGATTACTCTGGTGCATGAGAAAAGAAAAAAGGCAGCTACTCAAAGTGCCGCGGCATCTGTGCAAAAAGCGACTCCATTCAGCCTTCAGTTCAAACTTTTTCTGGTTGTCATGGTACTGTTTGCGCTGGGAAATTCCAGCGATTTCTTTCTCATCCTGCGGGCGCAAAATGTAGACGTGCCTCTACTGCAGGTGGTTTTGATGTTGGTGCTCTTTAATCTGACATATTCGGCGATATCTATGCCGATGGGTATTCTCTCCGATAAACTGGGTAGAAAATGGGTGATTGCTCTGGGGTGGTTAATTTACGTACTGGTTTATCTCGGCTTTGCATTGGCAACCAGTACCTGGCAAATCTGGCTATTATTTGTTTTCTACGGGATTTACTACGGTATTTGCGAAGGTGCGGCAAAGGCTTTTGTGGCTGACCAGGTACCGGCGGAGAGAAGGGGAACGGCTTACGGATTGTATAACGGCGTTGTCGGTATTATGGCGTTGCCTGCCAGCTTGATTGCCGGTGTGCTCTGGGACACTTTTAGTCCTGCGGCGGCTTTCTACTTCGGTGCCGGTTTGGCATTGTTGGCGGTGGTAGGGATGCTGCTGGTCATCAAAGAAAAAACTGCAATGTATAATAGCTAATGCCTCAACTTGCAAAGAAAGACCGCGCAGTGATATAAATATCCCAAGTACGTTTAGGTCGGGTATTAATATGAAATTTAAAATTTGGTAAGTATACCTTCGTAACAAGTAACGGAGGTATGATAGAATGCCTATAAGTGAAAAATATAGGCATTCTGGTTTTGGTGGAGAAGGTCAAGCGAAAGATTCTACCATAAGATCTTTCCACACAAAAGTATTACCTTCGGCTTCGAAAGCCTTCTGTAGTTCTTTAGCTGCTTTGTGCTTCAACAGCATGTGTTTAACTTGCTCTTGACTGAAATCGTAGATTTCATAAGTTGATTTATTTGTGGTTAAAGATGCCAGAAAATTTCCCTGTTGATAATCTCCGTTAAAGACCGCTATTGGACCGTTGGCTTTGAGTATCCGATTTAATCCTGCAATTGTGGGTTCCATCTTGCGACCGAAAAAGATTGTATCAACTGATATGATTGCATCAAAGAATCCATCGGCAAAATCCAGGAATTCAATATTCGCAACCTTAAAATTCAAACAATTTCATTTATCTTGGGTACGTCTGGTAGCTTGTTCAATGGCCTCCTGAACATAGTCGATGCCGGTTACCGAAGCTTGGGTCAGGTCGGAGATGTATTCAGCCATTTTCCCGTTACCATAACCAATATCCAGTACCTTTGAGGATTTGTTAAGTTTCAATATAGCCAGCATTCGTTGTATCTGATAGGTGTTGCTGAAACCGTGTTGCCCGAAATTGGCGCCAAAAACACGTTTGCTGTATTCATCGAAAGCTTGACTATTCTCGATAGCAGAATAGAAACCCCGATACCAGTAATAAATTAGGTGGTCTGAGAATCCGGAGTTCATCGGCGATATTTTTACCTGTTTGAGTCAATATCCATTTGCCCTTCTCTTCCTGCGCAAGTTTTTTTGTTTTCAATGTCAAGAAAGTATTAGTGAGGTCTAGTGCAAATCGGCGAAAATAAGTTTGGGCTTAAGCAATGTTTTTAGGGAAAGGTTTGTAGTAATTATTATTGGGGTTGTTGAACGGATAGGATAATTCAGCCAGAACTATCAAAGCCTGGATTTCGTCCTCTCTGTAATTATCAGTCAACATTTAAATTTACTTCACTGCTTCATTTGCCAATCTATCAGCTTCGGTATTTAGCTCACGGGGAATGTGCTTGATTTTTACACTCTCAAACTGACTCAGTAATTGTCCTGCTTCCAGATAGAGCGGTCTCAATCCCGCCGCTTTGATTTTGTATCTACCATTGAGTTGTCTTACCATTAGCTCTGAATCACTGAGGATTTCAATCTGTTTGCCACCCATTTTGATGGCTTTCTGGAGAGCGGTAGTCAGTGCTTTATATTCCGCGACATTGTTAGTGGTGACACCGATGCACTGTGAGATTTTTGCTAGTGTTTTGCCTTGTTCGTCTTTAATGGTTGCGCCGATGGCGGCTGTGCCGGGATTGCCTTTCGATAAACCGTCGGTATTGATAATAAGTTTCATAATTTCTTAAGCGAGGTAGATGATGCGGCCGCAACTGCTACAGCGTACTAAACCGCCGCCTTTGGCTTGCTGGAGGTCGGAGTTCGGCAGGGCAATACGGCATCCCTGACACATCCCGCGTTCTACCCTAGCTACCGCTACTCCCTTTCTTTTTCTGAGTTCTTGATAAGTTGAAACTGCACCGGCAGAGATGGGTTCTATTAACTGTTGCCGTTTACCTTCCAGTTCGGTATGTTTGGATTTAAGTTTTTCCAATTCTGCTGTGAGCTGTTTCTGTTGCACTTGCCACTGCGATTCCAGATTCGCCAGCTCGTCGGTGTCAACGGCGATATTTTTCTGTGTTAGTTCGACTTCATCCATCAATCCCAGCTCTTTGTCTTCAAGACCGGAGCGATTCTTTTTAAAGTCCTCGGTTTCTTGCTGAAGGTTGGAGAGCTCTTTGGAATTGGAGATTCTGCCGCCGTAGAGTTTTTTTTCGATTTCTTTGATCTTGGGCGTCAGGTCGTCGATTTCCCAATCAATGGATTTTTGCCGGTGATTCAAGTCTTCGAGATGTTTTTGCTCGTCTGCGAGTTTGGCTTTCGCTTTGAACACCGATTGACTTTCGCAAAGTTGAGCAGACGTACGTGCTTGAGCCTGACTATTGGCTTCGAGTGCCAAGTCAATTTCTTGCAGCTGGTACAAATCTCTAGCGATGCTCATTTCAACGCCTTATTGTATACTGTTCGGGTCTGAGTTGGCAATAAAGAGGAAGCACCTGTCATTCTCGCCCCGTATTAGGTACGGGATAAACTCTGGCGGGAATCCATAAAATTATGGCTGGATCCCGACTTCCGTTGGGATAGAGATAGGAATGGCGGATAGGGTATTGTCATTCTGAGTGCAACGAAGAATCTTGGAGAAGGGGGAGTATGATTCACACTCTGCCACCCCGAGACCCTGAGCAGAGCGAAGGGTGACATTACTAAACCATGCCAAAATCAAATAGACAATCTAGAACAAGTGTACTATGATTAGCTTAACTAATGGAGAATTTGATGTCTGAGGAAATACTGAAGAAAAGGGGCGTTCCCCGTGGCAATTAGAATGCCAGAACACAGGGCGTCTATTCTAAGGTATTGGATGAAACGGAGCGACTGGATTACGAACGGGCAACTGAAGTCGAGGGTATCGACGGTGAGATTGCCTTGCTGAGGGTAAAAATCAAATCGCTCGTCGAATGCGACTCGGGAAATCTCAGTCTGATTATGCAGGCGACAAATGCTCTGGCACGGTTAGTGGTGACCAAGTATAACATCAGTAAGGGTGATAAGCAGGGGGTGAAGGAGACGATTGCTAATGTGCTCAGAGATGTTGCCCTCCCGCTCGGAATCGGTATCGGGTCAGCTATCAAAAAATGACCCAGTCAGTCCTCTCGGCTTGCGTCTTTTGCGTCCTTATCAACGGGAAATCGCTCTGACACTTCCGGATAGTGTTTTCAATCGGAAAGGTAGAGGCCCGGCGAGAATCATCCTTTGTTTCTGACGCAGTACCACCCGAACCAGACGATGAACTTCTATGTCGACCCGACAAAGGGACATGATGACTTTTTGATGAGTCTGGTACTGGTGTTAGAAGCGGAAAATAACTATGAACCGAGAGAAGCAAGGGGAAGTAAATAAATCCTTGGGGTTGACACTCTGCTATCGCCCGCTATACTATTAGCTACGGAAGATGAATTCATAAGGAGTTTGTCTATGTCACCCAATAAGAAAGTAGCGGTCATCGGTTTCGGGAATATCGGAGTTGGGGTTGTCAGGGCACTTTATGAGAATAGAGTTCCCGGTTTGGAACTTGTCAGTGTTGTCGATATTGATCTGAAGAAAAGACGCCCTGTCAAAATTCCGAAGGAATATCTTTCCACCGACTGGCAATCAGCCGTTAATGACCCGAAAATCGATATTATCGTGGAATTGATTGGTGGCATCGAACCGTCGAAGACTATCCTGATGCAGGCGATGAAAAACGGCAAGGATGTGGTGACTGCCAATAAAAAATTGCTTGCCGTCGAAGGTAAAAGTATCTTTTCGCTGGCTGCCAAATCGGGACGTCGGGTTGGTTTCCGAGCCAGCTTTGTAGGTTGTCACTCCTTGATTCATGAGTTTCAGCAAGCAGGTACCGCCGCTAAAAAGTTCAAGAGAATCTATGCTATTCTGAATGGCACTTCCAACTATATTTTATCTACGATGTCGCGGGATGATATGACCTTTAAAGCGGCATTGAGAGAAGCGCGGGAGAAAGGATTGGCGGAGCGTGACCCCTCCGATGATATCGATGGTATCGATACTGCCAATAAAATCCGTATCCTTTTGAATTTGATTACTAATTCGTATCAGACAGTACCGTCTTTTACCGTCGAGGGTATCAGGAATATCACAACTCAAGATATCCAGTATGCCGAAGAATTGGGGTATTCCATTAAGCTGGTCGGTGTTATCGAGCAGACCGATGGGTCTTTTGCAGTCGGTGTGCATCCGACGTTATTGCCAGAGTCGTCTTTGCTGGGCTCGCTCGAAGGCGCTTACAACGGAACGGAACTCGAAGATGAGTACGGTGTCATATCCGGATTGGTAGCGCCGGGAGCCGGGGTTTATCCCACTACCGATGCCGTGGTTAAAGATTTATCGGATATCGTCGAAGGTAGACCTCTGCCGATGCCGACTTCACCGGTACCGTTGACTATCGCTTCTACTGAAGATGCCGAGAGACGTTATTATCTGAGGTTCAGTGTTCAGAATAAATCGGGTGTGTTGGCGCAAATCTGCAATATCTTCTGGAAATATAACATCAGCATTGCCGGTGTGATTCAGAAGGAGCCGGTTTCTACGAAATTCGTACCGGTGGTGATGACTACTTACCTCGCTAAGGAAAGAAATATTCAGGCAGCATTGAGGAAAGTGGATAAACTGGCAGTGATAAAGGCGGATACTAAACTCATTCGCATATTGAGTGCCAATACCTGACCTATGATTGTACTGTATCTTTGCTGACGACAGCGGTGGTTTTCCTGATTCGGTAAACCATCAGGATGATAATCAATACCCCTACCATGCCGATAAGGTATTTCGCCCAGATAGGTAATGTCGATGTCGGATTGACATAGAAAGCGACCGGTTCGGACCATTCTCCCACATTCGATGCCCCATCGATGGCTCGCACTCTCCAGTAATAATGGGAGAATCGTCTGTTGGACTGCAGAGCCTCTTCTTCGGTCAGTGTGTATTGCGATGCAGTTAAGCCTGTCTTCTCGATAATAGGATTTGAAAAATCAGCCGTTCTGGCAATCTGGAGATTGTAAGTCAGGGGTTCACTCGGGTCATAGACACTCTCCCAGTCCAGTGATACCCGGGCTTCTACCCTGGCATTACGTTTGGGAACAGCAGGTTTTGGAGCCGGTGGGGCTTCGTTTTCCATAGTAAAAGTTGCTTGTCTGATATTAAATCCATCGGTTGCTGTGATTACATGCACTCCGGCAAGACTGATAGGTATATCGATGGAATAAAAGAAAGCCCCAGTATTATCGGTTACGCTCCATCCTATCCATTGAAGATCATATTCGATATCTACTAAAGTATTAACTTCAAAACCTGTGCCGCTGATTTTCGATTTCACGCCGACTTCGCCTGAACTTTTGCTCAGGGTTATTCTGGCATCGACAGTGAAGTCTATCCATTTTTTGTTGCGGTAAGGGTCTTCTACTAAGATAGTGTAATTTCCTGCTTTTATAACAGGTACATAAAAGGTGGCACAAAAGGAGCCCATCTCGTATATCCGGGCATAAGCCACCTTCTTCCCGTAGAGAGTGACTTCTGCTTCGCCACCGGGGGTAAATCCGGTACCGATGATGCTTACTTTATCACCGACAGCTCCTATAGAGGGTTCGATAGTAACTGAGGGAATAACTATGAAATCAGCTCTTGCTGTGTCGCCGAGAGCATCTTGGGCGGTAATTTTATTACTGCCTGACGGACTTGCCGGAATCGCGAATTCGGAAGTGCATTCCCCCATATTATTGGCTATTTGCCTGCTAATGATTACAGGAGAATCTATTGAGTAGTATTGAATAGTTACTTCTTTCCCGGCGGCAAAACCTCTGCAAGATGCTTTGGCAACTGTACCGACAATTCCTCCCCACTTATTCAACACTATCTCAGGAGGGAATATCGTGAATTGGCATTGGGCAACGGTTATGTTCGGTCCCCATTTGACGCTGATGATGTAACTTCCCGGACTGGTATAATTGGGGATTTGAAAAATAGCCTGCAAAGCACCCGTAGCAGATATGGTAATAGTACTGTTTTTAACCTCGGCGTCATTTAAGAAAATCGAGAGCTGGTCGCCGATATAAGAGTTAAAGCTTGTGCCTGTTATCGTTACTGTTGTTCCTGATACGCCTGAAGATGGTGATGCGGTGATAGATGGTGCGGCAATAACGGGCAAAGCCGGCATCATTATCGCCAGGATAATGACAGTGATGATGACGTGGAAAATTAAAGATAGTCTCATTTTTGATTTCATAGGCGTCATTTGCTAATGGTAAGTTATATATAGTGTACTGTCAAATTACGAACGTGGTTATTGTGTTGACGGTTTACACTATTTCGCGTAAAATCTGAGTATGAGCAGTAACCGTAAGGTGAACCGAAATCAGTGGGATGGTCAGCAAGTTCATGCTCTCCGTTCTCATCTTGGTTTGACCCAGAGTGAGATGGCGGAAAAGTTGGGCACGCGTCAGCAGACTATCAGTGAATGGGAGAAGGAGATGTACAAGCCGCGTGGTGCGTCATCTACTCTTCTTTCGATGATTGCAGAGCGCGCAAAATTCAAATATGAGGCTAATAAAAAACAGAAGTAAAACCGATAGCCGGGTTTTTCCTTCTGTGTACTCAGGTGGCTGAAAACGATGAATATCGGTGTGTGCAAAATAAACCTCCGGATTCCTGAGAATGAAACTCTTAAGGGCAAAAGAATGGTGGTGCAGTCCATCGTCAGCCGTGTCCGTGATAAATTTCACGTCTCTATTGCCGAAGTTGAAAATGGCGATAAATGGCAATTGGTTACAATCGGAGTGTGTTGTGTCAGCAATGACGGTCGCCATACCAACGAAATGATTTCCCGTATTGTAGATTATATTGAGACCACCCGGCTGGATGTCGAAGTGCTTAGTTGTGAAACGGAGTTTATCTCTGTCTTCTGATACGCACGGTTACCTTTTCTCAACGGAGGTATGATGGACACCTCGCTTTTCCTAGACTACCTGATTTCCCAGCCTTTTTACTATGGACAAATTGCCCATATCGAGCACATCCGGCCGCGTGATGCCAGATTTGCAAAACTGGAGAAATCGCTCTTTCCTACTCTGGAGGAATGCCTGACAAAACACCAATTGCTTCCTCTGTATACTCATCAGGCGGAAGCTGTGAATCAGGCGCGTCAGGATAAAAATGTGATGGTGGTAACCTCCAGCGCCAGTGGCAAAACCCTTTGCTACAATATTCCGGTGCTGGAAACACTATTAGCTGAGGCGGATAGTAGAGCACTATATCTTTTCCCCACTAAAGCTCTGGCTCAAGACCAATTACGCACTCTACATGAGGATTTTTGCCCTGATTTATTCGAGATGATGGATTTTGCCACTTTTGATGGCGATACACCCTCAGCAGAAAGAGGTGAAATCAGAAAGAATGCCAGGATTATTCTGAGTAATCCTGATATGCTCCACGTCGGTATCCTGCCCAATCATCAGCAATGGTCGCGTTTTCTCCGTTGTCTGAAGTATGTGGTAGTCGATGAAGCGCATACCTATCGGGGTGTTTTCGGTTCGCATCTGGCAGGGGTTTTGAGACGCCTGCGTCGTTTGTGTCGTCTTTATGGTTCCGACCCGCAGTTTATTTTTTGCTCGGCAACGATTGCAAATCCTGAAGAACTTGCAGAAGCGCTTACAGGGTTACCTTTTGTAGTAGTGGATAATGACGGTGCACCTCACGGTGGTAAGGAATTCGTTTTCTGGAACCCGCCTTTGATAGATGATGGGAAAACAATGCGACGTAGTGCTAATTACGAAGCTACGAATTTATTTACTGAGTTAGTGGCGCAGGATGTCCGTACATTGACCTTTGCCCGCACCCGCCGTCTCACTGAACTTATCTATACATATACGAGGGATAAACTGGGTTCTATCAAACCTGCCTTGGCGAAGCGGGTCAAGCCTTACCGTGCCGGTTATCTGGCAGAAGACCGCCGGAAAATAGAACAGGAACTTTTCACCGGGAAATTATTGGGTGTGGTAGCGACTAATGCGCTGGAGCTCGGTATCGACATCGGCGACCTGGAAGCTACAATACTCACCGGCTATCCGGGGAGCATTGCCAGTGCCTGGCAACAGGCTGGCAGAAGCGGACGCGGCAAGGAGCAATCTTTGAGTTTCCTTGTCGGACTGGATAATCCGCTCGACCAGTATTTTATGCGTCACCCTGATTTTTTCTTCCGGAAGAACTTCGAGAATGCACTGGTCAATCCTGATAATCCGTATATTTTGAGAGCTCATCTTTTATGTGCCGCCTGGGAAATGCCTCTGACTACTGCCGATGAAAAGTATTTCGGGCCGGCTTTAGGTAGAGAAAGAGACGAACTGGTGGCACGTGGTGTATTGAAAGAGCGTAAGGGTAAATGGTATCTATCGGCAAGCATTTCTTATCCGGCACAGGACATCAATATTCGTTCTGTTTCCGGTGAGAACTATGCCTTAATCGATACATCCACTGGTTCCCTTCTTGAGAATGTCGAAGCTAACATTGCCTTTTTCCAGATTCATACCGGGGCTATCTATCTGCATCAGGGAGAAACCTATCTTATCGATAAATTAGACCTGTCTACTCATACGGCTTATGCGGCTCCGACCAAAGCTAATTACTATACGCAGGATAAAGATATCACCGATATCCATATTCTGAAAATACTATCTTCAAAGGATACCGCAAATGTAAATGTGTATCTAGGTGAGGTAGAGGTGACGACAACCGTTCTCGGCTTTAAAAGAATGGCGCAGCTCACTGGAGAAGCGCTCGGAGAAGAAGTGCTGGATTTGCCGCCGCAAACAATACAAACAATCGCTCTCTGGTTTGATTTGCCGGGGGAAACGATGGCACACATTAACAACGAGCATCTGGACCTGGCAGGCGGGCTTCATGCTGCTGAGCATGCTGCCATCGGGATTTTGCCGCTATTTGCCCTGTGCGACCGTAATGATATCGGTGGGGTATCTACTGTTTTCCACTCTGATACCGGTAAGGCTCAGATATTTATCTACGATGCTTATCCAGGTGGAGTCGGTATCGCTGAAAAGGGTTTTGAATTGATTGAAGATTTATGGCGGGTTACAATGGATACCGTTAAAGAATGTCCCTGTCAGGATGGCTGTCCCGCTTGTATCCAATCGCCAAAATGTGGCAATAATAATAAGCCGCTGGATAAGAAAGCGGCACAGGTGTTACTAGAAGGATTGCTGACAGGGACATCAATCAGGTGAAAGCTAAACAAGACAAAATAGGGCTAATTACGCTAAAGTATTATTAGGGAATTAATATAGGGTTGGAGATATTATGCATATTGGTGTCAGTCGAATAGCCTTTGAAATTGGTTCGATCTCTGTCGGGTGGTATGGCATTTTTATGGCTTTGGCAGTTATCTGGCTCATATTATGGATGTGGTGGCAGGTAGCAAGGAAGGGCGCCAAGATTTCGCTGGATACAGTAATGTCGATGGCTCTGGTGGGTATTCCATCGGGAATTATATTCGCGCGCTTGCTTCATGTGGTTGATAATATTGTGATTGCCAGATTACATCCCGAGCTTGCTCTAACCAGTCAGGTAATCGATTATCTTCAATATCCGTCGCAGATTATCGGCGGTTCAGGGCTTACTATCTATGGAGCGGTACTGGGCGCCTCATTGGGACTCTGGATATACTGCAAAATCGCAAAAGTAAAAATCGGCTATGTTTTTGACCTGTTGGCGCCGGCAGTTCTCATTGCTCAGGTACTTGGCAGAATCGGTTGTACGCTCAATGGTTGTTGTTATGGTAGTCCTACAACACTCCCCTGGGGTATTGAATACACCAACTTTGTGAGTTATGGATTCGGTGCTGGGATGGTGCATCCCACAACCATTTATGAGATTATTTATTGTCTGATTATTTTCGCGGTGTTGATGAAATTGCGGGGCAGGCTGAAGCCCGATGGTTCTCTTTTTCTCGTTTACCTGGCACTTTATTCCGTTTGGCGTTTTGGCATCGATTTTCTGCGTGCCGGTACGCCGTTTCTTTTTGGTCTACATCAGGCTCAAATCATCGGTATTATCATCTTGTTGACTACCGTGCCGTGGATGATAAAAAATACCAGATGGGTCAAGAAAGAAGATATGGATCCGCTTCTGATTCCGCCGATACCCGAGGTACCGCAACCTGAACAATCGAATCAACAAAGTGAAGAAAAATAGATTTCGAATAATGTGGGAGGACATTGATATTGAATAGCAACGATGTTGTGATAGTAAGTGGTGTCCGAACCGCTATTGGCTCCTTTGGCGGAGCGCTGAAGGATGTTACGGCAGTGCAACTCGGCTCACTGGTTATCAAAGAAACCTTGAAAAAGGCGGGACTCCGTCCCAAGACCGGGAAGAAATTACTCGATGTTGGTCCGGATGCTCTTCGTGAGGAAACATGTGAACTGGAACAAAAAGCATACAATTGGGATATGTCCCTGAAAGAAGTGCAGGTAGATGAGGTTGTCATGGGTTGTGTTCTCCAGGGTGGACAGGGGCAGAATGTTGCACGTCAGGCAATGATTCATGCTGGTGTTCCCAAGGAAACTGATGCTTACACTATCAATATGGTCTGCGGTTCCGGTCTGAAAGCTGTCATACTTGCAGTGCAGACAATTCAATCCGGTGATGCGGAAATCATTGTTGCCGGTGGTATGGAAAACATGAGTCTGGCTCCTTATTTTCTGCCCAAAGCCCGCTTTGGATACCGCATGAGTGTGAACGCAAAAGATGATATTTATGACCTCATGGTCTATGACGGACTATGGGAAATATTTGGTGGTTATCATATGGGTAATACGGCAGAAGCTATTGCCGCTAAATATAAGATTACCCGTGAAGAGCAGGATAAGCTTGGGCTTACCAGTCATCAAAGAGCGCGTGCTGCTATCAAAGCCGGCAAGTTCAAGGAAGAAATCGTTCCTGTTATTGTCCCTCAAGGGAATAAGGAACCCGTCGTCTTCGATACTGATGAAAGGCCGATGGACACCTCGATGGAAAATATGGCGAAGTTACGCCCTGCCTTCAAGAAAGATGGCACTGTGACTGCCGGTAACTCTTCCGGTATTAATGATGCTGCTGCCGCAGGACTGGTCATGTCTCGTGACAAGGCGAAAGAACTCGGGCTAAAACCCTTGCTTACTATTAAGTCTTATGCATGTGGCGGTATTGACCCGGCTTACATGGGATTAGGTCCTATTCCTTCTTCCAGAAAGGCTTTACAATATGCCGGTCTTACGGTTAAAGACCTTGATGTTATTGAATTGAACGAAGCTTTTGCTGCTCAGGCAATCGCTTCTATGAGAGAGTTAGGACTTAGTAGGGAGAACACCAATCCCAATGGTAGCGGAATCTCCCTGGGACATCCTATCGGTGCTAGTGGTGCAAGAATGCTTGTCTCTACCATGTATGAAATGAAAAATGAGAACTGGAAGACAGGACTCCTTACGATGTGCATCGGCGGCGGACAGGGTATCGCAATGATTGTTGAGAAGTAAAACAGATTTATGTCCGGGTAGAAGTTTTAGAAGAAGGAGAGCTTTCAGCTCTCCTTCTTAATTTTCACAGTTCATATTATCTGACCTGCCACAAACCCTGAAGCCCATGCCCAGCCGAGGTTGTACCCTCCGCATTTTCCGTTCACGTCAAGAACCTCGCCTGCGAAATAAACACCTTTTTTGAGTCTCGATTCCAGAGTCCCGTGGTGAACCTCGTTGACATTGATGCCACCGCTTGTAAACTCTGCCTCATTCCAGCCTCTGGTGCCTGTAACTTTAAAGCGATTGTTTTTCAATGAATGAACAATGACATTTACGTCTTTTGTCTCTAAAATGTTTTTAAGGGCAACACCGAATTTATTCGGTAATATCCCAACTAGCATGTCTTCGACGGGAAATTTCGCTTTTCTCCGCTTATTGAGCTCGTTATTTAACTGTTCTTCATCCATAAATGGTACCATATCTACGGCAACGAATACATCCGTTTTGTTATGCCGGCTCATCTCAATTGATATCGCTTCGCTGACATCCAGAATGCAAGTACCGGAAAGCCCATATTTTGTGAAGAGTAGTTCACCTCTGACCGCGTCTCCTTCTTTACCTTCAATAACGTTTCTCGCACTCGCGAATATTCTCTGACCTTGCAGAAAATGACATAGGCTGTCTTTTACCACCAGAGGCACGGCACTCGGGACAGGTTCTATTATTGTGTGTCCCAATTGTCTGGCTATTGCATACATACTGCCGTCTGAGCCGAGTGCGGGATAGCTTTTGCCGCCTCCCGTTATGATTACTTTCCGGCATTCAATTGTCTTTCCCTCTTTTGATGAAACGAGAATGCCGTTCTTTGTAAATGAGATTCCGGAACAATTGAAGTTATATTCTATCGGGACAGATAACCTCTTTAGTTCCATATCCAGGACTTTTAAGACTGAGGCTGCCTGATTTGTTATGGGGAATATTCGTCCTTCTTGTGAATATACCTCGAGACCGAGGCTCTTAAAAAATTCCAGTATTTCGGATTTACCGAATTTAGCGAATACCGACTTTACGAACTCTCTGGCGGCAGGATTATAATTGATTTCGCTCAAATCGTCATTCAAGAGATTGCATCTTCCGTTACCTGACGCCAGTATCTTTTTGCCTAATTGGGGCATCTTTTCGCAGATGATGACAGATTCACCTTTGCGACCTTTACTGATTGCCGCACAGATACCAGCTGCCCCACTGCCTATTACTACCGTCGAATATTTTTCCATCGATTTATTTACTCGCAAAATCCAGTAAATTCAGTCTCAGGGTTGATTTCCCATTCCATTGGTCGAGTTCCAGATTATAAACAATATCCAGCGGCGCTGATAATTCCCCTTGGTTTTCGCCTAATCCGAATCCTACTGCGTCCCAGACCATTTTGTCTTGCTGAAGTTTTAGTCTGAGGTGCCCGTTGGTACTTCCCATCGTGCGTTGGCTGACTACATCGACGTTTCGGCTGATGAAAGTGGGGGCGGGATTACCTTGACCGAAAGGCGCTAATTGCTGAATCATCCTATATGCATCACCGGCAAGGTCCTGCAGTGAAACCTCGGCGTCGATATCGATTTTGGGCCTGAGGTCGACACCGGCAAGTTGAGTTTCGGCTATTTTCATCAATCGTTCATAAAGATAAGGCAACTTGTTACTCAATATCATAAAACCAGCTGCCCCGGCATGTCCGCCGTAATCCAAGAACAGGTCACGGCATTGCGTCAAAGCATTAATGATATTGAATTCGCGGATACTGCGACAGCTCCCAGTGCTGATTTTCTTGCCTATCTTGATTATCACCGATGGTCTGTAAAATTCGTCTGTGAGCTTATTGGCGACCAGTCCTGCAATTCCCGCAGAATAATCGTCAATACTGACTATCAGTATCGGTTGGACGCCTTCGGCAAGCACCTTTTTCTTTGCTATCTCTGCCGCTTTGCTGGTCATTTGCTGGCGTTCGGTGTTTTTCTGCTCCAACCAGCCAGCCAATTCCCCAGCCCTTTCAGGTATATCGGTTGTCAAAAGCTCGTAACTGGGCAGGGCATGGTCGAGCCGGCTGGCAGTATTCAGCCTCGGAGCAATCGTCCATGTAATATTTTCGGAAGTAAGATTACCACTCTGTAACCCTGCTTTTGCCAGTAATTCGCCCAGTCCGAGTCGCAAGGAGGCATTCATTCTCTGTAAACCTTCTTTGACGAGATAGCGGTTCTCGCTTAATAATGGTGTCATATCGGCTACCGTGCCGATGGCAACCATATCGGTGACTTCACTGAGTTGATTTTCCTTATTGATACCCATCAACAGGGCTTGTAACAGTTTGTAAGCAACGCCGACACCTGCCAGTTCGATAAAGGGGTAGTGTGAGTCGGTTCGTTTGGGATTGACCACTGCCAGGGCTTGAGGGAGTTCTTCAGTGGGAGTGTGGTGGTCGGTGATGATGACATCCATACCCAATCGGTTAGCTTTTTTTACCGGATTGATGCCGGTAATGCCGCAATCGGTCGTAATGATAAGGCTGACACCTTCATTGTGAAGTGCCTCTAAGGCCGTAATTTTGAGACCATGCCCTTCGTTGAGACGATGTGGAATGTAGGGGATAGCCTGAACGTTAAAAGTTCTCAGTCCTTCAATTAACAATGCAGTGGATGTAATACCGTCCGCATCGAAATCTCCGTAGATGGCAATCTTCTCGCCGGCGAGCATAGCGCGGTAGATTCTGGTGACGGCTATCTCCATATCCGGCAAAAGAAAAGGGTCGAAAGATAATCGTTTGTCAGCTTTGAAGAAAGGTTCGACCTGTGACGGTTCGGCAATCCCCCGATTGAACAGAATTTGGGTAACCAACGGAGATAATCCTGACTTTCCCAGCGGATGTCCGTGAGGCACTGGTGGAAGAATATGCCAGCGCTTATGGTTCAAGTCTAAGCCTCACTGTATTTTCTAATGACCAGCACTGAGTTATGTCCGCCGAAACCGAAAGCATTGGACATTGCCGTTTTCACATTAGTGTGACGTGCTACATTCGGTACGTAATCCAGGTCGCATTCCGGGTCGGGAGTAGTGTAATTAATTGTCGGGGGTATGATGCCATTCTGTATGGTAAGAACACAGATTGCCGCTTCAATGGCACCGGCGGCTCCTACCAGATGTCCGGTCATCGATTTGGTGGAACTTACCGGGATTTTATAGGCATAATCGCCGAAGACGCTTTTAATTGCTTTGGTTTCCATCTTATCGTTGAGTGGTGTCGATGTCCCGTGAGCATTTATGTAATCGATGTCAGCGGGTGTTATTCCTGCTTTTCTGAGTGCCATTTTCATTGCTCGGATTGCTCCGTTGCCATCCTCCGGTGGTGCTGTAATGTGATAGGCATCACTGCTGGCGCCGTAACCGGTGATTTCTGCCATTATATTAGCCCTGCGTTGTTTAGCGAAATCCAAACTTTCCAGAATGATAATGGCTGAACCTTCACCGAGGACAAAACCATCTCTCTGGGCATCGAAAGGTCGGGAAGCTTGTTTGGGATTATCATTGCGCGTCGATAGTGCTCTGGCAGAATTGAAACCGGCTACACCGATTGGAATAATGGCTGTTTCGGAACCGCCGGCAATCATTGCCAATGCATCACCGCGCTTGATGATTTCATAAGCATTGCCGATAGCATCGGAACCGCTGGCGCAGGCAGAAGTAGTGCAAAAGTTGACGCCTCTTGCCCCCGATGTAATGGAAATCTGAGCAGAAGCCATATCGGGAATCATCATCGGCACTAGGAAAGGGCTGACTTTATCAGGGCCCTTTTCCAATAGGTTCTTTAGTTGTTCGGACAGGGTGATTAATCCGCCGATGCCACTACCTACCAGAACCCCGATATTATCACGGTTGCTTTCATCGATCTTCAATTTTGAATGTTGTATCGCTTCTTTGCTGGCGGCAACGGCGAATTGTGTAAAACGGTCCATGCGACGGGCATCTTTGCGGTCGATATAATTATTAGGGTCAAACCCTTTGACTTCAGCAGCGAATTTTGTTGCATGATTGCTGGCATCGAACAGGGTAATGTTATCAGCGCCTGATTTGCCGTTTATCAATGCTTCCCACATACTGGCAGTATCCAATCCTAATGGACTAATAATACCGATGCCGGTAATCACAACTCTATTATTACTGTTGAACAACGTGAACCTCCGGTTTTGTCAAAGTGGCGAGCGCAGACTGTTCCAATTTGCTGTCTTGCGAATATCGTTAGTATAATTGATTAGCCGGTTTTCCGTCAATCTGCTCTAAGCTATTTTTACCCTTGGATTTACTATTCGATTGGTTGCTGTAAGATGAAAGTTGCTTTTGAGACATTGGGATGTAAACTGAATCAGGCAGAAACAGAGTCGCTTGCCCGACAATTTGTTTGTGCCGGACATGACATTGTCGATGGTGCCGATAAGGCAGATATTTATGTGTTGAACACCTGCACGGTGACTCACACTGCCGATGCCAAATCCCGTCATCTACTCAGATTGGCACATCGCCGTAATCCTGATGCTGTTTTGGTGGTGACAGGTTGTTATGCGCAACGGGCGGCTTCGCAACTGACAAAGATTGATGGTGTAAACCTTGTGGTGGGCAACGATGAGAAAAATAATCTATTGAAAATTATTAAAGAAGCTGGATATTTAGATAAGCAT
>CAIWXV010000132.1 GCA_903916765.1 uncultured Dehalococcoidia bacterium | reverse complement strand
GTATTTTCTAATACCAGTACTGCCTTATTTTTCTACTTTTAGAATTGCTGGAAGAAAAGGGCAAATTACTCATATTGTATTTTTACCTGATCGATGACTTATAGTGATTTTACCCGATGATAATATCATCCAAACGCCGTTTGGAGACATGGCGTACACCCTGTTCATCCCACCAGCCCCGGGTATTCGTTGAATCTTGTTCGACCGTCTCAATGACAAATTTTTCTTTGGGTTTGCCGATTGCAAGTACCAGTAGAGCTTCGTAACGGGCAGGGATGTTTAAAGCTTGTTGCAGCCCTAGTTTATTGATTGCGCCAACCATACAACCGCCCAATCCTTTTTCAGTTGCTCCCAGCAAAATGCTCTGTGCGGCGATGCCTTGGTCAATCTGAGGTCCCCCATAGGCGCCGAGCCCGTTATCCTTCAAAATTATGATGTAAGCAGATGGCCTTTCACCTTCCGGCGCTTCTCCTGCAAGCCAAATGTTACTGAAGATAATAGCATTTTTCTCCGGCTCACAGGATAAGATATATTTAAGTGGTTGCCAATTACTTGCCGAAGCAGAAAGTCGCCCAAGGTCTACCAGCTCTTTTAATGTTTCCTGACTGACTGCAAAATCCTGATAATATCTACGTGTGCTCCGATTTTTCAGTATCAAATTCTTAAACATCTTAACCCCTCAGTTTTGTTTTAGCATTCGATTCCGTCACGAGTGATAGTTCCATTCTGAAAATAGTGCTTGACTTCAACCATTTCTGTTACCAGATCAGCGACAGCAATAAGTTTCTTCGGTGCATAACGTCCTGTTAATACCAGCTCTACTCCATCAGGTTTATCGGCAATCATCTCCATGATTTCCTCGAAAGTAATGAGCCGAAAGTAATGAGCCGTTGTGATTTCATCGAGCACGATGATGTCGTATTTGTGTGATAGCATCGCTTCTCTGGCTCTTGCCAATCCGGTTCTTGCTATCTGAACATCTTCAGCCTCCGGAGAATCTTTGATTTTGGTGAAAGTATCTTTCCCGTATTGTTCGATAGTGATATATTCGGCTACCATTTTTACTGCTTCAAGTTCGCCGTAACGCTGCCCTTTCATAAACTGCCCGATGTAAGTTTTCAATCCGCATCCCATCGCACGGAAAGCTAAACCCAAAGCGGCGGTAGTTTTACCCTTGCCGTTACCTGTATAGACTTGAACGTATCCTTTCCCGATGGAGTTTTCTCTCTTGACTGTCATAAAATTTTCCCTATCACTTGCTTTTCGTGTCAATCATATTATATTGTAGATTCTCTTCATTAAGCCTCTGGAGTAAAGCAGGTGACTCAGTACTGGTGCAAACGATGACGAATGGCAAACCGGAGCGCGCTGCTTCCATTGCGGCTTGTGTCACGCCGTACAGATAACCTGGTTCAATGCCTACTTTTCTTAGAGCAACGATTGCTTCAATCCCTATTGCACCGATAAAGTTTGCTTTCCCTTGGCATTTTTTTATTTTGTTCGAGTCGGCATTTCGTGAACCGCCTTTCTGGATGTCCGGTACTTCCAGTATGGTTATCTTGCCGATATTCAGTTCAACGATACCCTCGATATCTGAAATCCCGATATCTTCACCTTTATTAGCATTACCGGTTGCGATACCTCTAGCTCCGTTACCTATGTTATCTGAGGCATAAATCAGTCCGTCTTTCATTAAAATTCCGACTTTTTGCCCTTTTTTCATGTTTGTATCAGCAATTGCCGCCCAGGTTGTGATATTAGTCAAAACTCTTTCTGCTGAGGTAGAGTATTGCTGGAGTTCCCGCAGCGATTTGAGCACCCAGTTGACTCCTTCTTTAGTAACGCGATATCTGGAGCGTCCATCTGAGGCAATCCAGCCGTCATTTTCGAGTTTGCTGATGTAGTCCGAGACTGCCTGAGAAGTAACCCCGATTTTTTTTGCAATATCTTTCTGCTGGATATTAGGTTGATTGGCAGCTATTTCCACGAGGATTTGGAATTTTGTGGCAAGGTTCTTATTGCGTAATACCTGTGTCATAGGGGACCTCCTTTCAGCATACTCACCGCATCACTGACGACCTCAGTTTTCATAGTTTAACGCATTTGTTTTGTTATTTCTATGTTTTGAAGAACTACCTGGAATTCTACCAGAAATCGGTTGACAAGTCCAGTAAACTAGTATAAAATCAATTTTACTTGAGTTTTAACGCTCAATATTTTGGAAAGGAGAAATATATCTCAAGATGGGGAAGAAATTAGCAGCATTGTTTTTGGCTGTTTGTTTGGTTGTGGTAGCAGTATCCGGCTGTCAGACTACTACGAGAAATAATTTGGCATCAGCCGGAAGTGATCTGAAATATGCTAACGGTTTTTCGATTGAAGATATCGGTGGTGGTTGCAAGCAGGTAACGGATGGTGAAAATCAAACTCTGATTCTGGTACCGCAGGGGAAAAAGGTCCCTGCAGGTTATGCAAATCTACCTCAGGTTACTATACCTGTGAAAAAAGTCGTTATTCTTTCGGTAACTTTCGGGGCTTTAATGCGACCTCTGGGGGTTCTGGATAGTGTAGTCGGTAGTGGAACCGTTGAGAGCGAATTATATATCGATGAGATGAAGCAGGTATATGCCAACGGCCAAATCCAATATGTCGGTGGCGGTGGTATGGGAGCGCCTGATTTTGAGGCTATACGGGCTTTGAATCCCGATGTTGTTTTTATCTCTACCGGTTACCCCGATGCCGTAAAATACTATAACCAATTGAAGGATACTGGTGTTACGGTTGCGGTATGTAATGACTATCTCGAGAATAATCCTCTGGGTAGGCTGGAATGGATAAAGTTCCTTGCCAGTTTCTATGGTAAAGATAAAGTAGCGGAAACCTATTTTACCTCAGTCGTGAAGAAAATTAATGATATTCATGAAAAAACTATGATTCTTTCTTCTCTGCCGACTGTTCTCTGGGCAAGTATTTTTATGGGGACTTGCTATGTTTCTGGTGGTGATTCTTACGTGGCTAAAATGATTGATATGGCAGGTGGTAATTATCTCTTTAGTGACCTCGAGGGTAGTGGCGCAAGTAGTGTCAGCCTTGAAGAGCTCTATGCCCGCGGTAAAAATTGCGATGTTTTCATCTATGCTTCTACTCCTCCATATATCAACTCTGTCAAAGAGATTGTGAGCAATGGTGCTGTTCTGGCTGATATGGCGGTCATCAAAAATGACCAGGTCTATTGCTTCCAGCCGTGGTTTTACCAGATCTCGGACAAGATTGATGAAGTTGTGGAGGATTTAGCATATATCTTTCACCCCAATCTTTTTCCTGGTTATATCTTGAAGCACTTCCAACTCTTACCGGCGGAGTAAAAATGGCGAAGGAAATTGTGGCATCGGAAACGAACGCGACTATCGGCTTTCTCAAACGCAGATGGAAGCGATTTGCTCTGGTGATGACTTTATTCGCCATCGGAGTATTTGTGTTTTTGGTGCTGAATATAGCACTGGGTTCGGTGAATATACCGCTCTCCGATACCGTGAAATCTATTTTCGGCGGGCATAGCTCTCAATCGACTTTTGACTCCATCATATGGCAAATCCGTCTTCCCAGGGCTTTTGGAGCATTGCTTAGTGGTGCAGCTCTGGCTGTCGCCGGATTACTTCTTCAGGTTTTTTTCCGTAACCCTATTGTTGACCCCTTCATTCTCGGCGTATCTTCCGGGGCGACTTTTATGGTTGCTATTGCGATGCTGGGTACTTATTTATTGGGAGCAACTGTCGTCAGCTCACTGACATTGAGTATGGCATCCTTTCTTGGAGCGGTATTAGTGATGCTGGTAGCTCTAGCAGTTGCTGTCAGGGTCAGAGATATCATAACTTTGCTAGTCATCGGTTTAATGACAGGATATGTCGTCAGTGCCCTAAGTAGTTTTCTTATTGCTTTTGCACAATCGGAAAATATTCATCGTTTTGTTATCTGGACAATGGGCAGTTTCTCAGGTTTTCGCTGGGATCATGTCCAATGGCTCACAATTGCCGGCATACCGTTGATGGCAGGCTCTTATTTGATGAGCAAGCAACTTAATGCCTTTCTGCTCGGTGAAAACTATGCTCGAAGCATGGGTGTCAACGTCAAGATTTTTCGTTACCTTATTATTTTTCTATCCTGCACATTAACAGCAATTGTAACTGCTTTTGCAGGGCCGGTAGCTTTCATCGGATTGGCGGTGCCTCACCTTGCACGTTTATCCCTCGGCACTTCTGATAGTCGGGTTCTTATCCCCGCATCGATTCTTGGAGGTGCAATGCTCACTAGCCTGTGTGACTTGCTGGCAAGGATGCTTTTTGCCCCGGTGGAATTACCGGTAAGTGCTACTACCGCTATTTTTGGCGCTCCAATGGTCATTTTCTTTTTAATCAGAAGGAAAACTACAATATGATTCTCAATACCAAAAATTTGAGAGTAGGCTATGGCAAAAAGACAGTAGTCGCCGATATTAATATCGAGGCGATGAAAGGGCAGTTTATATGTTTACTGGGTCCTAATGGTTCCGGTAAATCAACGATTCTGAAAACGATTGTTCATATGCTGGCGCCGCTTGGGGGTGGAGTTTATCTAAATGGGCAGAATATTTCCAGTCTGAGTAATCTGGAAATAGCAAAGACAACCGCTGTAGTACTGACTGAGAGTATCTCGCCGGGATTGATGACTGCTTATGATATTGTAATGTTAGGCAGACATCCTTATACCGGCTTCACGGGGAAGCCCACTGTAGAGGATACACAAAAGGCTTTAGATGCTCTGAAAATGGTGCATGCCGATAACATTGCTCTGAGGTATTTTGGAGAGCTCAGCGATGGTGAGAAACAAAAGACGATGCTTGCGCGTGCTCTGGCTCAAGAGCCGCAGTTGATTGTTCTGGACGAACCTACCTCCCATCTCGATGCTCGTCATCGCATTGAGGTGATGCTTATATTGAGACAATTGACCCAGAAGAAGAAGGTTACAGTGATTGCTTCTTTACATGACATCGATTTGGTGATGAAGGCGTGTGATATTGCTATACTTGTCAAAGATGAGAATATTCTTGCCTACGGTGCTCCAGAAGACGTTCTTGATGAGAAGTCGATGGCTCGACTCTATGATATGGATAAAGCAGTTTTTAGCAGTTATCTCGGTGGGGTGGAATTGCGTAGCAACGGGTATGGCAATGTATTTGTTGTAGCTGGTGCCGGTAGCGGTGCCAGGCTATATCGTGCACTGGTAAAACACGGATTCGGTATCATCACAGGGGTGCTTCCTGAAAATGACATCGATTTCCACATTGCTCGGGCGGTAGGTGCTACTGTGGTGTCTGATAAGCCCTATGCTGATATTTCCCCGGATGCTTATGCACAGGCTCAATCATTGATGAGTAATGTTAAATTCGTTATTGACGCTGGTTTTCCTATCGCTTTTTCAAACAGGCAAAATATCGATTTATTACGTTACGCTTCTGAAAAAGGGAAAAGTATTTATACTTTGCGCGATCCGGATGAAGCAGCAAAGATTTATGGTGACGATGCAGGGAGATTCGTCTATTGTCAGAATCTCAGACAGTTCCTCGATGTTTTGCTTAAAGCGGAGAATCTGATAGAATAACTAACTTTACATAAAGTAACAGCAATATGAAACTATACCCATATGAGATATAGTCACTGCGATTTGGTGACGGAACAGCTACCGATTATTCCTTGTGCTCTACGTAGTGGACGTTCCATCTATGACAAAGATTGGTCACAGAGGCTTTTAACTCCGGACTTGCTGACTTATAAAGCTCGGCTAAGAACCCGTGTAGTAACTCCCCACCGCTCATTCCGGCGTCAGGTTCGCTCGGTCCTGGCAGGTTTACGTAGACTATCTCGGTCATCTGTTTTATGTACTCTATTGATTGCGGCATTATTACCTCCTAATGCAAGACAATGAAAAATGAATGAGAGCTATGACTAAATTTAGACCATTGCTACCTAATTGTCAATGACTTTACATTATCTATGAATCCCTGTCCGTGCGAATTGTTACAGTAGCTTAATAAAGAGGTAGTTTGTGTTATTATAAGCGTGATTGGGTGAAAAATGGCTGATTTAAATGATAAACAGATAGCTGATTATTTTTACCGTGGTTTTGAGGCAGTCGATGGGCTCTGGTTTATGAAAGTCGAAGAAAAGTTCGAGTTCGATACTGCTCTCGAAATTGATAACGAAGTCTGGAAGGTACTGGCAAAAATGCAGGCTCGCAAAATGAAAGAATTGAAAAAGGCGGATACCGGTCTAGAAGCACTTCTCGATTGTTTCGCTGAGCGACTGAAAATCGAAGGTTTTACTTTTAAGATGGCAAAAGAAGGCGATCATGGTTTCAAAATTGTTATCGATTCCTGCCCGTGGTACGACTTTCTGGTGAAATCTAATAGGCAGCACCTTTCCTCAAAAGTCGGTGAGGTTATTTGTCCGTCTGATTATGGAACATGGGCAAGTGAATTTAGTTGTAAGTTCCATCGGGATTCCGATAAAAGAATTTGCAGCGGTTCCAAATCATGTGTTCTTCATTTCGCCCATTGAGTGTAAGAAGACTTCGTTGTGTATAATACGCCTTTTCACGTACCGAGCCGATGGCAATTGATTCTGACCTACGATTTAGCATTTGTTGGAAAGGTGGTTGTTAGATGCTAGAATAGGTGGTATATTTGGTGGCGGGGAGCAAATCCAACAGCTTGGTATTTGCCTGCTCTTTTCACGGGGACGTAATTAGTAACAGTTTTGCGATTCGGCACGGAGCCGAATTTCTGGTTCGTCACAAAATATTAAAAAGGAGAGATTAAGCATGGGACAGCTCAGAGAAGTAGTGATTGTTGATTACCTGAGGTCACCTTTTTCACGTTCGAGACCTAAGGAACCCGAGAAGGATATTTTAAATAACTGGCGTGCGGATGACCTTGGTGCTGAATTGGTCAAGGCAATTGTCAGGCGAACTGGCATCAAGGCCGAAGTCATTGACGAACTGATTGTAGGTTCGGCCAGGGCAATCGGTGAACAAGCTACTTTCGGCGGACGGTTTATTCATTTTCTTGCCGAATTGCCGAATAGTGTTGCTTCACATTTCGTTGACCGTCAGTGTGGCTCTTCGATGACCACTATTCACAATGGTGCGATGGAAATCATGTGCGGCTTTTCCGATGTGGTGATGTCCGTTGGTATCGAACATATGACTCACTTACCGATAACCGATGTGGGTACTGCTATCAATCCTCGATTCATGAGTGACCCCAAGTTTAAGAATGTTGAGATTCAAGTTACGATGAATATGGGTTTTACGGCAGAGAAGCTTGGCAGATTTGCCAAAATCTCCCGCGAGGATATGGATAAATGGGCATTCCGCAGTCATCAGCGTGCCGCTAAGGCTGTAAAAGATGGTTATTACAAGGGTGAAATTATGCCGGTAGAGGGTCAGTTACCCGATGGCAAGAAGGTAATGGTTGAATTTGACCAGTCGATCCGTCCCGATACTACCTTGGAACAGCTGTCGCAATTGAAACCAGCCTATATGGCAGATGGTGTTATCACAGCGGGCAATTCCTCCCCCTTGAACGCCGGTGCTACGGCAATGATGATTATGTCCCGGGAAAAGGCAAAGCAGTTAGGTTTGAAACCGTTAGCCAGCATCGTCTCTATGGGTTGGGCTGGTGTTGACCCTACTATGATGGGCATGGGACCTGTACCTGCTGCCCACAAAGCACTTAAAGCAGCGGGGCTGGGTGTCAAAGATATCGATTTCTGGGAGATTAACGAAGCATTCTCCGTAGTTCCCCTGTATGCTATCAAAGAACTGGGTATCAACCCGGAGAAAGTCAATATAAAGGGTGGAGCGCTTGCCCTCGGTCACCCACTGGGTGCCAGCGGTAACAGACTGGTGGGGACTCTGGCCAGAATCCTGAACATGGAGGGCGGGACCTACGGGTTAGCAACTCCGTGTGTTGGTGGCGGTCAGGGGGTTGCGACCATTATCAAGAGAGAAAAATAGCCC
>CAIWXV010000131.1 GCA_903916765.1 uncultured Dehalococcoidia bacterium | reverse complement strand
TCGCAACCTGCCGCGCGACCTCGAGAAAAAGGCCGTCGGTAAATTTCATGATATTCGCCTTGTGGACGGCGGTGACCTTCTTCCGCCCGTTCATTTTGGCATAGTCGAAGGCGAATTTGACAATCTTGCGGCAGCCCGTGACCGAGAGCATCTTGATGCTGATGCCGGAATCGGCGGGGAGCTTGCCCGCGCCGCTCGCGGCGATGTAATCGATGAGCTTCTTCGTCTCCGGTTTGCCCTGTTCGAACTCGACCCCGGCGTAGAGGTCTTCGGTGTTTTCGCGGACCATGATGATGTCAACGTTCTTATAGAGCGATTTAATGCCGGCGAAAGTCTTACAGGGGCGGAGATTGGCGTACAGATTTAAGCCCTTGCGGATGGCGACGTTGACGCTCCGGAAGCCCGTGCCGACCGGCGTGGTGACCGGGCCCTTGAGGGCGACCTTGTTCTTTTTAATGGACGCGAGGACGGCGTCGGGGAGAGGCGGGGGCCGGATCTCTTTGCGGGAGTCTTGGTCGGTCATGCAACAGTCTCTGTCGCCCAACGCCGAAGAACCAATTCCTGCTGATCTCAACTGGGACTTGTGGCTTGGTTCTCTGCCTTATCCTGTTCATTTCAACAACCAGCTCGATCCTCCAATAACTCTCGATCCTCCTGAAGATGAGAAAATATGGGGTGCATGGAGATGGTACAAAGAGACTGGCGGAGGTTTTACAACCGACTGGGGAGCTCACATGTTCGATATCGCACAGTGGGGACTTGGGATGGACCGTAATGGTCCGGTAGAAGCTTCGCCAATTGGTGACGGAACAGAATTCATGGCCTTTAAGTATGCCGACGGAACAGTAATGACATCTGAGCCTTTCGATGATAAACTTACCAAGGGTGTTAAATTCTGGGGCGAAAAAGGATGGATAGAAGTTGCCAGGGGCTATTTCAATGCTTCCGATCCCAGTTTTATGCCACCGGCTTCCACTGAGAAGACAGATGGCCCATACGAAACAAGAATACCTCATCAGGTTAATTTTATCGAATCGGTGAAATCGCGCAAAGATCCTGCAGTTCCTGTCGAAATAGGACATTCAAGCTGTACGGTTTGTAACCTTGGCAATATAGCATGTTCACTGAAAAGAACTGTCAAATGGAATCCTCAAACTGAGACATTCATTGATGACACTGATGGTGCCGCAACAAAACTGATGCAGTATGAATACCGTGCTGGTTATAAACTTGTTTAAAATCGGGGTATTCAGTTAAGGATACCATTAGAGTACACTGGTAACCGCAAAGGGACGATGGTGTTACGAAAGAGAGCCAGACAGACTGATTAATAATAGTTTTACTGACTCATTTCCGACACCGGGACCTTTGCGGTTATTTTATTATTATAAATAGAATGTAAAAAAAAAGGCTGCACTTTTAAGATGCAGCCCTTAAGCTATTTGATTAAGTAAGATTAGTCTATTTTTCTTACCTTAACGGCAACCGGTCCCTTCTCTCTCTGTTCAACTTCGAACTCAACTTTCTGACCTGCCTCAAGCTCGGTGTGGGAAACCTCTAAACCAGATCGGTGGATAAAAATATCCTTATTGTCGTCGGTCTGAAGGAATCCGTAACCCTTTACCCTGTCATACCACTTAACAGTACCTTTCATAGTTTTGGAATTTTATAAACTACCTGTAGTTGTCTCTTCTGTTTCCACCACCACCTCTGCGGTCGTTATCACCACCTCTGAAATTACTTTTTCTGTCTGTTCTTTCGATTGATTCATTAACAATAATGTTTCTACCGCTTACTTCAGCACCGTTTAATTCTTCGATAGCTTTTTTAGCTTCAG
>CAIWXV010000130.1 GCA_903916765.1 uncultured Dehalococcoidia bacterium | reverse complement strand
GTCCCTTCCGGTTTCAGGGTCAGGCTGTTACCGCTCCGGTCATCGAAGGTGTACATCTCTTTCTGAACGATGTCCGTGGTCTCGCCTGTACCCTTGATGAAAAGCCGGGTATCTTCGAAAATAGGCGCATCGATGCGCTCATAGCCGTAAAGCTGGCAAATATGAGCCGCCTTCTGCTCGATGTAACGCCAGTAGGCTTGTTCTTCGGGGAGAATGTCGGCGGTACCTCTCGGTGCGCTATACAATAAAGTCACCTCTTTACAGTCTTAACGCTAGAATACATTATTTGTGTTGCGATTGTAAAGAGAGAATAAAGTATAATTACAAAGTTTATATGTATCTCTAACCTCTAATTACACAACGACCCGCTCCTTAGTTTCTACCCTGGCACATGTTTACTGGATCCCGATGTTCGTCGGGATGACAATAGGGCTTATACATTAGCTCACTTAAGATGTCCTAAGTACGACACTGTGGCGTCGGATTGTCGCGCCTCGATTGCATCGATGGCTCGCAAAGACAATGAGGGGTATGTCTCCATTCTGGCGATGGCCAGAATGGAGACAAGATTCTTTTGTATTGACTGGATGCTTGGGTTATACTAAATTTACGAACCTGACAAGGCGGAGTGGAGCATGGCGGCTGAAGAATTAATCGAGAAAGCAAAAGCATATTTACCAGCCGAAAAGGTAGCGGTAATCGAGCGTGCTTATGAATTTGCCCTCAAGGCTCACGAGGGGCAAACACGCAAATCCGGCGAGCCTTATATCGAGCATCCGCTGCACGTCGCTCTTATCCTGGTAAATCTTCAACTCGATGCCAGCTCGCTTGCCGCCGCATTACTGCACGACGTCGAGGAAAACTGTGGTATCCCCAACAGTGAAATTGTCGAGAAGTTCGGAGCTGAAATCGGCAAGCTGGTGGAAGCCACTACCAAACTGGGTAAATTGACCCTGCAGACAACCGCTGAGACCACAAAGCGAGGCAGTGCTCTGAGCAGCTCCAATCAAGCAGAAAACCTGAGGAAGATGCTGGTGGCAATGGCAGAAGACCTCAGAGTCGTCTTCATCAAGCTGGCCGACCGACTGCACAATATGCGCACTTTGCAGGCGTTGGAACCGGAAAGACAGAAGAGAATCGCCCGTGAAACACTGGAAATTTACGCACCGCTGGCGCACCGACTGGGCATCTGGGAACTAAAGTGGCAATTGGAAGACCTCTCGTTCCGTTATCTGGAACCCGAAGAATACCGCCGTGTCGCCGCATCGATTGCCCGCAAGCGTGCCGACCGTGAGCGTTTCATCGCCGATATCACCTGGACTCTCAAACAGGAGTTCGAAAAGGTAGGGCTGAAAGCGGAAATTTCCGGCAGAGCCAAACACCTTTACAGCATCTACCAGAAGATTGAGAAATACGCCGCAATGGGTAAGGATTTCGATGATATTCACGACCTTCTCGCCCTGCGGGTTATTGTCGATACCGTAAACGAATGCTACAGAGCACTGGGCATCGTCCACAACCTGTGGCGTCCGATACCGGAGCAGTTCAACGATTATATCGCCAATCCAAAAATGAACGGCTATCAGTCGCTTCACACCACAGTGATGTGTGAGGGTACAATGCCCTTAGAGGTACAAATACGTACTCGTGAAATGCATCACGTTGCCGAATACGGTATGGCAGTCCACTGGCGTTACAAAGAGGGGAGTAAAAAAGACTCCGGCCTCGAGAGCGGGATGGGGTGGTTACGTCAGTTAATCGACTGGCACCGCGAATTGAGCGGAGCGGAGGAATTTCTGGAATCGGTCAGAACCGATGTTTTCAGCGACCAGGTATTCGTTTATACACCAAAAGGAGAGGTCAAAGACCTGCCCAAAGGCGCTACGCCACTCGATTTTGCCTACCGGATTCACACCGACCTAGGACACCGGTGTATCGGCGCAAAGGTCAACGGCAAACTGGTACCACTCAACCATGAACTGCATAACGGCGATATTGTCGAGATTTTAGCCAGTAAAGTCCACAGAGGACCGAGCCGAGACTGGCTCAATCTCAATCTGGGCTTCGTAAAGACAACTCATGCGCGTGGCAAGATAAGGCAATGGTTCACCAAGCAAGAGAGAACCGAGAACATCGAGCGCGGGCGGGAAATTTTAGAGAAGTTTATGCGGCACCTCGGCATCAAATTCACCGAACGCAATAAACTAGCAGAGCTATTCAACTACGAAACTCTCGATGAGTTCTACGATGCAATCGGCTATGGTGGGGTTACGACTCAACAAATTGCAGCGAGATTGTCACCGGAACAGCCGACTGAGGTCAAGACTACCGAAACAGCACAACCCAAAAAGCCGGTATCGTCGATTAAGGTCCTAGGCGTAGGCGAGATGCTGACAAACCTGGCTCAATGTTGCAATCCAGTGCCCGGAGATGCGATAATCGGATTTGTAACACGCAGTCGCGGTATCAGTATCCATCGGAAAGACTGCATTAACATCGTTAACGAAGAAGAAAAGGAACGGCTCATCCCCGTACAATGGGGACAAGCCGACCATATCTATCCGGTCACAGTGGAAGTCGATGCCTGGGATAGAATGGGGCTGGCACGGGATATTACCGCCGTAGTAGCCGCCGAAAAAGTGAATATCGCCAGTATGAACGTGGCGAATAAGCCCGACCAGAAGACGTCTTTCACCATCACTCTGGATATAGAAGACCTGGGGCAATTAAGCCGCGTTCTATCGAGGATTGAGGGTGTCAGGGGAGTGATAAATGTAGCACGGATAAGTGAAGGGACTCCCATTAAACCCGCGCCACCGTCGCAGTGATGAGATTGACAATCCTTTCGAAAATGGTTACTAAATAGATATCGATACAGGAGGAATAGATTGCCTAACTTAGAATCATCTAAAAAACAAGTAAGAACCGACGCAAAACGGACACAACGTAATAAATCCGTGCGTTCTCTCTGTAAAACGAAAATCACTCAGGCAGAGAAGCTTATCTCCACAGGGAAAGGCGATGAAGCGCGAAAAGTAGTATTAGCGGCGAGCAGTACACTAGATAAGGCAGCATCGAGAGGGAACCTTCATCCCAATAATGCTTCCCGACGTAAGTCACGTCTGATAAAAAAACTGAACGCGGTCAAGAGTTAAAAACCAACGATTAAGTTCTGATAATGAATTGAGCCGAATTCGTTTAGAATTCGGCTCAATGTGTTTATCTTAGCAAAGGGGAGAGGGAATACTATCTAGTGACCTTTAATAAAGTCCTTGATACCGGTGGTTTTGGCAAGCGCTTTGATAGCAGTAGGCATAAATTTACCGGCAATGATTAACCCCAGGACTACCGACCAGATGACGAACATTCCCGAATGCATCCCCAGCCAACAGATGAAAGGCAAGGCTACTAAACCAATGCCCATTGACAGAGCGACATTGCGCGTCAAGAGCAAGGGTACCAGAATAATACCAATGAAGATTGCCAGTTCGATAGAGTAGCCATAAATGGGAAGGATAACTGCCAGTGCTCCGACGCTAGCACCCATGCCTTTCCCGCCACTGAACTTCAGCCAGACCATCCAGTTGTGCCCAATGACGGCAGCGAGTGCCGCTGTCAGAACATATGGCTGGTCTAAATGCATTCCCCAGTGAACGATAGCAACGGCGGCGGCGCCTTTACCGATATCGACAATCGTGACAATAATCGCCGCAAGGACCCCTACTTCTCTAAAGGTGTTCAAGCCGCCGACATTACCGCCACCGAGTTTGCGGATGTCTTTACCGGTTTTCAACCGGGTGGTGATGTAAGCAGTAGGGATAGAGCCGAGCAAGTAGCCAATGATGAAGACGATGAGCCCTGTAACAAACTCATTGACTATCATTCCAGCCTCCGTAAAGGTTTACTTCGTATATACCGGTGTACACCAGTCAGAATATTTCTTGTTCTTGCCCAAAATGACGTTGTGGTAAAGCTTCTGCAACTTAGCGGTTACCTTACCGATTTCCCCATCGGCAATCATACGGCGGTCGATTTCAGAGACCGGAGTGACATGAGCGGCAGTACCAGTAATAAAAATTTCCTCGGCGTTATAAAGCTCCAGCCGGTTGATGTGTCTTTCCACCGTCTCGATGCCAAGTTCATTTTTCGCCAGCTTTATTATCGTGTCACGAGTAATCCCGATAAGAATGCCATCCGAAGCCGGCGGGGTTACCAGTTTGCCGTCGACAACCAGGAAGATATTTTCACCACTCCCCTCAGCGACATAACCACCAGGGGTGAGCATAATAGCCTCATCGAAACCGTTCCCCACCGCCTCAGTCTTAGCGAGGGCATTGGTGATGTATAATCCGGTGAGTTTAGCCCGCGGTACCTCAGTGGGGAAACGCCAAGAAGAGACACTGCAACGCGCTCGGTCAGTATCGAGATAACGACCCCAAGGAAAAACAAAAGCGAAGAAATCGTTTTCAAGATTGTGGAGTCTTACTCCCAGCGCCTCGGAACTTTTGTAGGCGACGGGACGGACATAGACATCTTCTTTCAACTGACTTTTCGCCGTCAGTTTAACAGTCAATTTACAGAGTTCGTCGACCGTATAAGGCAGGTCGATACTGAGGACGCGGCAACCGCTCATCAGTCTTTCGTAATGCTCTTTCAAACGAAAGAGGTAGAGCTGTTTACGGTTTTGATTCCAGTTACCACGAATACCCTCAAAAACGCCGGTGCCATAATGGGCAAAATTGGTCATGACGCTAATTTTGGCCTCTTCCAGCGGGATAAATTTTTTCTTTAAATAAGCATATGATGGCATCTGAAAATCTCCTCTTCTCGATGGGCACGATTATAATCGGTGTCGTAGTAGAAAACAAGTATTCCGCCACCCATGAGAACTAATATAAAATTCGAAGTTACTCCTTCTTTTCAGCCTTAACCGGAGCTTCTTTCTTCTCACCTTCGGCAGGAGCAGCACCCTCTTCAGCCGCTGCCTCAGCGCCTTCTTCCTCAGCCACCGGCGGTTTTTCAACCACTTCGACTACTTCAATCGCAATTCTCGCCACGACGACACTTGGGTCATTGACGATGGTAACGTCTTTGATAGCCGGCAGGTCTTTGACACGGATTAACTGGTCGGGTGTAACGAGCGGTGCAACATCAACCTCAACGGTGTTCGGGATATTAGCAGGTAAGCATTGGACTGTCAGTTCGTTCAATTCCTGTACCAGTGAATTGCCTTTCATCTTAGCGGCGGCAGAATCACCAACAAGGATAATGGGTACGTTGACTTTAATTTCCTCTGTTAGCTTCACCTGATAGAAATCGACGTGAAGTAAACCGCCCCTAAAATTGTCGATTTGAACTTCACGAATCATGACGGTCCTAGGGGTTTTTTCGTGCCCTAGCTTGAGAGTGACGAGGCGAGTATGACCCGCTTCTGCCAGAATGTTCCTCAGACTGGCAGTATCGCACTGTATTGTTAAAGACTCCACATTGGGTCCGAAGAGATGCACCGGAGTAATGCCCTTATTGCGCAGTTCTTTAACCTTCTTGCCCTCAATGTGGCGTTTAGTTGCTTTTAGTTCCAAAGTAGCCATTGCTATAAGTCCTCCGTATTAGTACAACAAATATATATTAAAGCATATTTTGGTGAAGAAGTGTACTTTTGAGGGTATTGGAGGCCTGCTTAGTCCGAAAAGTGCGTTGCAAGGATTAAAAAACGGGGCCATTGCAATTACACAACGACCCACCCTTAAAATCCCTCTTCGGAGGCAGTAATCAAAATGCTCAGCTCCCTTTTACAAAGGGAGAAAAATGATATGCCCTGCCCCCCGAGATACATTCGCTTCGCTCAGTATGACAAGTTGTGAGGGGAAGAGGTCTTTGAGGCAGAATGTTCTGCCAGTCTGGATGGCGGTGAAACCGTACTTGAGCCGGATACGGTCAATTG
>CAIWXV010000129.1 GCA_903916765.1 uncultured Dehalococcoidia bacterium | reverse complement strand
AGTCCGAAAAGTGCGTTGCAAGGATTAAAAAACGGGGCCATTGCAATTACACAACGACCCACCCTTAAAATCCCTCTTCAGCTCCCTTTTACAAAGGGATAAAAATGATATGCCCTGCCCCCCGAGATGCATTCGCTTCGCTCAGTATGACATTAAGAGATCAGTTGAACTTTAACAGGGGCGCGTTCAAAGTCGGAGGCAGTCATCAAAATGCGTGGTTGAAGTCGCATCATCTTCGCCAGGAATCTATCCGGAACTATCTCCAGTCGGGTGTTATAGAAAGTGGCAATGCCGTTAAAATAATCACGCGCTAGGGCAATACGCTCTTCCGTACCGACAAGTTCCTTTTGAAGTTTCAAGAATAATTCACCGGCTTTCAAATCGGGATAGCGCTCGACAGTAACACGCAAAGCCGGCATAACACCAGCATAATCGGGACCTTGCACACCGGTTGGAGTAGCGACTGTTTGCTGTCGCAATTTCGCAACAAGTTCCTGCAATTCGCGCTCATGCGTGCTGTATCCCTCGACAACCTGTACCAGATTAGAGATGAGGTCATTCCGGCGCTTCAACTGAATACCTACCTGCGACCAACCCTGCCTCACACGCTGGAGAAGACCGACAAGGCTGTTATAGACCGCCCATACCCAACCCAGAGCCATAACGGAAAGAAAGCCAACGATTGCAACTGCATACCATTGCCCACCCACCGGTGTAATGGGTTTCAAAACAAGATTTCCCACCAATATGCCACCGATAGCCGAGAGTAATCCCAGAACCAGCCAGAACCAAAGCCAGCGACCGTGACTGTAACTGACCTGTTTTTCGGTACGGGTGGAAATGAGAAAGATCGGTGATTTCTTATCTCGGGCGAGTTCCGCCGCAACGACATCCGGTCGTTCCCGCGCTTGTCCCATAACATATAAATTGGCATGAAGAGGAATAGCGGTCTCATGAAAACGCCTCTGATGGTCGGAATTAGCGATTTCATTCTGGGGGCATTTGGTAAAATACAGCGGGTCGGTGCGCTTACAGGTTTTATCGAACACCTCTTTATCTTCGATTTCCGCCCCTTCCGGAATAATGCGGACAACGCCGGACTCGTCCTTAAGATAGAACGGGGCAGATTGCCCGCCCTGTGCTACAGTTTTCCAACCGCTCTCGTGGCGGGTCGTCGGGACACCCTTGGGGCCTGTAGTGACAACCGTTCTGGACCAGTGCTCATCGACTTTCCATTTGTAGAGTACGCAAGAGATTTCCGACAGATAACTGGTCAGAAGCGCTTCACTTTCCGCCGTGCCTTTAAGCTCTACCAGACCGATAAACACACCCAACGTTTTTGAAGTGGGAAGGTCATCGATAAGGCGCTTGTGACGCAGGAAACTAAAAGCCCTAATTAAGCAGACAAGTGAAAACAAGCCACCGATGATAATCGATATGCTCATTTTTTACTCCAAACGAGATTATGCCAAATGATACTGCCGAATGGGATTTGTGTCAAGAAACTAGATACCCTTCCCCACCCAGAGATACATTCGCTTCGCTCAGTATGACAAGTTGTGAGGGGAAGAGGTCTTTGAGGCAGAATGTTCTGCCAGTCTGGATGGCGGTGAAACCGTACTTGAGCCGGATACGGTCAATTGCCTGACTCAATTTCTCCAATCTCTGAACGGAATTATCGAGTAATGGAAGCTGTTTCCCCGTCTCCATTAGATTGGAAACACTGATACCAACCAGTCGTACCAGTTGTTTATCCGACATTAACGCACGATGGAGCAATTCTGTGCCGGCACCGAAAATTGTCTGGTCGGCATCAAACGGTTGAGGTAAGGACTTACTACGCGTGATAGTAGTGAAATCGGCATACCTGAGTTTCATCGAAACACATTTTGCCTGTTTAGCCTGCTCCCTTAGCTCGGCACCGACTCTTTCACTGAGATAGCGCAACGTCGCTTCCAGAAACGCCAAATCACGAGTATCCTTCGGGAAAGTGGTTTCCCGACTGATGGATTTAGCGGCACCAGGTGGCAATACTTTTCTCTCGTCGATGCCGTTTGCAAAACAGTGTAGTATCTCGCCGAAGACGCCAAAACGACTTTTCAGAGCATTTTGGGGCATACCCGCCAGTCGACCGATGGTTTTGATACCTAAACCTTTCAGAACCTGTTCTGTTTTCTTACCGACACCGGGCAGGTCACCAATGGGGAGTGGCGCTAGAAAAGAGGATTCCTGTCCGGCGGAAACTTCGACCAGACCATCGGGTTTGGAGAAATCGGAGGCGACCTTCGCCACTACTTTGCAGGGAGCAATGCCGATGGAAGCAACCACTCCCAATTCGTTTTTAACACGCTGTTTGATTGCCAATGCCATTTGCCGGATGGTGCCGTGTAAAGATTCGAAGCCAGTGACATCAAGATATGCTTCGTCCAGCCCCATCGGTTCGATGAAGGGTGAAAAATCAGACAAAATCGTCATGAATTTCTCAGAGGCATCGCGGTATCTGGAGAAATTTCCTTCGATGAAGATGGCTTGCGGACAAAGTCGTACTGCCGTAGCTAAAGGCATACCGGAGTGCAAACCGAAGGCACGGGCTTCATAAGAAGCGGCAGCAACCACGCCACGGCAATCGGGTTTGCCGCCGACAACCACTGGTTTCCCTTTCAACTCAGGACGGAATACCTGCTCTACAGACACAAAGAAGGCATCTAGGTCGACATGCATAATCGTGCGGCTTCCCATAGTGCCACTATTTTAGCACAAATGTTCTTATTAAAACCGGCCCGTCATTGCAAGGACGCACCACTATAATCAGAACGCCGTGCCCTATCCCCTGACCACTTCCCTGATTAGGGAAGGGAAATTTTTATTTTTCGGCGGCGCGAGGGCGGGAGTCCTCGCTTACCTTGCCTACCTCCCCTTTACTCCACTACCGATTATTGCCTTCCGGAGTCCTTCTGCTGAAGAAGGACGAACCTCCCAGCCTAACTTTTCTGCTGGAAATTCGTTTCAATTAGTAGGAATGAGGCGAAAACTTTAAGAAAATATTTATGACTCAAGCGGGAATATTTATGCTACGTTATTCGTCTCGCCTGTATCTTGAAATCGGGAAAAAGGAGGTGTCAGGACGATGAGAGATTTAGTACAGAAAATCTTGTTCCGTCTAAAGTGGTCGGCGATGACAGAGAGAGGTAGATATGCTTATCTCTGGGCACGAACGAGAGAGACTTTATAAACGATAACAAAAACTAAACGCCACATTACTTAAAGCCCTTGAATTGCAGTCAACCGATCCCGGAGCTTTATTATTTTCTCTCCGTCTTAACCCACAATCTTTCCCCATTCGTGATTAACTCAATGGTGCCATTCTCGTCAGTACGGTAAATTTTATCTGAGACGATTCTATTCATCCGTCTTTCCAATGTTTCCGCGGCGGGATGGCCGTAATCGTTATCCGTACCCACTGAAATAACCGCCAACTGTGGATTCACTACCGACGAAAACTCCAGACTGGAGAAGTTATTGGAGCCGTGATGACTGACCTTGGAGACTGATACGCAATGAATATAAAAACGCCGACAATTATTGTAGAAAGTAGAATGATAAGGGGAGGATTCTGTCAATCTATTCGCCCATGAGTGCCGCGCGTAACGCTTCCTCAGTTTGGGAAGTAGTGACCGCTATTATCTGGTCATCCGCCATTAAAATAGTGGCAGCAGTAGGGACAACGGGTTTTTGAGACTTACGAACTATCAAAGATAGCATACTACCTGTCGGCAAAATGATGTCTTTGACGGTTCTGCCGACACTGGGACAATCAGCCGGTACTCTTACTTCAACAATTTCCAGTCCTCTATCCCGGATTTCCATTAGATGGGTTACCGGATGGGTTGGGACTTCCTCGGTAATATGTTCAAGAATAATGTTGGTGCTACTGATAGTTACATCGATACCGAGCTTCTTGAAAAGTTCTTCATTTTTCGGATTTCTGGTACGGGCGATAGTGTGCGGTACTTTAAACTTATACTTGGCAAGCTGGCAGGCAACCAGATTATCTTCATCGTCAGCAGTTACCGCAACGAGCATATCGGCTCTGCTCGTGCCGGCTTCATTAAGCGTCGACACTTCACAGCCATCGCCACGCAGACAAACACTACCCAATTCATCATTGATAGTATCGCAAACAGCAGGGTTTTTCTCGATTAACAGGATTTCATGTCCTTCATTCAGAAGTGCTTTCGAGAGATAGTAACCAACCCTTCCACCACCAATGATGATTATGTACATAGTTATAAACTCCTCAGCTCTCGATTCGCTTTCTCAGGAGGTCTGCGAAAATGGTTGTCGGGCTGATAGCCTCTAAGCCCATGGTTTGAAAGAGCTCCTGACGTAACGGGTCATAAATGCGGCAAATCACCCTCGGCACATTGAACATGCGCTTGGCAATTTGCGCCGCCATAATGTTCCGATTGTCTCCCTGAGTTACAGCAACAAAAACTTCCGCCGACTCGATACCAGCTCTTTTCAGAGCTTCCATATCGATGCCATTGCCAACTATGGCTTTACCCTTATAGGTCGGGGGCAACCTACGAAAACTGTAAGAATTCATGTCCAAGATGATAACGCTATGACCTGCGGCATCCAATTGCTCGGCAAGTTGAGCCCCTACGCGACCACAGCCCATAATGACTACTTTCATACGTCACTCTCACTCAGATTGGTATTGCTGATATAGTATAACACGGCAGGGTGCATTCTTGAGAACATAAGGTGTGACATTCCCCAGACTGTATTGCCCGAAATGCTGTTTGTAAGATACGCCCATCACAATAAGGTCCACTTTGCGTTCTACGGCTTCATCGATGATACTCGGCCCGATATTACGCGCCTGAAGGAGGTCGGTTTCAATTTCGAAGCCGTATTTCAGAGCAATTTTCCCTGCGGAATCCAGTATCTCTTCGGCTTCTTTGACTTCGACACTCACTTCGGCATCCAACGGCAGTGAATGCACAATCGGAATAATATAAACAGCAAGAATCTTGGACTTGTCTTTCTTCGCTAAGCGACAGGCCAGTTTGATTGTTTCAATGTCGGTTTCCGTACCGACAACCGGGACGAGAATCTTCTGGAATTCCATTATTTCAGTATACTCTAAAATACAATGTAATAATTATATTAAAAAAGCTAACGATGGACACTCCCCATAACAAAACGGACCATCTTTCTGTAAAAGACTACCAGGAAATTCGGGGGCCTTCTCAACCGGCGCAGTAATCTATCGCCGATATGAGTAGAAGGTACCTCCTCAAAAAGCCCCTTGCCCGCTTTCACTGTCTTCAAAAGTATCTCCAAGATACCCCTCTTATATT
>CAIWXV010000128.1 GCA_903916765.1 uncultured Dehalococcoidia bacterium | reverse complement strand
TTCACCCACGCCTTTGACAACGATCACACAATTCGTTGGCTTGAATGGTGCCGGCGCGACCTTCCCTGGTCCCCTGTACTCCAAATGGTTCGACCAGTATTACAAAATCACTGGCATACAAATCAATTATCAAGCGGTTGGCTCAGGCAGCGGCATCACGCAAATAACCAACGGCACCGTTGACTTCGGGGCTAGCGACGGCATCATGTCCGAGGCTCAGGTAACAGCAGCACAGAATGCCTCGGGGCCAATTCTGCATATCCCGATGACCATCGGACCTGTGGCTATAGCTTACAATATATCCGGTATTGGCAACCAACAGCTGAAGCTCACGGGCGAAGTCCTGGCGGGCATCTATCTAGGCACAATAACCAAATGGAATGACCCGCAAATAACCGCCACCAATTCCGGCCTGAACCTCCCAGATGCAACCATCGCGGTAGTGCATCGCTCCGATGGTTCTGGGACTACGTATATCTTTACCAACTATTTATCAAAAATAAGCCCGGATTGGAGTAGTAAAGTAGGCAACGCAAATTCAGTAAACTGGCCTACCGGTTTAGGTGGAGCACAAAGCGCCGGTGTCGCCGGACTGGTACAACAGACCCCGAATTCAATTGGCTATGTCGAGCTTGCTTACGCAATAACCAATAACATCACTTATGCTCAGCTCAAGAACTCCTCGGGTAACTTCATCGTACCTACGATGGCTTCTGCCAGTGCCGCTGCAGAAGGAATAGCTCTGCCGGATGACATGAAAATCATGATTACAAACTCTTCTAATGCGCAGGCTTATCCGATTGTCGGGTTTACCTGGATATTGGCCTATGTCAACCAGACTGACAAGACCAAGGGACAGGAACTGGCAAATGTCCTCTGGTGGGCAATTCATAACGGCCAGCAGTATGCTAATGCTCTCAATTACCCCACATTGCCGACCAGCGCCGTGACCAAAGCGGAAAATGAGATACTATCGATGAAATACCAGGGGCAACCATTATTGAGTCGTTAAATAACAAACGGAAAGAATATAAATCGCCCGCGGAAATGTAGGACGGATAAAACCGCCCGCATTTCCCATTTATGAAGGAAAATAGTTTGAGATTGATAAATGACAACGGACCCGAAGCAAAATCGCTGATGAAGGCGAGAAGCTGGAGATATAACCCAAGCACCCACTTTGCTGATAAAATTTTCTCCAACTCAACATTAATTTTTGCCATGATAATCGTCGGAATCCTCTTAAGCCTGGTTATTGTCCTAGCGATAAATGCGATGCCGGCGATAAATAAATTTGGGTTTTCCTTTATCGGCAATTCATCTTGGGATGCAGTACGGAGCGTATTTGGAGCCCTTCCGGCTATTTTCGGGACATTATTAAGCTCAGCTATCGGTTTATTGATTGCCGTACCGCTCAGCCTTGGGGCAGCCATTTTTCTGGTTGAACTGGCGCCATTATGGTTAAGAGGTCCTGCTTCTTTTGTTATTGAAATGCTTGCGGCTATTCCGAGCGTGATTATCGGATTATGGGGTTTGTTTGTACTGGTACCATTTGTCAGAAAACCCATCGAAAGTTGGTTCGGCAGCAAGTTGGGATTCCTGCCATTATTCCAGGGTCCGCCGTTCGGTGTTGGTTTCCTTGCAGCCGGTATTATTCTTGCCATTATGGTCCTACCGATTATCACGGCGATGAGCCGGGACGCCATGCGGGCTGTCCCTGACCAGCAGCGGGAAGCGATGCTCGCGCTGGGATCAACCAGATGGGAGATGATCCGTCAGTCTGTGCTTCCCAATTGCCGCTCTGGATTGGTTGGCGCCGTTATTTTAGGTTTAGGTCGCGCTCTAGGGGAAACGATGGCGGTAACCATGGTCATCGGCAACTCGTACACTATAAGCTCCTCTTTATTCTCACCCGGCAGCACTATTGCCAGCAAAATCGCCAATGAATTCAGTGAAGCTTCCAGCGGAGTTTTTGTTGGGAGTCTGATGGAACTGGCGCTGATACTTTTTGGCATTACACTGGTGGTTAATGTTATTGCGCGTGTGCTGCTCTGGCGCATGACTGCAGTGAAAGGAACAATGGAGTAAAGATGTCTGAACGAGTATATTTACGCCGAAAATGGTTAAACCGGATAATGCTCGGGCTCTGCGGCATTGCCGCAGCTTCGGCGATTATTATGCTAGCGCTGATTCTCGGCTACACGCTGGCACGAGGTATCGGCGCTATGAATATCAATTTTCTAATCAGTGCCGCCAAGCCCGTAGGTGAAGTCGGGGGCGGAATGCGTAATGAGATATTCGGCACCTTTATCCTGGTAATATTGGGTTCGGTGCTGGCTATCCCAGTGGGATTGATGGCAGGTATTTTTGTGTCTGAGTTCGCCAATCCGAAGGTTGCAACCGCCGTTCGGTTTGCAGCGGATATTCTGGCAGGCATACCCTCGATCGTGGTCGGTGTATTCGCCTACGCCATTGTAGTCCAACCGATGCACTCTTACTCCGCTATATCGGCAGGGGTGGCATTAGCTATTATCATGGTTCCTATTGTCGCCCGAACCGCTGAAGAGTCACTGCGTTTGGTCCCGAATTCCATGAGGGAGGCCGCACTAGCGCTAGGTATTACCAGATGGCGTGCAGTGGTGGGAGTAATCATACCCGGCGCTCTTACCGGAATTATGACTGGCATCATGCTGGCAGTCGCCCGAATTGCCGGGGAAACAGCACCGCTGATATTTACAGCGCTCGGTAGCCAGTTTGGCGTGCAAGGACTCCTGAAACCAATTGGAGCGTTGCCTCTTCAGATATATCATTACGCTTTGTCCCCTTATCGTGACCAGCAGCAACAGGCGTGGGCGGGAGCCTTTCTCCTGATATTACTGGTTCTGGGAATAAGTATTCTGGTGCGTTGGATTAGCAACCGCAAACATATATAAATACCAAGAAATAATTCAGGAAAGGTAAACATGATGACGATAAATAACCTGGTTAACGAAAATATACTGCCAAAACTGGAAACCACTCACAATCAACATAAGGACCAAAAAGGTATTCTAGAGGTTCAGGATTTGAGCGCCTGGTATGGGAACGCTCTGGCCATTAAACATGTCAGTTTAACTATCAAGTCACGGGCAATCACATCTATTATCGGGCCTTCAGGTTGTGGCAAATCTACTTTTATCAGGTGTCTTAATCGTATGCATGAAGTATCGCACGGCGGGCACGTGGAAGGCTGCGTATTGCTGGATGACAAAGACATTTACGCCAGAGATGTTGACCCGGTTGTTCTCCGTCGGCGTATTGGCATGGTTTTTCAGAAACCAGCGCCTTTCCCAACGATGTCGATTTTTGATAATGTCGGTGCTGGACTCAAACTGACTCGGTTCTTTAGTAAACGCTGGGAGATAGAAGAAATTGTCGAAAAGAGTCTGCGTCGGGCCGCCTTGTGGGATGAAGTAAAGGATAAACTGAATCAGTCCGGGGCATCTCTCTCCGGCGGACAGCAACAGCGCCTCTGCATCGCCCGGGCAATAGCAGTGGAACCAGAAATAATATTATTGGACGAGCCGTGCAGTGCCCTTGACCCTGCATCTACACTTAAAATCGAGGATTTAATGAGAAATCTGGCAGAACAATATACGATTGTCATCGTTACCCACAATATGCAACAGGCAGCAAGAGTCTCTGATATGGCTGTCTTTTTTATGATGGCACCAGATAAAGCCGGTGAATTGGTGGAATATGGTTCGACATCCCAAATCTTCACCAACCCCAGGGAAAAGAGGACCGAAGACTACATTACTGGTCGTTTTGGATAATATAATACAGGAGGGAAGTAATGGAAATCAGAACAAGCTTTCATAAGAAACTCCGGGAAATACAGGATGATATCCTAGTCATGGGCAGTATGGTGAGTAAAGCGATTGTGCGGGCTATTGAAGCTTTGCAGAATCGCGATTTGAAACTAGCACAGCAAATTATTAACGACGATCAGGAAATAAATCAAAAGCGTTTTGAGATCGAGGAGAAATGTGTTCAGTTGATTGCCACCCAGCAACCAATGGCTAGTGACCTGCGCACCATCATCTCTGTGCTCAATATTATCACCGAATTGGAACGCATCGGCGACTATGCAGAAGGTAACGCCAGGGTTGCCATCATGATTGGCAATGAGCCGTCTCTAAAACCATTGATTGATATTCCTCACATGGCAGAAAAGACTATCGATATGTTGAATCGCAGCTTGGATGCCTTTATCAAACGCGATGCTGAATCAGCCAAAGCGATTATAGGAGAAGACGATCTCATTGACAACCTCTATGACCAGGTGTTTCGAGAGCTGCTATTCTTTATGTCAGAAGATCCTAAGACTATCACCCGGGCAACACGTCTAATTTGGGTTGCACATAATCTGGAGCGTAGTGCCGACAGGGTCACTAATATCTGCGAACGCGTGATATTTATTATCAACGGCAAGATGGAAGAAATCGGAGCTTCGAAGTACTAAAGAATCGTTGAATCTATCCATTCCAGTAAATCTAATCGCCGTGTTTCTCGTGTAGATGGATTCTACACCAGCACAGGATAAAGCCCTGCAGAAAATATTGAAGATGTGATTTCATCCCTACTCCATCTCACCATACCCAACTATTTCTGCCTTCTGGGATTGCAGTTATTGGCATAGACGTATGGGTTGAACGATTTACAAAATCTTCACTAATATGTCCATGTAGACATCGGCATCACAAATACCTCAATAAAATCCTCACCGGAAAGAAAACCGTTTTTCAGCAATATTTTAATGAGAAGAGCAATGTGGTTTTGGTTCATCGCAATAGCTCTCTCGGCAATCAATTTCTTTCTACTTATAAACTTGGTATATGAACCACATTGGGGTAATTTGATTGCCCATCAAATTGGCATGTCGACCCGTATTATTTACATCTTTGTTCTTTCTTACTTTATATTACGGCCAGTCAAACAATAAAATATTAAAGATTTACTAATAGTAGGCGTCTTTGGGATGGGAATCTTGTTAATCTTTGAATGGGTCGGCAGTTTAATTTCTTTTAATTGGAAGAAACTACTTTTATGTGACCTGAGTTTGAAGTGATAATGATTACGGGTTTACTGGTATGTTTTATAGCCATCGCCGGCGGCGGAAAAACAAAAACATTGCTAACGCCAAAAGAAATGACACAACTACTATAATGATAAATGCCGTGTAGGTTCCTAGTGGGCCTACCCAACCTCCCGACTCCGAACCCCAGGGAATGTTAACATGCATGCCGAAAAAGGTTGAGAGTATAGTAGCGGGCAAACTGATTGTAAACAGTATCGTGAGTACTGTCATAATCTTGTTACTCCTTTCTTGTCTGAGGAGCGAATAGTTATCTTTATGAATTTCAATGGTCTCATGACATTCCTCGATGTCATTCCAGAGATGATCCAGATGGTCGTTAAGATCATCAAAATACGCTTTAAGGTCGGCTTCGGTATAACGATGCAATTTGGGTTCTAATCGAGCTATAACGTCTCTCATCATCCTAATAATACGGCGTTGGGCAGCGATATTGCGGCGAAGTATTAAGATCTCTTGCGATATATCCGATTTAGGATCGGATACCTTGTCTTCTATTTTATCTAAATTGGATAGGCTACCATCAACAATTGGGAAACAATAATCCACCAGAGCATTTGCAATGCGATACAGCAAATAACAAGAATCTTTTCCCAGATAATCATTACAAACCTTGTCATCGCCATGACAGGTAATTGATAAATTATTGAGAGGTTCTAGGTTTCCTGAATGGATGCTCACAAGAAAATCTTTTCCAACAAAAATAGCTACCTGGCTGGGGATAGTTATTCGCCTAGCTTTATCCAAGACTGGGAAATGTAAGATTACAAAAATGTAATCTTCGTATTCATCAATTTTCGGTGAATGAATTGTGCTTAAACTATCTTCAAGGTTGAGCGGGTGAAAAGAATAATTATTAGTGATATATTGTATTGCTTCCTTACTAGGCTGTTTAATATCGATCCATGTCAGTTTTTGCCATTTAATCACATCCATTCCTGCTATGACTTTATCTGCTTGTATGTCGTTGACCATACTTGAACTCCTCTCTTATAACGTGTGGCTTTGCTTTAATATTACTATTTTTCACCAATGCAAGTGTAATATATTCTCAGCAAGTATCACTAGTCAAATCTACGCAGTACTTAACTGTCATCCCGATGCTTATCCAGTGGTAGGTAACCTTTGATGTCTACACCTTCCGGAGTAGCAGTAACTTTCAAGTCAAAATAGGTGTAGGCGTATCTGACGGACTCAGGAAAAGGAGATTCTTATATCTTCGTCGACGTGCCAATAATAGACTACGTTCAAAAATACTTGAATACTGGATGCAGCCTAGACTCTGGCATCCAATCTCCCTATTTCGTGAGTAGATAAGGCACCATTACCAATGTTACGTTGGCATGCTTTTCGAAAGCGCGACGTAGACCTTCTGCGGTTCGGTTGTGCAGGTATCTTTCCCACCAATTTGCAGTGATGAATTCTGGCAGAATGATCGTTACAAAAGTGTTTGGCATCTGTTCATGTACTGCCTCAACATAGTTCATAAGGGGTTGCACAAAAGCACGTGTCGGTGATTCGATAACAATGAGTTTTAAATCGGGTGCGTATCTCTCCATCTTAGCCTTAATTTTAGCGGCACGCTCTGCATCAATGGAAATATTTATTACCACAATTTCAGAAGAGATAGTCCGTGCAAAAGCCATAGCTCTGAGTGACGCCGCATTGACATCATCGATTGGCAGTATCGCAAACTCTTTGATAGTCTGCTGTGGGAGTTGGTCGGGAGAGATTCTTAATTGCTCAGCGACATTGTCATAATGTCGGTGAATAAGGAGAAAAGCCGCTACGAAACAGGGGACCATGACGATGATAATCCAACCACCCAGTGCAAACTTGGTCACCGCTACAATTATCAGTGTACTGGTGGTGAGTATAGCTGCCAGACCGTTGATAAAAATACGGACTTTCCATCCCTTACCTCTCGTCCGCCACCAATGAACCGTCATCCCTGTACTTGACATACTGAATGCTAGAAAGACACCGATTGCGTACAGATGAATCAAATTATTTACATTGCCCTTGAACAGTAAAACCAGTGCGGCAGCGATTGCACCTAGCGCGACAATGCCGGTGGTAAACGCCAGTCTATCGCCGCGGTATGTAAACTGGTGCGGCATGTAACCATCACGCGCCAGTACAGAAGACAGACGGGGAAAATCTGCAAAAGCCGTGTTACCTGCTATGATAAGAATGCCCATCGTTGCGATCTGGAAGGTGTAGTAGAAAATATTCTTACCGAAGACACTGACTGCAATCTGGGAGATAATTGTCTCATTACCGGGTACGAGAGCCATTTGTCTTGCCAGATATGAGATGCCCAGAAAGAAAACACCGAGCAGGGTTGCCATTACTGTTAAAGTCGTTGCAGCGTTTTTCGACTCAGGTGGTTTGAAAGAGGGTACCCCATTTGAAATCGCTTCGGTGCCGCTCATCGCCACCGAACCAGCGGAGAACGCCCGCAGGACTAGCCATAACGTGAGTGGTTCGGTAGCTGACAAAATGGGTGGTGGAGTTGCGGGGTGAAGCGTGCCAGTGAATGACTTGACTAGCCCTATGCCTATCATGGCGACCATACCAAAAATGAAGAGGTATGTAGGTAATGAAAATATCGTCCCGGACTCACGTATACCACGCAGGTTCACCACTGTTAATATCCCGATGAAAATTAGGCTGATAACAACTGTCAAACCGGGTGAAACTGGTAGGGCATTGCCCATAGCATCAAACCGGGGGTTTAACCCGGAGACAGATAACGCTGAGGTAATAGCCATCGCTCCAGCAACAATTGAGACAGCTACCGTAAGAATATAATCAATCATGAGTGCCGCTGCGGCTATCAGCCCTGGAAGTTGTCCCAGGTTTTCACGGCTGACACTATAGGTACCTCCGCCTTGTGGGTAGGTGTGCACTGTTTGGCGATAAGAGAAGGCGACCATCGAAAGCAGTATAGCTATGGCAATTGCTATGTAAAATGAAACGCCGATGGCGGCACTACCTGATGCTATTAGTATTACAATGGCTGCTTCTGTAGCGTAAGCACTCGATGAAATAGCGTCCGACCCGAAAACAGCGAGGGCTTTTACCTTGGTCAATCGCTGATAGACTTCCTCCGCAGTTAGCAAAGGTCGTCCGATGATAATGCGCTTGAATTGACGGTAGGCTCGTTGTAATGGATCCGCCGGAACATCGGATCCGGGTGTGGCGATAAAATAACCCGCTCTAACCCTGCGGAAAAGATGAGGTCTTTTTACCCGTATATAATCATCCCCAGGATATCTACCTTTTCTCGACTCGAGAGTGGTAAGTTCTGGGTTAAGTTTCTTCTCATGGGTCTGTTTTTTCTCACTGTTCTGTGGTGATTCAGTATTATCAGACGTTTTATTATCCTCGTCAGTGATATAGTTGCATCGAAGAATTATTATATATTATTACGGTTATAAAAACGAATACAATGGCTAAAGCTTAATAACGAGAGACTGTGACACACCGGCTATTCCTTTCCAATTCAAATTGCTCTTCAAATCATAATCATGATGTACAATTTATCGAAAAGGCAAGCGGCATCAAACATTTGTACCCATCACTGGTCAATGCCGTCCTCAGACTGCGTGAGGCCTATCCCCGGTGGGGAAAGGAGAAATTGGCGGTATTACTGCGGCGGGAGAATATATATGTCTCGGCCTCGATGGTCGGCCGGATACTCTTGTATCTTAAGGCCAGAGGTGTTTTGCACGAGGCGATACCGAATTATATTTCTGTCCAGAAACGGCATCCCATCGCTGTCCCCGGTGACCCGGTGGAGTTGGATACGTTGGATGTCAGACCCTTACCCGGAGTCATACTCAAACACTTTTCGTCTTACGACGTGGTTTCCAGATGGAATGTGCTGGGTATCTTCAGCCAGACTACGGCAACTACTGCCAAGCACTTCCTGAATGACATGGAAGCGCGTTCGCCAAACAAGATTCGAGCCATTCAGATTGATGGGGGTAGTGAGTTTCAATCTGTTTTCGAGGAGGAATGCCAAAGACGCGGTATCAAACTCTTTGTTCTCCCGCCACGTTCCCCTAAACTGAACGGTGGGGTAGAACGCGCTAACAGGACCCATACCGAAGAGTTCTATGAAGTGACCGATAGTGATTTTGAATTGGGAGATATTAGGACCAAGCTGCTAGAATGGGAGAACATATGTAACACCTTTCGCCCTCATCAATCCCTTAATTACCTTACCCCTCAACAATTCTTGGAACATAATAATAAGGAGGTAAGGTGTCACTAATCTACCGAACGAGTACATGTCGTTGCGTACGGGTATTAGATTGCTCTATAATGGTTAGGTGAAGTGGTGGCCATGGTCCACCGTTCTTGATATTAGGTGGATTTACGTAATCGGAAATAGCGTGATGCAATAGAAAGGTCAGGGAATTCTTCCCCTTAAAATGCAAGATATTTCAAAAAGTACCAGCTCGCCTCGTGGTAAGCTGGATTACAAGTGGATTGCCCTCTCCAACACGACTCTTTCGATGTTGTTGGCTTTCGTCAACATGTCGACTGTGCTACTGGCACTACCAGTAATTTTCAGGGGTATTGGTATTAACCCGCTGGCCCCAAACAGCTCAGACTACCTACTGTGGTTGCTGATGGGGTATATGCTGGTAACTGCGGTCTTTGTCGTAGCTTGTGGTCGTTTGGGAGACATGTTTGGACGAACCCGCATGTACGTTCTTGGTTTTGCCATATTTACCCTAGGTTCACTTTTGTGCGCCATCACCTGGAGCACTGGGCCAGCCGGGGCTATTGAGTTGATTCTCTTTCGCGTCGTACAAGGAATTGGCGGAGCTTTCTTATTTGCTAACTCGACAGCCATTCTCACTGATGCCTTCCCAGAAAACCAGCGCGGTATGGCGATGGGTCTAAACCAAATAGCTGGCATCGCCGGCTCTTTTTTAGGCATCCTGGTTGGTGGACTTTTGTCCCAAGTAGGTTGGCGATGGGTATTTCTTTTCAATGTACCTATCGGGCTCGCAGGAACTATCTGGGCATACCGTTCCCTCCGCGAGTTAGGCATCCGAAAGAAGGAGCCCATGGACTGGTTAGGTAACCTTACTTTTGCCTCTGGCTTGACTATGATCCTGATAGGCGCTATTTATGGCATCAATCCCAGCGCCCATTCATCTATGAGTTGGTTAACTCCCTTCGTGTTAAGCATGTTCGGTGGCGGTATAGTTCTTCTGGTAGCCTTTGTCCTTATTGAACAACGTGTAAAAGCGCCGATGTTCCGACTCGATTTGTTCCGCATCCGTGCTTTCGCTCTTGGAAATTTGGCCGGGTTCATGTCATCTTTAGCCCGTGGCGGATTTATGCTTATGCTCACGATTTGGCTGCAAGGTATTTGGTTGCCCCTTCACGGCTATGATTTCGCGGTAACGCCTCTCTGGGCAGGTATATTTATGATACCTTCCAGTATAGGAATACTTTTACTTGGACCGCTATCAGGACGGTTAGCCGACCGCTATGGAGCACGTTATTTTGCAACCATCGCCATGATTCTTACGGCAGTTGGCTTCGCACTTCTCTTGATACTACCGGTGAACTTTAAATATCCACTATTCGCAACGATAATCTTTCTCGACGGAGTATCCATGGGCATGTTCATGGCCCCCAACACTTCAGCGATCATGAACAGCCTTCCCCCTCAACATCGTGGAGCAGGTTCCGGCATGAGGGCAACGCTCATGAACGTGGGTAATCCTTTGTCCATGGCGATTGTCTTTTCGCTTATGATCGTCGGATTGAATGCCACAATGCCAGCCGCCCTATTTAGTGGCCTGGTGCAGAACGGCATACCTACCCAAATTGCCCATCAAGTGGCTAGTGCACCGCCTGTAGGCTACCTGTTTGCCGCATTTCTAGGTTACAATCCTCTGGCTACCATGATTCCAGCTAGCGTGCTCCAAACTCTATCACCTCAACAGGCGGCCAATATCACTTCTCGATCTTTCTTCCCAGGACTTATTGACGGCGCTTTCCACCGTGGTCTCGTTGAGGTACTGGTCTTCTGTATCATAATGTGTCTCATCGGGGCCGTTGCTTCCTGGGTTCGCGGTGGTAAGTACGTCTATCCTGAAGAGTCTAAGTCCTAGCGCAACGGTTATGCTTCAAGTTCCGGGCTACACAAAGGAAGCTATTCCTGAGGGAGAAGTCTTGTCTTTCCTCGCCGCCGGAGGTCACCAAATGGGTGCACCCACACCTTGTCGCACCCGTATCCTATAGAACCTTAAGGTAACACGATGAAACGATAGATTCTTTCTTCAATGATATGTTAAAGAAGATTGTCGCGTTGGCTACCAAACTACATCAAACCATTAATGTTTAGAATTGACTTTTGCCAGTCTGGTTACTTATAATAATAAGGTTGTCTGTTTTTGCAGAGCTTAAAAAATAGATGGGGTGCCCGAGTAGCGCAATGGCAGCGCAACCGATTTGTAATCGGTAGGTTAGTGGGTTCGACTCCCCTCTCGGGCTTGGTCGGAGATTTTATTTGGCTGCCTATGGAGAGGTGCCGGAGTGGTTAATCGGAACAGTCTGTAAAACTGTCGCCCTGACGGGCTACACAGGTTCGAACCCTGTCCTCTCCACCACGCTCCCAAAATTAATATTGGACTTCGCCGTGAAAATCTGTATAATAGTATAGTAATATAAAGTAATAATGCCCACATAGCTCAGTTGGTAGAGCACGTTCTTGGTAAGAACGGGGTCATCAGTTCGAATCTGATTGTGGGCTTAGATAAGAAGGGGGATTTAATGGCTAAACAGAAATTTGATAGAAGTAAGCCGCATGTTAATGTGGGTACCGTTGGTCACGTCGACCACGGCAAGACGACTCTTACAGCAGCGATATCACTCATTTTATCCAAGCAACCTGGTCTGAAGGTCGCTTACCGAGCTTTCGATACAATCGATAATGCGCCGGAAGAGAAAGCACGTGGTATGACCATCGCCATCGCCCACATCGAATATGAGACAGCCAAGCGGCATTATGCTCATATCGACTGCCCAGGGCATGCTGACTACATCAAGAATATGATTACCGGTGCCGCTCAGATGGACGGTGCTATCCTCGTCGTCAGCGCTCCCGACGGTCCAATGCCACAGACAAGAGAACACATTCTGCTGGCACGTCAGGTGAACGTACCTTACATTATCGTCGCTCTCAATAAAGTCGACCTGATGGAAGATGAAGAACTACTCCAGCTTGTCGAGATGGAACTCAGAGAGCTTCTCACCAAGTATAACTTCCCCGGCGACAAAGTACCCATCATTAGAGTCGCTGCTTCCAAAGCTCTGGAATGCGGTTGCGGCAAGAGAGAATGCAAGTGGTGCGGCCCTATCCTTAAATTGATGGATGCCGTGGATGAATATATTCCTACACCGGCTCGTCCTAAGGACCAGCCGTTCCTGATGTCTGTTGAAGACGTCTTCAGCATTAAAGGCCGTGGCACAGTGCCCACCGGTAGAGTCGAACGTGGTGTTATCAAAGCTGGTGACGAGGTTGAAATCGTTGGTTTACACCATGATATTAAGAAGGTTACCGCCACCAGCTTGGAAATGTTCCACAAAATTTTGGACTACGCTGAGCCGGGCGATGCAGTAGGTGTTTTACTCCGTGGTGTTGAGCGTGCAGATATTGAAAGAGGGCAGGTATTAGCTGCTCCCGGCAGTATCAAACCGCATACTTATGCCGAAGCTGAAGTTATGGTCTTAAGCAAAGAAGAAGGCGGAAGACATACCCCATTCTTCAATGGCTACAAACCTCAGTTCTATATCAGAACCACTGACGTCACCGGTGAACTCCAATTACCCGAAGGTGTCGAGATGGTTATGCCGGGCGATAACGTTACAGCAAAGATAAAGCTCATCTACCCGGTAGCCATGGAGCAGGGTCTACGATTCTCTATTCGTGAGGGTGGTAGAACGGTAGGCGCCGGCACAATAACTAAGATAATCGAGTAAATATGGCAAAAAGTGAAAATAGAGTGATAGTAACCCTTGCCTGCACTGAATGCAAGGAAAGAAACTACACGACACAAAAAAACAAGAGAAGCGATTCCCAGAGAATGGAGCTTAGAAAGTTCTGTCCGCGTTGTCGCGGACAGAAACTCCACAGGGAAGTCCGTTAGGATTTAAGAGGGACTTAGAATGCCGTCATCAGATAAACTAACCCCCGCCACTCCCAAACGGAAGAATGCCATCGCCAACTATATCAGCGAAACCGTTGCCGAAATGAAAAAGGTTTCGTGGCTGAGTCGGCGTGAATTGGCATATCTGTCTGGGTTAGTATTACTGGTTGCTATTGTTGTTGCAGTAATCCTGGGAGGTATCGACTTCGGGTTCAGTGAGTGTATCAAATGGCTGATAAGCACTGCCTCGGGTGCTTAGGAATCCCAGAGACAATGCTTCCCTTAACCCTGATTTTGAATGAGGTTATTTGTGGGCGAAATCGATAAAAACTGGTTTGTAATTCATACTTACTCCGGATACGAAGAGAGAGTCAAAAAGAATCTGGAACAACGTATTAAATCCATGGATTCCGGTGACGAAATCTTCCAGGTACTTATACCTACGGAGGAAGAGATAGAAATCAAAAACGGGCAAAAGCACACTATTGCCAAAAAGATACTGCCCGGCTACGTTATCGTCGAAATGAAGATGAGCGACCGTAGCTGGAATATCGTACGCAATACGCCCGCCGTAACCGGTTTTGTCAGCAGTGGTGGAAAACCAAGCCCCCTGCAGGAAGAAGAAATACAGAAGATTCTAAGACAAATGAAGTCCGAAACTCCTAGAATCAAGGTCGGCTTTAAAGAAGGACAGAGCGTCCGTGTTACCGATGGACCTTTCACCGATTTTGTAGGCATTGTCGATGAAGTAGGCATGGAAAAAGGCAAGGTTAAAGTGTTACTCTCTCTCTTCGGACGAGAAACACCCGTCGAGCTGGACTTCTTGCAGGTGGAAAAACTTTAGTTATTGCATATAGGAGACAAATGTGGCGAAGAAAGTAATTGCCATCATCAAATTACAGATTCCGGCTGGTAAGGCAAATCCGGCGCCTCCGGTTGGTCCGGCACTGGGTCAACACGGCATTAATATTATGGGCTTCTGCAAGGAATATAACGAGCGCACTTCCTCTATGGCAGGTTCTATCATTCCGGTAGAAATCACCGTTTTCGAAGACCGCTCGTTTACCTTCGTTACCAAGACACCCCCTACCCCGGATTTGTTGAAGAAAGCCCTGAATATTCCTAAAGGCTGCGGCACCACCGGACGTGATAAAGTCGGAGTTCTGTCGCGTAAACAACTCAATGAAATTGCCAAACTAAAATCTAAAGACCTCAATGCCAGAAGCATTGAAGCCGCAGAAAGAATCGTCGCGGGTACTGCCCGAAGTATGGGAATCGAGATAGAGCAAAAATGAAAATTGGAAAAAGATACGCAGAAACAGCCAAGCTAGTGGACAAAACAAAAGAGTATACCCCTGAAGAAGCTATCGCAATAGCAAAAAAAGGGGCAACCGTCAAGTTCGATGAAACAGTCGAACTTCATTTGAGAATGGGGCTCGACCCGCGTAATTCCGCACACCAGGTACGTGGCATCGCCCTTTTACCCTTCGGACTGGGAAAACAGGTTAAAGTTCTCGTCTTCGCTCAAGGTGAAGCTGCTAAAACCGCTGAAGCCGGTGGCGCTGATTTTGTTGGAGCTGATGAACTGGTCAAAAAGATTGAAGAGGGTTGGACCGAGTTCGATGTCGCTATTGCCACACCGGATATGATGAGCAAGGTTGGTAAATTGGGTAAGGTACTTGGCAGAAAAGGCTTAATGCCTAACCCCAAGTCAGGTACCGTCGTCAATCCAAACGATCTGCCCAGAGTATTACAGGATGCGCGCAAAGGACGCGTGGAGTTCAAACTGGACAGAACAGCTATCATCCATGTGGTAGTCGGTAAAGCCAGCTTCGAACCGGAAAAACTGATGGGGAACTTAGCCTCTATCATAGAAGCTATCGTCAAGGCTAGACCCAGCGGTGCAAAAGGTCAATATGTCCGCTCTGCTTTCCTGACAACTACAATGGGACCCAGTGTCAAGCTCGACCTGAAACCGACGCTCGCATTGACTTCAAGCTAAATATGGCTTATTATTAAATTTAGCATTAACAATTGAATATCCTGAGACAGTAGGTTCCCGATTTTATCGGGATTAATGTAATGCCTGCCGAGGAACAAAATATCTATCCCTCATCTTTTACGATGGTGAGGATACGAACTGATTTTTTAAGAATCCTTGTGTAGTGCACAAGGATTCTTTTTTTGATTGGTATAAATTGCATCGGATAAGGAGGTGAAAAGGATGCCAACGGAGAAAAAGGCAAAAAGCATCGATAAACTGGAGCAAGAAATCTCCAAAGCCAATATCGGCATTTTAACCGATTACCGCGGATTGAAAACTCCTGAGATAAATGCTTTACGCCGCAAACTTCAGGATGCCGGTGGAGATTACAAGATCGTCAAAAATACCCTTGTCCTGAAAGCAGCAGAAAGACTCGAACGGACGGGTATTGTCGGTTCTTTTGAAGGCCCTACCGCAGTTGCTTTCGGGTACGGAGATATCTCACAACTGGCAAAGACCTTCAGCGACCACGTTCGCACATCCAAACTTAATCTTAGAGTCAAGGGCGGTTTTCTGAGCGATCGTGTATTAACGGCAGAAAACGTAAGCACTCTTGCCACACTACCATCCAAAGAGGTTCTGGTAGCCAAGGTCGTCGGTACTATCAAGAGCCCGCTTTATATGCTGGCAGGTGTTCTATGCGGTCCTATGAGAGGACTACAAAACGTACTACAAGGAAGAATTAAACAATTGGAGGGTAATAACTAAAATGGCAGAAAGCGAAAAAGTACAGGGAATAATCAATACAATCAAAGAACTAAACGTTCTGGAACTTTCTCAACTGGTCAAAGCTCTAGAGACTGAATTTGGCGTTACCGCCGCTGCACCCATAGCGGTTGCCGCTGCACCCGCAGCCGGTGCCGCCGCACCTGCGGCTGAGATTGAGGAGAAATCGGAATTCACCGTCATTCTTAAAGCCTTCGGCGAGAACAAAATTAACGTCATCAAGGCAATCCGCGAAGTCACCAATCTTGGTCTGAAAGAATCCAAGGATTTGGTTGAAGGCGCTCCCAAACCAGTGAAAGAAAACGTCAATAAGCAAGAAGCGGCAACTATCAAAGAGAAACTAACCGCCGCTGGCGCTACCGTCGAAATTAAATAAACACTTAATCGCACGTATAAGTAATTTTTTATCTTAAGGGGGCGTTTAAGCCCCCTTAAGATATTGAGAATTGCCCCAAAAGCGAGTAACATAATGTCAAGCCCCTCACACGGAGGTAAGGTATGATTAATGAATACTGGGGAATTCCGGTAATAATTGGGGCAGTATTTTTCGTACTGGGTATCGCTTTAATTATCTGGGGTGCGAGAGAGGGAAGGGACTACTACGATTCCCTGATAAACAAGGTAGATCTGAGAGAGTTCTTTTCCAAATGGCCGCTCCGTCCTGAGCCGGGAGCGCTGAAAACCGGCGGATGGATTACCATCGCGCTCGGTATCATCATCGCAGGTATCGGCGGGCTTCTCTACTGGTTCAATAAATAAACCAAAAAGGTGTTCTTTTAACAGAACACCTTTTCTTTTAATGTTGTTCCTTGCTTTTATGACACTTACAGTAGAAACTAACAAATTAAAAATAAACGGGGTAGGTGGTGTAGGTTAAGCGGGGGTTGGCAAGCCAACCCCCGCTTCCTTTTACGTTAGAACCGTAAATGTCTTTATTCTGTGTATAATTTCACTCCCGCTTCCAGAGTACAGAGTTAAGCATCAACCCATTGTCTGACCGAGGAACAAAGGCCAGACAACAATGCCCAGGATTATCTTCCACCATACTAAATGAGCAAATGAAATTGTAAATAGCCACCCGATGAACCAAATAACACCTGCTCCAGCGCCTGATGCATTATTCTTGTTCATACAATCCTCCTATCAGTTAATTATTACAAAAACATTTAAAATCAATTTGGAATTTATTCTGCACGTACTATTATTTCTGCCTCCGCGCTATCCACATATATTTCCGTGTTACGCAGAGCATCTACTAATTGTTCGACATCCTCATCTTTCAGGTTCTTGATATCGAACGCGATTCCTTTATCTTTCAGTCCTTTATTGATATCATCTGCTGCCTGTGGAGGAATCAATGCCTTCAATTTCATTCCGGCACGAATCAAACTCACGGGGACACGCACATTGACCCGCGCATTTTTCTGACTTTCCTGTCCTTCTTTTGGCTTTACCTGTATGTAAAGATATTTGGCATCCGATTTAGTTCCTTTAACAGAATCTTTTGTTTCCCACGACTCAACACCAATCAATGATAGCAACCGTGATGCTTCCTCTACGGTAATTTTTCCCTCTGCCAACATTTGCAAAATTCGTTTCTGATTTTCTCCCATTTAAGTCCTCCTAACGAATTGCGATATAAACCTTTACATCCGGCGCATCGACATCGACATGTACTCCGGAAAGTGAGCACAACACACGGTGTATCGCCGGAATTCCTACAACCACCCAGCGTAACCAGTCACACCGCCAGCTAAAAATAAACTCCAGCAAGGCAAATACCAACATGATAAGGAAAATTGCCAGCAGGAATACCAATACTATGGGACCAATAAGAAATAATGGTATCCAGAATCCAAAACGATGTTTGCCGTTATCGAACCGAAGCTTCATTATGTAAGGGGGCCATTTCATTTCGATAACCTCTCTATTGCCTCTTGGGCGGTGATTTTACCATGCTCCAGAGAGGCTAATATTTCATCACGGGGCGGAGATACGACCGTCTCCACAAACTCTAATTGCTTTGCTATCTTTCCCAATCTGCTCTTTATAGTGGGATAACTCACCCCGAATGTCTTCTCCATCTCTTTTATCGTGCCTTCACAGCGCACAAATGCCATTACGAACACCTGATCTTCCGATGTCAACCTTGCCAGAGGAGGCAATTCAAACTCTCCCTCGATAGATATTTTATTATCAACCAATCTCACCCGCTCCACAAAAACCGGATTGCCCTGTGTTAACTTTGTTAGCTCCTGCCAATCCTGTGACATAAAAATCAACTCCGCTGACTATTTTTATTGATTTTATTAATATACTTGTTAACTTAATTGAGTATATTAAAGTATTTTATTAACTTTGTCAATAGGTAACTCCCAGCGCACGAGATTAAATATTCAGAAAAACTATCTGTAGTAGATTGGACCATAACCACATAGAAACTGGTAGAATATAAGTAACAGGAGATTTCACTCCGCCAGTAAGATATCACCATGCAACTCCCCAGAAATAGCTCCGAGGGAATAACTGAGCAGGAGGGAGTTAAATGAACAAAAAGTGCTAGCGGTTGATGACGATGCTACTTTCGTCGAACTGGTCAACATAGTTCTGACACTAGAGGGCTTTGAAGTTCTCACTGCCTCAAACGGCCGCGAGGCCTTACGTACCCTCTTCGAATCCAAGCCCGACCCTTGTGCTTCTGGATGTTATTATGCCCCAGATGGATGGCTGGCAGACCTGCAAGTATATCCGCGAAGCTTCCGATGTCCCATAATCATTCTCAGCGGTCAGAGCCGTAGCGAAGACGATATCGTCCGCGGGCTGGATCACGGTGCTGATGAATATATCCTTAAACCAATCAGTAATCGAGAACTCACTGCGAGAGTTAAAGCAATATTACGCCGTGCCGAATCCCCTCCGACAAAAGAAACCGAACAAAGCGGTATTTATATCGATGACCATCTCGTAGTTAATATCAAAGAGCGCAAAGTACTAGTAGAGAGGGAATGGGTCAGACTGACTCCAATCGAGTTCCGTCTTTTTGCACACTGTTGCATAATGCCGGTAGAATCCTTACTCACCGGCAACTTCTAGAGAGGGTATGGGGATGGGAATACACTGATGATGTCGACTAGTCCGTATTTATATTTCACACCTCCGCCAGAAGATAGAACAGAACCCTTCACAGCCACGATATATAATCACCAACCCTGGCGTGGGTTATTACTTCTATAAGAACGATACTGTCTAATTTTGTACTGGTTCATGCCGATACAAACACTTGCCTATTTACTTGAACTATGCTATACTCCTTTGTTGTTAGAAGTGGGTGAAATTCCCACTTTTTTCTTGAACGGGAAAAATATTATGGAGGGTTAGCCTGAGATGAAGAGCGAGTTTTTGCTCGCTATCACCCAGTTATCAGCTGAGAAAAATCTCCCTAAAGAGGTGGTAATCTCAGCCGTTGAGTCGGCATTAGTGTCGGCTTACCGTAAGGATAGCTTTACCCCCAACCAGACTATTGATGTCAAAATCAACCGCAGTACTGGTAGAGTCGAAGTATGGGCGGAAAAGACTGTCGTTCAAAAATCCGCTGATACACGACAGGAGATCTCATTAGCAGAAGCCCGTCGTATCAAAGCAGATGCACAGCTTGGCGAACTCGTTATGGTAGAGTCGACTCCCCAGAATGCAGGCCGTATCGCGGCACAGACTGCAAAGCAGGTTATTCTTCAGCGTCTTCACGAAGCTGAACACAGTGCTATTTTCGAAGAGTATGCAGGTAAATCCGGCGATATCGTCAGTGGTGTCATTCAACGTTTAGAGCCAAGACAAGTAATGATCGACCTCGGCAGAGTCGAGGCTGTATTACCTTCGAATGAACAGATGCCTAATGAGCGATATAGAGTCGGACAGAGATTAAAAGTTTATATGGTCGATGTTGCCAAGACGCCTCGCGGACCACGAGTGATTGTGTCTCGGTCCCATCCCGATTTGCTGAAACGCCTTTTCGAATTAGAGGTTCCGGAAGTTTCCAATGGAACTGTAGAGATAAAAGTAGTAGCCCGTGAAGCCGGCTATCGGAGTAAGGTGGCTGTCGCCACACATCAACAGGGCATCGACCCCGTTGGTTGTTGTGTCGGGTTGCGTGGAATCCGTATTCAGAATATCGTCAGTGAATTAAGTGGCGAAAAAATAGATGTTGTGCTCTGGAACCCTGACCCGTCAATCTTTATTGCCAGTGCCCTTAGCCCGGCACAAATAGTAGCAGTAGAACTTAACAAGACTGAGGGGCATGCCACAGTCATTGTTCCAGATAGACAGTTATCATTAGCAATTGGTAAAGAAGGACAAAACGCCCGTTTGGCAGCGAAGTTATCTAATTGGCGAATTGATATCAAACCCGCCTCCGTTTATGAAGCAGAAAAGGCAGCTCAGCCCGTAATCGCAGTCGAGGAAACGAAAGAAGAACTTAGCGAAGAGAAAGAGCCATCGACAAGAGTATCGGTCGGGAATGAAGCACCTGCGGCTGTAGAGGAAGAAGAGGCTGGAGAAGAGAAAACTGAACCCGTATTAGAAGAAACTGTTGTCGGTCGCCCTGTTAATTTTGAAACTAAAACGGCACAAACCAAGACGGAGCTGAGATTTGCAGAGGACATTCTAGGACCTAAATCCAGTCAACCTGACAATAAAGCAAAGAAAAAAAAGAAGGGTCAGGGTAAAAAAGAAGAGGAGACGGTCAAGGTACGAAAAACTCGTCGGCAGGAGTTTGTTGTTGAAGACGAGGAAGAATATTAATGCCAATGCAAACCCTGTTAAACGCCTCCCGCAACGCACCTGCATTGCTTGTCGCAAGGTAAGTGCAAAGCGAGACCTCGTTCGTATTGTTAAAACAAAAGACGAAGGTTTAGCGGTCGACACTACCGGGAAGAAGTCGGGGCGTGGTTATTACCTGTGTAATTCCAGAGGATGCTGGGAGAGCATATTGAAGAGCAACCATCTGGAACATGTAATACACACGGCATTGACTCAGCAAGACTACCAGAGATTGAAAGAATATGCAGAGGGAATTCAGCAGGAGTAGATAGTGGTTGACTCGGAGAAAACAACTAATAATGCCAATGTGACCGGTGGGAAGACAGGAGAGGAATCCCCTACCCCGAAATCCAATGTCATAGAATTTCCGCCGGCTATCAGTGTAAGACAACTTTCCGAACTTCTCGATGTTAGCCCCATCGAAATCATTAAGCGCTTAATGAGAAGCGGGATTATGGCTAACATTAACCAGATTGTTGATTTTAAGACTGCCGCCACTGTAGCGGCAGATTTTGGTTATGAAGCACATCTCAAGCATCGTCTTACAGGTAAGAACAACCGTACCGGTGAGACGAAAAAACAACAGCGCGCTCAGCAAGCAGAGCATCCAAGCGGTTTGATACTAAGGCCGCCGGTTGTAACTATTATGGGACATGTCGACCACGGTAAGACAAAACTATTGGATGCCATTCGCCAGAGCAATGTCGTAGATAGCGAGGCGGGCGGTATTACACAGCATATCGGCGCTTATCAGGTAGAAATCAAGGGTAAGAAAATCACCTTTTTGGATACTCCCGGCCACGAAGCCTTCACCGCAATGAGGGCTCGTGGTGCTCAGGTTACTGACATCACAATTCTCGTAGTCGCAGCTGATGACGGTGTTATGCCTCAGACTCTGGAAGCAATCGACCACGCTCGTGCTGCCGGCGTACCGATTGTGGTAGCAATAAACAAAATCGATAAACCTGGCGCCAATCCCGACCGTGTCAAGCAACAATTAGCAGAATCGGGTTTGGTAGTTGAAGAATGGGGCGGAGATACCATATCCATACCTGTTTCTGCTAAGGAAAAACTCGGTATCACCGAACTTCTGGAGAACCTGATGGTCGTGGCTGAATTAGAAGAATTGAAAGCCGACCCCTCCAAACCGGCAGAAGGCACTGTCATTGAAGCAGCGATGGATAGAACCAGAGGAGCATTATTCACAGTTCTCGTTAGTTCCGGCACATTGCAAGAAGGGGATGTAATTGCTGTAGGGGAAAATTGGGGCAGAGTAAAAGCAATGTTTAACGATACCGGAAAACGGGTCAAAAAAGCTCCTCCTTCAATGCCTGTTGCCGTTCTTGGTTTAAGCAATGTCCCTCAGGTGGGTGATGTAATGATAGTAGTCGTCGATGAAAAGGAAGCATCGGAAGTGATAGAGAAGCGCCACAAAGAGGCAGAAAAAGAGGCGTATATTTCGAAGACTGTGAGTCTTAGTAATGTCTATGATCAGTTTAGTGCCGGTAAAATTAAGGAATTGAGCATCATTCTGAAAACCGATGTGCAGGGTAGTATCGAACCTATCAAAACATCGCTGGAAAGACTGTCATCAGATGAGATTAAGGTTAGAATTATTCACAGCAGTACCGGCAATGTTAATGAAAGTGATATTATGCTTGCGATCGCTTCCAAAGCGGTTATCATCGGTTTCAATACGAATGCTGAACCCGGTGCAAAGAGTTCAGCAGAACGCGAAGGAGTCAGCCTTCGCTTCTACAATATTATCTACAATATGGTCGATGATGTTAATAAAGCACTGAAGGGTATGCTAGCGCCTATCTTTGTCGAGGTCATCGACGGACATGCCGAAGTACGAGCAGTTTTCACCGCAGGCAAGAAAGAAAATATAGCAGGGGTTTCTGTTACTGACGGTAAAATAACCAGGAGCAGTTCTGTCAGGGTAATGCGAGGCAGTAAGAAAATTCACGAGTCGACCGTTAGCAGTCTGCGACGTTTTAAGGACGACGTCAGAGAAGTAGCAACCGGTTATGAGTGCGGCATGGGAGTGGATGGGTTCGGTGATTTCCAGGTCGGTGATATTCTGGAGTTCTTCAGAAACGAAAAGTCAGGCTAAAGATGACATACCGTGTTGAGAGATTATGCAGTCTCCTGAGACAGGAAATCAGTGACCTAGTACAGCACCACGTCAAAGACCCGAGACTTGGCAATCTCGTTTCTGTTACGGCTGTAGAAATTTCTCCTGATATGAGATACGCTAAAATTTTCGTGAGCCGGCTGGGTAATGATAACGAGAAGAAAGAGACATTATCGGCATTGTCATCTGCCTCCGGTTTCATCCGACATGAGCTTTCCGAACGTATGAAAGCAAGACGCATCCCGGAATTAACTTTCAAACTGGATGATACTATGGAAAAGGCAGACCGTGTGCTTAGAATAATCAATGAGATTTCTTCGGAAGAAGGGCATTAACTCGCCGGAATGGTAGTACATGTCTTATGAACGGCATATTGAACATTGATAAACCATTGGGTAAAACATCTTTCAGTATAGTTGCCTTGGTAAAGAGATTGACAGGTGAAAAACATGCGGGACACGCAGGTACGCTTGACCCGCAGGCAAGAGGTGTTCTACCCATCTGCCTAGGACAAGCAACCCGTCTGGTGGAATACTTGATGGACACTTACAAATCATACCGTGCAGAAATCGAATTTGGCGTTGTTACCGATACCTATGATAGCGAAGGCAAAGTAATTCAGCGAAGCGATGCTTCAGGCATAACACTGGAGCGATTAGAAACAGCGTTGAATTCCTTCCGTGGCGTAATAACTCAACTACCCCCGATGTATAGTGCCGTCAAACATAAGGGTAAGCCTCTCTATGCACTGGCAAGGGCAGGAATCGAAGTAGAACGGAAAAGCCGTACTGCCTTGATTCAATCCCTAGAATTGAAAGATTGGCAACCACCCGTGGCAACTATTGAAGTAGTTTGTGGCAAAGGAACATATATTCGTTCTCTAGCCCATGATTTAGGTCAAGAAGTGGGTTGTGGTGCTAGCTTGAAGAGTCTGATACGTTTGAGATGCGGGGTTTTCGATATTGACAGCGCAATCTCGATTGAAAACTTTGAGGAAGCCTGTAAGAACGGCTATTGGGAAAGTCTGCTCTATCCGATGGATAGTATTCTTACAAACATGGGAGCAGTAATCATCAACGAAGAGAAAGCACAGTCAATCCGTAATGGAGCTCTGGTAATCTTCGGAGATGATACATCGTCTAAACCTGTGGAAAAATATTGTCGAGCCTACACCTGGGATGGAAATCTTCTGGGAATATTAAAATTTGACTCTGAGAAAAAACAATGGCAACCGGAGAAAGTGTTCAATTAGCTTGACACCACCGTCACTATGTGGTACGAATAATAGTCGGGCTATTTGGGACTCGACCTGTTGCACTAATGAGGAGGACTAAACTGATGGGAAAAATTAATGTAGCTATAATCGGTGTCGGTAATTGTGCTTCGTCACTTGTACAGGGTGTCCATTTTTATCGGGAGGCTAAAGAAGATGAGTTTGTGCCGGGATTGATGCACGTCAATCTTGGCGGTTATCACATCAGAGATATAAATTTCGTTGCCGCCTTTGATATTGATAAGAATAAAGTAGGATTAGACCTCGCTGATGCTATATACGCTAAACCGAACAACACAATTAAGTTCACGGATGTACCTAAGACAGGTGTAATCGTTAATCGCGGTATGACACTTGACGGATTAGGGAAATATCTCTCCCAGGTAATTGAAAAGGCTCCCGGTCCAACTGCCAATATCGTGAAAATCCTGAAGGAAACTAAAACCGATGTGGTATTGAATTATCTGCCTGTCGGTTCAGAAAGTGCAACTAGATGGTATGTAGAGCAGATTCTGAATGCTGGCTGCGGTATGGTTAACTGCATCCCGGTCTTCATCGCCAGTGCAAAAAACAAGGATTGGGCAGAACGGTTTGCAGAACATGGTTTACCTATTATCGGTGACGATATCAAATCTCAGGTTGGCGCCACCATTGTCCATAGAGTATTGACCAATCTTTTCAGGGAGCGCGGCGTCAAGCTAGAGAAAACCTATCAATTGAACTTCGGCGGCAACACCGACTTTCTCAACATGCTGGAAAGAGAACGACTCGAATCTAAGAAGATTTCCAAGACAAATGCCGTCAGTTCCCAGCTTGATTATCAAATGTCACCTGATGATATTCATGTCGGCCCCAGTGACCATGTACCTTGGCTTCTGGACCGCAAATATTGCTACATCGACATGGAAGGACGCACTTTTGGTGATGTGCCGCTTAAACTTGAATTAAAACTGGAGGTTTGGGACAGCCCGAACTCAGCAGGTGTCGTTATCGATGCTATCCGCTGCTGCAAACTGGCAATGAATAAAGGAATGAGCGGTGCGCTGCTTGCACCCTCATCGTACTTCATGAAATCACCACCCGTTCAGTACACAGATGCGAAAGCTCATGCCGAAACAGAGAAGTTTATTGCAGAGAATAGCCTAACAAAAGAGAAAAAAACAGATAAAAAGTAAATACATTCTTAAGGCTGGAGTTGAGCTATTTTCTGGATAGTCATTGATGAAGATTGCGCTAGTTTCTCCTTACGACTTTTCCTACCCAGGTGGGGTCGCTCGCCATATAACCTCACTCTATCATCACTTTACCCTCATGGGGCATGAAGTAAAAGTTATTGCTCCCGCTTCAGGAGCAATTAAGGAATTCGGCGATAGTTTTATTCGTATCGGTAAACCTTTCCCCTTCCCTGCCAGTGATTCCGTCATCCGCATTTCTATATCGATGCATCTGGCACCGACCATTAAAGAAGTACTGGCAAGAGAGAACTTCGATGTCATCCATTTTCACGAACCTTTTATGCCGATGTTATGCAGTGCTATTCTCCGTTTCTCACACACTGTCAATATCGGCACTTTTCACGCGGCACAGGGAAAACCGGGGTACAATTGGGGAAGACCCATCACCAGTTGGATGTTGAGCAGACGGGCACGCAAACTGCACGGTCACATCGCTGTCTCGAAACCGGCAATGGACTATATCAGCCGATATGTACCTGCCGACTATGAGATTATCCCTAATGGAATCGATATTCAGCATTTCCGTCCGGACGTCAAACCTCTGGAACAGTATCAGGACGGTAAGTTAAACATCGTCTTTATGGGGCGGCTCGAATTCCGTAAAGGCGTCAATTACCTTCTAAATGCATACTTAGAGGTCAAACGACAGATGCCAAATACTCGACTGCTCATCTGCGGACCTGGTACGCGACTGAAAAAACGCTACGAAAAATGGGTAGCACAAAACCGATTGGAGGATGTTATTTTTACCGGTATGGTAAGTCATGAAGACCAGCCACGGTACTATCGAACGGCAGACGTCTTTTGTGCACCGGCAACCAGCCGGGAAAGTTTCGGTTTGATTTTACTGGAAGCGATGGCAACAGGCAGACCGATTGTGGCAACAAATATTGAGGGCTTCGCAAACGTTATCACAAACAGCAAGGAAGGTTTATTAGTGCCTCCTATGAACAGTCAGGCATTAGCAGGAGCTTTATTGACTCTTCTTAAAAATAAGGAGGAACGTTTGCAGATGGGGCAGAATGGTATCATCACGGCACAGAAATATTCATGGGAAGATGTTTCAAAGCGCGTCATGGACTACTACGAAAAAATAATAGAAAGAGAACGTCAAAAACGTTCTTCGAGGTGGAAATGACAGCTTTACAGGGCATTCGCAGATCATTAGGCAAGTATTTTGCCGACCCGATTGTGCGCCTTCTGGAAAAGACTCATGTATCGCCGAATACTATTACCTGGCTCGGTTTTTTGATAACAATTGTCGCGGCTGTACTGATTGCTCTCGGACACCCGTTTGCGGCTGGTTTCGTGGTATTGTTTGCCGGCTTATTCGATATGCTGGATGGAGCATTAGCTCGTCTTACGAATCGTGTCACACGGTTTGGAGGAGTGCTGGATTCTACGCTGGACCGTGCTTCTGAGGCAGTGGTATTCATCGGTATTGCCGTACTATATGCCAATAACCAATCTATTCGGGGAGTAGCAGTCTCAGGTATCGCATTGATGACTTCACAATTGGTGAGTTATATCAGAGCAAGAGCCGAGGCAATAAATATCAATTGCGAAGTGGGGGTCTTTACTAGACCTGAAAGAGTAGTTATACTATCTATTGGGCTACTCCTCAGTAAATTAAATTTTGCTTTGTTAATCGCCCTAGCGATAATCGCAATTCTTAGTTTTATCACCATAATCCAGAGAATATACCTCGTCTGGCAGAAAACAAAATCCAGTTAATTTGGGAGAAACTATGCCTGTTATAGCTGTTATCGGTGCTCAGTGGGGAGATGAGGGAAAAGGGAAAGTTGTCGACCTTCTAGCTGAAAAGGCAGATGTAGTAGCTCGTTTTTCTGGAGGAGATAATGCCGGCCATACGGTTATAAACTCCTATGGGGAATTCAAATTACACATTGTTCCTTCGGGTATTTTCTCACCGAAAGCAATTTGTATCATTGGCAACGGTGTAGTTGTGAATCCGAAAGCCCTCTGCCAAGAACTGGATATGCTCAAACAGAAGGGTATTGCTACCTCCGGATTGCGCATTAGTGACCGTGCCCATATCATTATGCCCTACCATATATTGCTGGACGGTATGGAAGAAGCCTCACGCGGCGGGAAAGCAATCGGTACCACCAATAAAGGTATTGGACCTGCGTTTGCAGACAAAGTCGCTCGCAACGGCATCCGTATGGGTGATTTATTAGAAAAGCCGGCATTCAAAGAACGGCTACGTCTCATCATCGAGCAGAAAAACTTAATTCTGACCAGAATATATGGCGCCAGTCCTGTATCATCCGAGCAGATATATGATGAATACATGGAATACGGCAAACGCCTTGCTCCCGATATCTGTGAAACTACCGCAATACTGGATGAAGCACTGAGGGCAGGTAAAGTAGTGCTTCTGGAGGGTGCTCAGGGAACTTTACTCGACCCTGATTTCGGTACTTATCCCTACGGGACTTCTTCTTCACCTATTTCCAGTGGAGCCTCTCTCGGCTCAGGTATCAGTCCTAACAAGATTACCAGAGTCCTGGGAGTCTTCAAAGTTTACTGCACCCGTGTTGGTGCCGGCCCAATGCCAACCGAACTCAAAGATGCAACCGGAGACCTTATCAGAGAACGAGCACATGAATACGGTACCACGACCGGTAGACCGAGACGCTGCGGTTGGTTCGATGTTGTGGCGGCAAAGTTCAGTCATCGTGTTAATGGTTTCACTGGAATGGCACTAACTCGATTTGATATTCTGGATACATTACCAGTCGTCAAGGTATGTACCGGCTACAAAGTAGATGGCAAAACAATTTATGATTTCCCTGCCAGCATCGCAACGCTGGAAAAATGTGAACCCATCTATGAAGAATTACCTGGATGGCAAACTTCAACCTGCAACATTAGGAAATTCAAAGATTTGCCCCCAAAGGCAAAAAAGTATATTAATCGACTGGAAGAACTGGTAGGTTGTCCTGCTAATTTGATTTGTGTAGGACCCGCGCGGGAGCAAACAATCGAGAAATCGCCGATACTATAGCTTAAGAGCTGGCGTTTTTATTCTTCTTGTACTAGCTTTGCATGTTCTTTTTTCATGCATTTGTCCATTATCACCAGTAAGCCGGCATCTTTTGCCAGTTTCGCCGCTTCTTCATTGATAATGCCTTCCTGTATCCAAATTGCTTTTGCGCCGATTTTTATAGATTCCTCGACAATCGGCAGAACATCCTCGGAGCGACGGAAAATGTTTACAATCTCTACCTTTTCAGGAATTGTACTCAGATTCGGATAGCATTTCTTGCCAAGTACTTCATCTACAGTTGGATTTACCGGAATGACATTATAGCCGTGGTCAGTGAGATAAGAAAAAACCCGATAACTGGGCCGCTCAGGATTACCGGATGCTCCGACCATAGCTACATTACGGAAGCTCTTCAATATCTTAATAGCAACTATGACAGAATCACTTATCTCAGTCATCAGAATATTTTTGCCAGTATATTATCGCCTTCGATTTTAACCTCATAGGTAACCAGCGATTTTGGTGACTTCGTCGCTTTCCCGAGTGCAGACATTATCCCTGAGCCTTTTAACCAGCGAACGACACTACCGTCTTTCAAATCGAACTGAGACCCATGCATGGGACAGGTAACTACCGTGCCTTCAAGTTTGCAATCCGAGAGATTACCGCCCATATGCGGACAACGACTGGCTGTGACATAGTATTTGCCGCCGATGAACGCCAGCAGGATATTCTTCCCTTCTATGGATATTTCCTTCATAGAATCGTCAGCTAGTTCTCCCCTCTTGCCTATTACAACAAAATCAGCCACATTCAACCCCCTTCGGAATGTAGTTGTATTTATCTAATTCTCTTCTCTACTGCTTCCCAATTAACATTTTTGAAGAAAGCAGCGATATAATCGGCGCGCTTCAGTCCGTAATCAATCATAAAAGCATGCTCGAAGACATCCATTACTAAAACAGGCGTACAACCGGCGAAGTGACCGGTCTCATGTTCATTTATCCACTGGTTAAAGAGCCCACCGGCCGTAACGTCCTGATAGAGTACTACCCAGCCGATACCACGCATTGACCCAGTGGCTTTAAAATCCTGCTCCCAGGCTTCGTAACTGCCGAAACCCTCAGTAACTCTTTTGGCAAACTTACCAGCTTTGTCCAGAGGTAATTTACCACCCAGATTCTCGAAATAATACTCGTGGAGACGCATTCCATTGAATTCAAAACCCGTCCGCCGCTTCAATTCGGCGTATTCCGGAGTGACAGTTTTGCCTTCTTTAAGCATGGCTGCAAGAATATCGATGACTTTGTTGGTATTTGTAGCATAGCCCTGGTAAAGAGTAAAGTGATTCTTCAATAAGGTTTCGCTGAAACCTGCCATCCCGATGAGTGAGCTATAATCTTTTACCTGGTAAGACATTTGGGTTGCCTCCTTAAGAAATTAGTTTCACTTTAACCTAAGTGGAGGATGGGAATATGTAACTTTTGTTTGGGATTGAGTAGTAACGAATATTATGCCAAAGTTCGACTTTTGTCAAGGTTGTAAGGGGAGGGTATTCTTATCAAAGTCCCAGTTCCCCTGCTACACTCTTCATCGACTCCAAACCCAGTTCAATAAAAGCATCCAATTCCAAACCAATCGCACTACACTTTGCAATCTGTTCGCGATTAGCACCGGCGGCGAAGCTCTTTTCCTTGAACCGTTTCTTGATTGATTTGGCTTCTAATCCTTCCATTTTTTTATCGGGGCGGACCAATGCACCGGCAGTGATTAAACCGGTCAGAGGGTCGGCACAAAACAGGGCTTTATCCATCATTGTTTCAAACGGCGTGCTATGAGCTTCATTGTGACAGAGAATAGCGTGCGCAATAGTATCACTGGCGCCAAACTGTTTTGCCATTTCGGCACCGCGTTTACTGTGCAAATTCATGTCACCTTCGATGACTTCAAAATCGATATCGTGGAGCAAACCGGCAAGTCCCCATTCATCCTCATTTTCATTAAAACATTTGGCAAGTGCCCTCATAATAGCTTCTGTGGCAATCATGTGTTTGATGAGGTTTTCATTTTTGACATTTGCTCTGACAGCTTTTAAGGCACCTTCTCTGTTCATCACTATCCTCCCGACAGGAGATTATTATTTTGCGGGATGTTTTGATTGCAGATTCTCTCTGTTCCCTGCCAGAATTTGCTTCAGGTATTTGCCGGTGATTGAATCCGGTGATTGGGCTATATCTTCAGGAGTACCGGATGCTACTAAATAACCGCCTTTCTCCCCTGCTCCGGGGCCCAAGTCGATAATATAATCGGCATTCTTCATTACATCCGGATGGTGTTCAATCACCACCACCGAGTTGCCGGTATCCACCAATCTCTGTAAAACCCCCAACAATGCAGCAACATCATCGAAAGAGAGACCAGTGGTAGGTTCATCCAGCATATAGAGCGTTTTGCCGGTCGACCTCTTTGCCAATTCGGTTGCCAGTTTGACCCTCTGAGCTTCACCGCCGGATAAAGCCGGGGCAGGTTGTCCTAACCGTATATAACCCAGGCCGACATCATGCAGGGTTGCTAGTTTCTTTTTGATATTCGGGAAATGCTCGAAAAACGTCAGTGCCTCATCCACCGTCATATCCAGCACTTCGGCGATATTCTTATCTTTGAATTTAATTTCCAACGCCTCGCGATTATAACGTTTGCCCTTGCAAACCTCGCAGGGAACAGTCACATCAGGCAGAAATTGCATCTCGATTTCGATATAACCGTCACCGCGACAAGCTTCACAACGTCCGCCTTTGACATTGAAGGAGAAACGTCCCGGTTCATAACCCCGGATTCTTGCCTCGGGTACAGTTGCAAACAATTCGCGGATAGGACTGAAAGTACCGGTATAAGTGGCAGGGTTACTGCGGGGCGTACGTCCGATAGGCGACTGGTCGACATTGATAACCTTGTCGATATTTTCGATACCCCGAATATCATCGCACTCCCCGGCAGGTTCTCTGGCACCATAAATCACCTGCGCAAGTTTCTTGTTCAGGATATCGTCAATCAAAGTACTCTTGCCACTACCGGAAACGCCGGAAATGCAGACGAATTTGCCGAGCGGTATCGTAACATCGATATTCTTCAGATTATTCTGCCGGGCGCCTTTGATAACAAGCGCTAAACCATTGCCATTCCGACGCTTCGACGAGAACGAAATTTGTTTAACACCACTGATATACTGTCCCGTGATTGAGTTTTTGCAGTTAATAATATCATGGATTGTACCCGTAGCAATTATCTGTCCGCCGTGCTCACCGGCGCCGGGTCCCATATCGATAATATAGTCGGCGGTACGTATCACCGATTCATCATGCTCGACAACGAGGATGGTATTACCGATATCGCGGAGTCGTTTCAGAGTTTCAATCAATCGGTGGCTGTCAGCCAGATGCAAGCCGACCGTCGGCTCGTCACAAATATAGAGAACACCCATCAATCCACTACCGATCTGGGTCGCCAGCCGAATTCGCTGTGCCTCGCCACCACTGAGCGTAGCTGATGGGCGGTCAAGAGTAAGATAATCCAGTCCGATATCACGCAGGAAACCAAGCCGGGATAAGATTTCTTTGAGAATTTGATGGGCAATCATCTGTTCACGCTCGGTAAGAATAGGCTTATCGACACTGGTAAGAGAAAGCAACCAGTCAAGTGTCTTAACGACCGGTAGTTCACAAATATCCATAATGTTTTTCCCGCCGATGGTGACAGACAATGCTTCAGGCTTGAGTCGCTTACCATGGCATTCTAGACAAGGCTTAATGACCATGTAGCGCTCCATTTCAGCTCGGGAGTATTCTGACTCAGTTTCCCGATAAAGCCTCTCCATACGCGGTATAACGCCTTCCCAGCCTTCCGTATGTTCTCTCATCTGGCCGAAGCGGGTACGGTATTTGTATCGTTCATAATTCTCGCCATACAGAATAATACTGAGTTGTTTCTCGCTGAGGTCTTTAATCGGGGTATTTAATGAAAAGTCATTCTCACGTGCTGAGTCTTCCAGCCTGTAAAAATACCAGTATTGGGTTTGATAGGGTTTGATACCACCCTGAGCAATGGATAAATCCCTGTTCGGAATAACGAGATTGGTGTCGATTTCCAGTTTAAATCCTAAACCCGTGCAGGCTGGACAAGCACCGTGAGGACTGTTGAAGCTAAAAGTTCGAGGGGCAATTTCTCCCAGGCTGATTTCACAATGAACACAAGCAAAATGCTCGGAGAAGAGAAGTTCTTCTCCATAGACGACTGAAACAAACACTACACCGGCGCCGAGTTTCAATGCAGTTTCAACCGAATCGGCAATCCGGCTTTGTCCATCGCTCTGTCCGGTAACCAGACGGTCAATTACCACTTCGATAGAATGTTTTTTGTTTTTATCGAGCTGGATTTGCTCGGAAAGTTCGTGAGTGACGCCATCGACTCTGACACGCACATAACCCTGTTTCCGCAGGTCATCGAATACCGACTGGTACTCGCCCTTACGGTCCCTGACGAGGGGCGCCAGAATCAGGATACGTTTATCCGAAGGCAATTCTCTAATAGCATCGACAATCTGCTCTACGGTTTGATTGGTGATTTCCCGACCGCATTTGGGACAATGCGGATGCCCCACACGTGCAAAGAGTAATCTGAGATAATCATAGATTTCGGTAATAGTGCCCATGGTACTGCGCGGATTTTTAGCGACGCCCTTCTGGTCGATAGAGATTGCCGGACTGAGTCCTTCGATATAGTCCACATCCGGTTTTTCCATTCTGCCGAGAAACTGGCGTGCATAAGCAGACAATGACTCCATATAACGCCGCTGTCCTTCAGCATAGATAGTATCGAACGCCAGCGAACTTTTCCCGGAACCTGACACCCCGGTAATGACTACCAGTTTATCACGCGGAATAGTGACATCGATATTTTTTAGATTGTGCTCACGGGCACCTTTGATAACGATAGCATCAAGAGGCATAATTTACCTTCCGAATGTATTTTAACATCTAGCAGTAAGGTGCTCAAGATAAGCTCAACAACCAGACTTAATATCTTCCGATTTCACGCAATCGGGCATCGCTGATGCCGAAGTAATGGGCAATTTCATGCTTCACTACCCGTCCGACTTCAGTAATAATTTCGTCTTCGGTGCGGCATATAGCTTCTATCGGTTTTTGAAAAATGGTAATCTTGTCCGGCAATACCATATTATAGCTACTACTTCTTGCGGTACACGGCACTCCTTCATAAAGACCCAGAAGTGTCTGGTCAGCCTTCAGTCGGGATTTTCTCGTCTGCCTTACTGTTGCATAGTCTTCCACGATAATATCGATATTTTCCAGTCGATTGAGAAACTCTTCAGGCAGACTTTTAACCGCACGGCTTACCAGTTCTTCGAATTTTTCTCTATCCACAGAATCACCTTTTATCCCTGAATAAAGCTTATTATACTATTTGTAGCAACTGCAAATACAGTGCTAATATTACAGATGTAAAAACCTTAAGATGGTAGGTGGTAAATGTCGAAGCGGTTTTGTTTTTTGCTGGGGCTGGTATTAGGAATAACCCTGTTATCCGGTTGTAGTAACACCCTCAAAGCATCTCTAGGTTCTGAATTTACTCTTTCCGTGGGTCAAAACGCTCGTATTGCCAGCGGGTATATGGAAATAAAGTTCATCGCAGTAACTGAAGACAGCCGTTGTCCGAAGAATGTTCAGTGCATTCAGGCAGGTAAAGTAAGCTGTGACGTCGAAATTACAAAAGATGGAGTTAAAAGTCATATACTTCTGACTCAGACAGGACTAACCAATAATTCCAACAAATATACCTATCAGAATTATACGATTGCCTTCGAGGTGTCACCCTATCCCGAGGCAGGGAAGGAAATAGCCAGCCGTGATTATCGCCTATCACTGACCATTAATAAGTCAACGGAGTGAAATTTACCCTCTGGAGATAAATTCTTTCACTCGACGCTCAAAGACAGCCCGCTCCAATAGAACGCGACGTTTACAGCCCAGACAAACGATACCGATATCGGCACCAATCCTGACAACCTGCCACCGGTCATCACCGCAGGGTGCTGTTTTTTCAATCGCACCACATCGCCGAGGTTAATTCCCATAACCATTATTTACTCAGTTCGGAAACAACCTTGTTTATCTCATTGCGTAATGTTTCAGCCGCACGGCGTGCCGCATCGGCAAAGTCTGTACCCTTGCTTGCGTAAATAATACTCCGCGATGAGTTGATAATGATGCCCCGATTGTGAGCATCGATACCATAGCGCACTGCCTGAGCCAAATCTCCGCCCTGCGTACCCACACCCGGAATCAAAATCGGTATATCGGGATGAGCTTGGCGGATGATTTTCAATTCCTCAGGGTAAGTAGCCCCAACCACCAATCCGATATTGTGATTAGTATTCCACTGACTTGCCTTGAGAGCCACAATTTCATAGAGAGGGAGAGACTTGCCTTCGTACTGGCAGAGAAGCGATTGAAAATCGGCAGCACCTTTGTTGGAGGTTCGGCACAGGATGAACATACCCTTGTCTTTATATTTGATAAACGGCTCTAAAGAATCGAACCCCAGATATGGACTGACCGTAACAGCATCAAAGTTAAAGTAATCGAACAAAGCTCGGGCGTAAGCAGCGGATGTGTTACCGATATCACCACGTTTGGCATCGATAATGACCGGAATATTTTTCGGGATATGTTTGGCAGTTTGATACAGGGCATCCAACCCTTTTTCTCCCTGAGCTTCATAAAAGGCAATGTTCGGTTTATAAGCACAGACCAAATCAGCCGTGGCATCGATAATTGCCTTGTTGAATTCGAAAACACTCTTCCCGGACGGTATCAGTGCCAGGTCGGTATCTAATCCCACACATACCAAACTCCGATTTTTTTTGATCGCCACATTTAGTTTTTCAACAAAATTCATCTTTGTTCCCCCCCATTGTCATTGCAAGCCACACAATACCACCCTGATATTAGCAATCTTCCAGTATAGCGTCAAGCTTGCTGTTAGCATCGTCTAAATACCCTCCACCAAACACCGCGATGCTTCACTTCGTTCAGCATGACAAGTTAAATACAAATTGACTTCATTATCTAACTAAACTAATATTGAAGTGTAATTCCGAGCAAATTAGCGGGAGGCAATATCACCTTGTCAATGCTCAAACGATTGCCTTTGTACCCCATGACCACCAAAGTCGACAGTCAAGGGCATCTGGTTGTCGGCGGATGCGACGCTATAGAACTAGCAGATGAATTCGGCACACCGCTATATATTTTCGACGAAATAGGACTACGTAACAAATGCCGTGAGTTCAGAGAAGAATTCGGCAAGCGCTATCCCGACGTACTGGTCATCTATGCCAGTAAAGCCTATGCCAATGCCGCCCTGGAACGTATCTTCAACGAAGAAGGACTGGGTTTAGATACCGTCTCCGAAGGCGAACTCGGCATTGCCATGTCGGCAAATTTCCCGATGGAAAAAGTCTATTTCCACGGCAATAATAAATCGCAATGCGAACTGGAACTGGCACTGAAATGGCATGTCGGACGGATTGTCGTGGATAATTTCCACGAGCTTGACATGCTGGAGAAACTAGTCAAAAAACAGGGTATTGCACAGGACGTTTTGCTGAGAATGACACCCGGCGTTGACCCACATACTCACCAATATACCTCCACAGGCACACTCGATAGCAAATTCGGCTTTCCCCTGCCTTTGAAAGACAAGGCTGTCGAACGAGCACTGAAAATTCGCGGGTTAAATGTTGTCGGTCTGCATTTCCACATCGGTTCCCTTATCTACGAGGCTGAACCGTATGAAGAATCGGTCGGATTCATCTTGAAACTAGCCGCCGAGATGCACAAAAAATACGGGCTGGAACTGAAAGAGTTAAATACCGGCGGTGGCTTCGGGGTACAATACACCCTCGATAAACCCGCTCCTCCTACCGCCTTTTTTGCGGAAAAAATTACCTCCGCTATTATCAAGGGATGTAAGAGACACAAATTGCAACTACCGAAACTCATTGTCGAGCCGGGGCGTGAGATTGTCGCGCAATCGGCAATGGCACTTTATACCATCGGGGTTATCAAAGAAATACCCGGCGTGAGAATTTATGCCTCCATAGATGGCGGTATGGCAGATAATATCCGCCCTGCCCTTTACGGTGCCAAGCTGGAGGCAGTTCTGGCAAATCGAATGAGAGCCCGCGATAGCGGCAAAGTAACTATTTCAGGAAAATTCTGCGAGTCAGGCGACATTTTGATTCGCGATATCGTGATGCCCAAATTGGTTTCCGGCGACATTCTGGCAGTAGCAGGCGCCGGTGCTTACAGTCTGCCGGAATCTATGAACTATAATGCTTTCTGTAAACCACCCATAATTCTGGTTAAAAACGGCAAAGTGAGAATGATTCGGCGACGGGAGACGCTGGAAGATATTACAAGATGTGACATAATTTAGAAATACTAATTTCGAATATTGAAATCCTAGTTTAGAATTTATTATTATGTGGGATATTATCGGTCAAGAAAAAGCTTTATCGCTCCTTCGGAAAAGCCTAAAGAAAGGTAATCTGGCGCATGCCTATCTTCTGGTGGGATTGCCACACATCGGCAAGATGGCACTAGCACTGAATATCGCTCAGGCTTTGAACTGCGAATCGTCCGAACCTCCTTGCGGTAAGTGCACAGCTTGCAAGAGAATCGCCTCCGCCAAACACTCGGATGTCCAGATACTGGAACTTTCCCAGTCTGCCGAGTCAGGAGAAGGCGAAAGTAAGACTAAAATAGGCGTAGACCAGGTTGACCAGATTTTGCATTCAGTTAATCTAGCACCATTCGAGGGACGATACAGGGTATTTATCATTGACGGCGTGGAATTTATGTCGATTGCCGCCGTTAATCGCTTACTCAAAACTATCGAGGAGCCGATAGGTAAAGTCATTTTCATACTACTGACAGCAAATGAAAACCTGGTACCGGCTACTATAGTATCGAGATGTCAGCGAATCGAGCTTACACCTGTATCAAAAGAGGAAATAGAGAAAGCACTCATCGAACACCAGCAAATCGATCCTCAGAGAGCAAAACTCCTGGCAAGACTCGCCAATGGTTGCCCGGGATGGGCAATTTCGGCAATCGCCGATGATTCATTGATGCAACAAAGAACCGAATGGCTTGAGGAATGGATTGGGATGTTTGGTGCTGATTTTGACCAGCGTTTTACTTTTGCTGCTAAAATGGTAGAAAAGTATAGCCAGAACCGGGAAGTTGTTCAACAAAAGCTGGATCTTTTATTGAGCTGGTGGCGGGATGTATTACTGGTCAAAGTCGATTGTGGAGTAGAAATAGCGAATATCGACTTCGAGGATATCTTAAAGAAGATGGCAAATGATTACAGGCTGCCACAAATTCGGGTCTTTGTCAATAAGATTAAATCTACCAAAGAACATTTGAGAATGAATGTAAATCCGCAACTGGTAATGGAAGTACTGATGCTAAATATCCCGGAAAAGAGTAAAGTAGAAAATCTGACCGCATAGTCGAGGTGGTTTATGGAAGAACAGAAGACCGATAACACGAACAATACAAACGCAAATACGGAAAACACGGTGAGCACACCACCGCCGGCAAACGCACCCCCCACCAATATCAAAATTGTCGGGGTACGGTTCAAGAGAGCCGGAAGAATCTATTATTTCGACCCTGCGGATTTCGAACTGGGAATGAACGACTTAGTAGTCGTGGAAACAACCCGTGGATTAGAAGTAGCACGTGTGGCAATCCCTCCCAAGCAGATTATGTCAAGCGAAATAGAAGCACCCTTAAAAGCCGTGATACGCAAAGCCGAACCGGCGGAAATACAACATAGTACTGAAATGGAAGCCAAGGGAAAGGAGGCTCTGGTAGAATGCAATAAAATCATTACCCGCCTCAATCTCCAGATGAAACTGCTAGCCGCAGAATACAGTCTGGACGGAGGCCACCTCACCTTCTTCTTCAGCGCTGCCGAGAGAGTGGATTTCCGTGAACTGGTACGGGAACTCGCAGGCCGTTTCAAAGTGAGAGTAGAATTAAGGCAAGTTGGTGCCCGAGATGAAGCTAAAATTTGCGGCGGTTACGGGCGATGCGGACGACAGCTTTGCTGCGCCAGTTTCTTATCCGAATTCGTACCGATTTCTATCAAAATGGCAAAGGAGCAAGATTTACCGCTCAATCCATTGAAGATATCCGGTGTCTGCGGCCGTCTCCTCTGTTGTTTGGCTTACGAGCATACTTTCTACCGCGAGATGAAAGGCAAAATGCCCCGGGACGGACAGACCGTTACCACTCCTATGGGAGAAGCACATGTCGTAGGCAGTAATCCCTTGAAGGGAACGGTTATCGTGGAATTGGAAAGCCAGGTTACAGTGGAATTACCTATCAGTGATGTCAAAGTTTCAGGTCCGCCGGTAACTAATAATAAGGTAGAAAATAGTAACGACGAGAAAGAACTCGAAGGCCTAAAGGAAAATGGGATAATCGAGGATAACGGGAAGTCCTAGTTCTAAAAAACAGGGTTTAGTGTGGAAAATATCTTTCCCACTCGCGGCGCAATTTCATAGACTGGATAGGAATGTAAGAATAGCGACTGGCATGCGGCGGCGCCGGGGTTTTATATAACTTCATATTGGCTTCTTCAGGCGTTCTGCCGGCTTTACGACGGTTACAGGAAGCACAAGCACTAACCACATTTTCCCATGTATGTTGTCCTCCCCGATAGCGTGGAATAACATGGTCAAGCGTCAGTTGTCGGGTTTGTTTGCCACAATATTGGCAGGTGTGCTGGTCACGATTGAAAATCTCAGCACGGCTTAACTTTCTCGCAACATGGAAAGGACGTTTGACAAGGTAAGGGAGCCGGATAACGGATGGGATAGGAACATTCCGGCTGATGGTATGCACAAAGCCATAGCCATTTTCCAGCATCTCAGCCCTACTCTGGTAAATCAAGACAAGTGCTCGGCGTAGATGGCAGATATTCAATGGCTCGTAGTTTTGATTCAGTACCAGGACAGGATGGTTAAGCATCTCAAGCTTTCTCGCTTCAGCAAAATCAGCCTATTTTACCCCAGAAATTACTGGGTGTGCAAATTTCGCCTATCACTGCTGACTTTAGCCCCTACGCGAGGAGCGAATGGCTTTCTTGTGGATAATTCTATCCGTTCTATAGTCCGGTGCCATAATATCGAATGCGGTACTTAATTTATGGTCGGACAAGCGTGAACTAACACGACCTTCAAGCTCATCAAGCGAACAAGAAGTAGTGATGACTGTCGCCAGACGGGCGTTATAGCGATGGTTGATAACCTGGTAGAGTTTCTCCTGCGCCCAGGGTGTACCAGCCTGTTCACCGAAATCGTCGAGCACCAGCAATTCAGCATTACGGACATTCTCAAATACCTGGTCGTAAGAAACCTTACTATCCGGACTGAAAGTGGAACGTAAGTGGTCGAGAAAATCAGGCACTACTATAAATAAAGCGGATTTACCGAGTTTATAGCGATAATTAACAATCGCCGCCGCCAGATGAGTTTTACCACAACCATTAACCCCGGCGAATATTAACCAGTCAGCTGGAGATTTGGCAAATTCCAGAGCGAGATTATATGCAGATTCCAGATTATCACGCTGTTCCTTCGGGAGATTGACACGCTTATCGAAATTTTCGAACGTCATGTGCTTCTGCAATTCGAACCACGGCGCCCAGCTATAAGAGTATATGGTCTGAGCCTTATCGCCGATAGTATATATCTGGCAGAAATCGGTATTGAGTAACCGACTACGGACTCTATCTTCCAATTCTTCGATAGGAGAGAGTGAAACAATCACGGTAGGTAGTTGATTGCTATAACGGTGATTGAGTAGCTGGTCGAGCTTTTCTTTTGCCCAAGGAGTACTGGATTGAGCTCCCATATCATCCAGAATGAGGAAAGGTGCATTCCTTACCTGTTCGAAGAATTCATCGTAGGGCATATCGCTACCGGGGTTGAAACTAGCACGAAGATGGTCCAGTAAATCAGGAGTAGTGATATAAAAAACGGGCGATTTTCTTTCGATGCGCTCATTGGCAATCGCCGCCGCCAGATGAGTTTTGCCACTTCCCGAAGGACCCGCAATGACTAGCCATCCTTTAGGTTCTACGGCAAATGATTTTGCCGCTTCATAAACACGCCGGAACAGTTCTCGTCCAGCAGGTTCCTTGGTTTTGCCTTCAGGATTCAAATTGGCAAAGGTGAGACGTGCCAGAGTGCCGAGATTACTGTATTTTTGAAGCCGGGACTGGCGTTTGGTATCGGATTCTTTCTCGACACATTTACACGGCACAATTCGGCTGTAATCCGGTTTCCCTGGAGACAGCATGGGATGTACGAATTTTGCCCCCTTACAAACCGGACAAACTTCTTCAGATACAGGCTTTTCGTTTTCAGCGTTTGAAGACGTGCCCATATTTGCCTTTGATAAATTTGTCAGGGTCTGTTTTTTTAAAATCTCTGAGATGTGTTCCATCGCTTCTACCTTCGGTTGCCCAAGATTCCAGAATGGCTGAAATATATCTCCAGTTTCGCTTGCCGGCATTGACCGCTTCTTTGACGGCATCTTTTATCCACGACTCGGGATAGTTTTTTTCGGCATCCCTCAATTCTTCGGCAATCATCGGGGTCAGTAATCCGATATTTTCCTCATACAAAACAAAAATGTTTGGCTGTTTTTCCGTAATAACTTCCGGAATAGGTTTAGATTCGAGTTCGGGGAGATGAATTTCACCGTTCCTTATCTTTGTTACTGTTTCTTTATTGGCTTCATTATTCAGCAGGTAGATATTTTCGACAGCTTCGTTTCTTTTCAGAGAAAGGTGAAGGATTGTGCCTCGCTCAATAGCCATAGTCAGGGCTCGATGGAGTATTTCATCCGTTTTTTTACCCGTTTCACCGAAGCTGGATATCAGGCTGACATCGCTTGCCAGCTCATTATATGTTATGAAACGCAGAGTTCCCTTCTTATAGAAAAGAATCCGGAAAACGTGTAAGGTCAATTTCAATTCCGCAATATCCGTTATCTCTGCGAGAAGACTATTGATGAAGAGATTCGGTATCGGAGTAAACTCCATCCTCGTCGGGAAACCATTGAACTGACTCATATCAGACTTTGTTCCTGAGCAGTGATGTTTTCGAATCTGTAATATTTCGGGGTGAAATGAATACTGATTTCACCGGTGGGTCCATTGCGGTGCTTGGCAATGTGAATATTAGCGATACCTTCGGGATATTCTCTATCAGGGTATTGCGCTTCCCACTTTTCTCTGGTGGGATAATAGTAATCCTGCCGATAGATGAAGATAACCACATCGGCATCTTGCTCGATACTACCGCTATCTCTCAGGTCCGAAAGTTGAGGTTGGCGATCCTGTCTGGTTTCAGCGGCACGGCTTAATTGTGAGACAGCAATGACCGGTACTTGTAAATCACGTGCTAAAGCTTTCAGGTTACGAGTAATGTAACTGATTTCCTGCACACGATTATCCATTCTGGTATCGGCGTCTATCAATCCCAGATGGTCGATAATAATCAAATTAATATTCTGTTCATACAAAAGACGCCGAGCCTTACTGCGTATTTCTGAGATACGTAGTTTGGGAGAATCATCGATGAAAATCTTGGTTTCCGAAAGGGTACCGATAGCATTCAGGATTTTTCTTTCGTCCATTTCCGAGTGCATACCAAGTCTGACCTGAGAAGAAAGAACACTGGCTTCACTGGAGATAAGTCTCGTCACCAGTTCCTCGCCCGACATTTCCAGACTAAAGATTGCAACGCAGGCGTTTTGCTCGATAGAAGCATTGCGCGCGATATTAAGAGCAAGGGAAGTTTTACCCATACCGGGACGGCCGGCAACAATCACCAGGTCGGAACGCTGAAAACCACCGGTGATGTTATCCATAGCATTAAAACCCGACATCACTTTTGGTAGCGGTCCGGTTTGTCCCTCTTCAGTTACCGGATGCGGTTCAAAATACAAGTCCAATACCTGACGGACATGCATAAAATCACGAGTGCCTCTGGTTTGACTCAGTCTTAGAAGAATATCTTCCGCCTTGCCGATACTGCCGCGAGGGTCGGGGTCTGCCTGATAACCGATAGCACTGATTTGCTGACCCGCACTGATGAGATGACGGCTGATAGAGAGGCGGTAAACAATCTGAGCATATTCTTGAATATCCAACGGCGTCGGAACGACGGAGATAAGGTGTGATAGATAAGCCACTCCGCCGCACTGTTCTAACTTACCCAGACGGTCTACTTCCTGAGCTACCGTTATCTGGTTAATCGACTCAATACGTTTATAGAGCTCTAAGCAAGCCTCGAACAGATACTGGTGCGGCTCATGGTAAAAATCACCCTTTTGAAGAAAAGTGGCAATCTCATATATCGCCGTCCCGTCAATCAGGAGCGACCCGATGACTGCTTCTTCGGCAGAAATATCATGAGGTGGTAATTTATCGTTATACACGATACTTGCTCCTAATATGGAACTGTCGATTACCTAACAAAATCAACTAAGCGGCGGGTTCTTCTGCAACTACGGTCACTTTAATTTTGGTTGCAATATCCTTACCCAATTTTATGGTTACTTCATAACTACCTGCCTGCCTGATTGGTTCGGACAATTCGATTTTTCTTTTGTCGACCATGGCACCGAGGGTACTTTTCAAACTGGCGGCGATGTCAGCCGAAGTGATGCTACCATACAGACGCTCTTGTTGTCCAACCTTTGCCTTGATGGTAATCTCTTTACCTTCCAATTCGCCAGCGAGGGCTTTCATTTCAGCCTCGGTTTTAGCGGCAATACGAGCCCTTGCTTTAATCTGCGCCTCTACGTCATGTATATCTTGCGGTCGGGCAGGCATGGCTAGTTTTCGCGGTATCAAAAAGTTTTTGCCATAGCCATCGGCAACCTCTTTAATTTGCCCCGCTTTGCCGACATTGGATACATCTTCCAGAAAAATAACTTTCACGATTTTCCCTCCCAGTATTATACTTTACCAGTCAACTAAATAAAATATGCTACCCTGCGCCCTCGGTTAAATATTTCTGGGCATAAATAGCAGCGGTAGCGCCATCGCCAGCGGCAGTGATCGCCTGACGAGCAGAATTATGACGTATATCACCGGCGGCTAAAATACCCGCTATCGACGTTTCCATCTTTTCATTGGTAATAATATGACCGGATTCATCGAGCGGTAATATTTGTTTTAAATAATCCGTATCCGGTTTCGACCCGATAGATACGAAAACCCCATCTACTTCCAGAACCGAACTTTTACCAGTTTTTACATTCGAAACTTTGACACTCTGTACCACATCCGTACCCTCAACCGCTAAAACAACCGCCTCCCACAGAAAATCTATTTTTGATTCGGCGAAAGCTTTCTCCTGAAGAATACGAGAGGCACGGAGTTGCTTACGCCGGTGTATAATCGTAACTTTGGACGCAAATTTCACGAGGTGCAATGCTTCGGTAACAGCAGTATCACCACCACCTACTACCGCTACTGCCTTATCACGGAAAAAAGCTCCATCACAGACAGCGCAATAAGACACTCCCTTACCAATCAATTTGCTTTCACCCGGAACACCAAGACCAATATGTTTTGCACCGCCTGCCAGAATTACTGCCATGCAGGTAAAATCACCATCGGTGGTTTTTACCGTCTTTGTGTCATCATGAATTTCCAGACCGACAACTTCAGCGAGTATGGTTTTCAATCCGTACTTGGTCGCCTGCGCCTGCATACGTTCGCCTAATTCCAAACCGCTGATTCCCTGATGAAATGCAGGGAAATTCTCCACATGTTCGGCATAGCTTATCTGCCCGCCGAAAAGCCCTTTTTCAATCAGCAAGCTGTTCAGTCCTGCTCTGGAAGTATATAGACCGGCAGTCAGACCAGCGGGACCACCACCGATGATGATGACATCATAGATATTTTCACTCAATGGTTTTTACTCCGATTTCCGCTGGATTAGCTACTTTGTTCGTTACATGCTTCTGTCGCAGGCAATTCAGGTTCTGTAAATTTATATTGCTGGATTATCTGACAGACATTACGGTCCACGCTTCGTTTTGCCATACCGATGGCATTCCTGATTGCTTTCGATTGACTGCGTCCATGAGAAATAATGACGTTGCCGTTCAATCCTAATAGACAAGCGCCTCCGGACTCTCTGTAATCAATCCTTTTGACCAAGGAACCAAAACCGACATCGAACTGTGCAGACTGCGATTCCCCTCTGGAGACGTTGGCAGATTCCGGATGTTTATTTCTTAATTTCAGGAAAGCTTCTCCCACCCCTTCCAATGTCTTCAGGACGATATTACCGGTGAAGCCATCGGTAACCACCACATCGGCTACCCCTTTGGGAAGATTCTGACCTTCGATATTGCCGACAAAATTCAAATCGGATGCTTTTAATACCTGATAAGTATCCTTTGCAAGCTGATTACCTTTCTTTTCTTCCTCGCCGTTATTAAGCAAAGCGATACGAGGCGAAGGGACGCCGAAAACCTCTCTGACATAAATATTCCCCATTTGTGCAAATTGAAGTAAATGTTTAGGACGGCAATTGGGATTAGCTCCGCAATCGAGCAGAAGGAACGGGCTGTTAATATTTACAGTGATAATACTCCCGATTGCAGGGCGCTCGATACCTTCCACTCTACCCAACATCGCGAATGCGGCATACATCACAGCCCCAGTACTACCAGCGGAAACAAAGGCAGATACCTGCTCCATTTTGACCAGATTTATACCGATAACAATCGACGAGTTTTGTTTCTTAGAAACTGCCTCTATCGGAGATTCTTCATCACCAATGATTTCAGAAGCATCGACGATACTGATATCGAGCTTCTTCATATAACGGCTTGCCTGGACATGAAGAATTTCCTTTTTACCTACCAGGACAATACCGATTTTATAATCTTGAGCCGCCTTTATAGCCCCTTTAACTATTTCATGAGGGGCATATTCTCCACCGGAAGCATCAACTGCTATTCTCATTTGTTCTCCTGCGATTCCAGAGCATAATATATCTCGGATATTCGTTATGTAAATTTGAATATAAAAGACCTAAAAAGCAGGCAGCTATTATTATAACCCAGTGGTGTTATCTTTGCTAGAGTCATTGCTACCCCCTGTTCTGTTATGGTAAGATGAGAAATCATCCGAACAGGAAAATACGCTAATTACCACTGACAAGAAAGGACAGAATTTTGAAAAGAGCCGATGGTCGGACTTACGACCAGTTAAGACCTGTCAAAATCACACCCGCTTTCCAGAGTTTCGCCGAAGGCTCGGTGCTGATTGAATTGGGACGCACACGTGTTGTCTGCTCCGTTACCGTAGAAGATAAAGTGCCACCTTTCCTACGAAACAAGGGCGTCGGCTGGGTAACGGCTGAATATTCGATGTTGCCAAGAGCCACACTTACCCGAACCGAACGCGATTCTGCTCGTGGCGGTATTGCCGGCAGAAGTCAGGAAATCCAGCGCTTAATCGGACGTTCGATGCGAGCTGCTACCGATATGACATCGTTGGGAGAACACACTTTCATCATCGATTGCGATGTTTTACAGGCGGACGGAGGTACCCGAACCGCTGCTATTACCGGTGCTTATGTCGCTCTCTATTTGGCGATGGATAAACTGGCAAATATGGGAGTCATCTCTTCAGTACCTCTGAATTGCGCCGTAGCCGCCACCAGCGTCGGCGTAGTACACGGAACAAGGATGCTGGACTTGTGCTATGATGAAGACTCTCAAGCTGAATCTGATTTCAATATCGTGATGAATAGCAAAGGTGAATTCGTCGAGATTCAAGGCACTGCCGAAACCAAACCCTTCAATAAAGAAACCGTAGATTTTCTACTGACACTGGCGGAAAAAGGTATCCGAGAACTCTTCACCATTCAACAAGCAGTCATCGAATCAGCCAGAAGACGATAGGAAAATTACTTTTACGGCCTGACCTGACCGTTACCGAAAATAATCCACTTGTAGCTGGTCAATTCTTTTAATCCCAAAGGACCCCGGGCATGCATCTTTTGTGTACTGATGCCTACCTCCGCCCCCAAACCAAACTGACTGCCATCCGTGAAACGGGTGCTGGCATTGAGATAAACACAAGCGGCATCGACTTCATTCAGGAAGCGCATACCGGAAGCATAATCTTCAGTCACAATGGCTTCGGAATGTCCTGAACCATAGCGGGCAATATGCTCCAATGCTTCATCCAGAGAACCGACCACTTTAACAGCGGCGATAAGTGCCAGAAATTCCTTGCCCCAATCTTCTTTCACCGCCGCTTTCAGTTTCAGTCCACGCTTCGACTTCAGAATCGACAGGGAACGTGCATCGCAATGTAATTCCACACCGGCTTTTGCCAGTTCCTTCGCTACCAGAGACAAGAAACGCGCAGCGATTCCTTTGTGCACCAAAATCGTATCCAGCGCATTACACACTGATGGCTTCTGCACCTTGGCGTTATAAACAATCGCCACGGCTTTATCGATATCTGCCGTAAGGTCGATATAGGTGTGACAAACACCGATACCACCGGCAACCACCGCCATCGTAGCATTCCGTACAACGAGTCTGACGAACGCATCACTGCCACGCGGTATCATCAAATCGATATACTCGTTCATCTTGAGCATTTTATCGACCAGCGAGCGGTCAGTATTTTCTATAAACTGTACGGCACCTTCGGGAACACTGGCACGTGCGATGGCTTTTTGCACCAGTTTCGACAACGCCAAATTAGAATTGATGGCTTCCTTGCCACCGCGGAGAATGACGGCATTGCCCGATTTCAAACAGAGCGTTGCAATATCCACCGTCACATTAGGACGGCTCTCATACATCGCACCGATGGCGCCTAGCGGCACTCTTTTTCTGCCGATGAGTAAACCGTTGGGCATAGTGCGCATATCGAATACCTCACCGACCGGGTCGGGGAGTGTCGCTACATTGAGAACATCCTTCGCCATACCTTCCAAACGCGTTTCGTTCAGCAGAAGCCTATCCTGCATCGTCTTGTTGATGCCGTTTGCCATCGCCTGCTTAAGGTCGAGTTTATTGGCAGTAAGGATTTCCTTCGTTTTACTACGGAGGTCCTCGGCAATATTCAGGAGGGCTTTATTCTTCACATCTGTAGAAAGATAAGCCAGCTTCCGGCTCGCTTCTTTAGCGGCTTTGCCTATGTTTTTCAGTTCCGTAACCGCATTTGTCATAGGTTTATCCTTTTGCTTTATCTTGAGACAGGGAATAACTTATTATAAATCACTGTGAAATATGAAACAACACAAAAGGGAAATTCGACATTGGATTATTGGGTAAGCGTTACCCGTTCGGTATATATTTTTTGACCAGTTCCGGGTCGTAGGGTGCCCGTCTGCCAGTGCATCTCTCACGAGGGCAGAGCTGACAGCTTTCGAACTTCACGTCAGTGGAAAAGTAGATACCGGATACCGATTTAATCGGGTACATCAAAAAGTCTTCCGTCAGCCTCACACCGATGAGTTTCTCGACATCACCGAAAATCGAGAATAGTTCCTTCTGTTGCTGTATCGGCCAAGAACTCAATGAACCCGGGCTCATACTCGACATCTCGCCAAGCGCATAGCGTCTTTTCAAATAGTCCGAAAGGTAACGGCTCGCCACATACACAGCATAAGTCTTCACAGCATCCCAACAAAAAACGCGGAGGGCATCATCACCGGGTATGGAGACTTTTTCTAATTCCGCGCCGCAGGTAACAATAAACGGGAAAACCCGCTCTATCTTTTCCGTATTGATTCTCATTACGTGGCTGGTGAATTTGACACCCTGGATTGTTACAGTATCACTGTCACGACTATCGATAAAACACATTCCATAGATAGCTTTAGGTCGGGCAACAGGTTTGGCGATTTCAATCAGCTCATCAACTATCTTCCGAAAACGCTCGGCACCACTACGGGCACGCATCATCTTCAATATTCGCTCTGTGTCGAAATCGATTGGGATATTATTCAGTGCTTCCATACATTACACTAATACCAGATTATTTCTGTGTATCACTTCTGAACCGGAATTATGCCCTAACAGTCCGGAAATTTCTTCGGAGTGTGCACCTTTGATAGACTGTAATTCTGCCGCAGAATAGTTTGTGATGCCACTACCGATTTTCACACTTTGCGGGTCACAAATAGCAACAATATCGCCGCGCTGAAAATTACCTTCAATCTGCTTAATACCGGCAGCAAGCAGACTGCGCTTATATTTTTTCAATGCCGTAGCAGCACCGTCATCGATTATCAATTTCCCGCGGGTACGTAAACCACTCAACATCCATCTTTGACGGCTATCCAGTCCTGATTTTACCGGTAAAAACTTCGTGCCGATGGCTTCGCCGCTTGCCACTCTGACCAGGACATCCTGTTTACTACCATTGGCAATCACCACTGTCACCCCTGAAGCAGTCGCTAAGCCAGCGGCTTCAATCTTGGTAACCATACCGCCTGTGCCGAGTCCGCTCGTAGAACCAGACGCCAGTTTTTCAATCTGCTCGCCAATCTTCTCCACAACAGGAATCAATCGGGCAGACGGGTCATGCTGAGGGTCGGCAGTATATAACCCATCGATATCAGTCAGAATCAACAGAAGGTCGGCATCAATCAGATTCGCCACCATCGCCGAAAGATTATCGTTATCACCGAATCGGGCTTCTTGAATTTCATCAATAGCCACGACATCGTTCTCATTAATGATAGGTATAACACCCATTTCCAGCAAGGCTAAAAGGGTATTGCGGGTATTCAAATAGCCGGCACGGTCAGCCAGTGTAGATTTAGTCAATAACGCCTGTGCCACCGTAACGCCGTGATCATCGAAAAGGCTCTCGTATACATTCATCAAGCGTCCCTGCCCTACCGAAGCCAATACCTGCTTGTAAGGGATGCCTTTGACCTTTTTGGCTAAGCCCAGTTTCTCTCTACCGGCGGCAATTGCGCCGGAAGTTACCACCACCACTTCCGCACCTTTTGCGTGGAGTTGAGCTAATTGTGACACCAAGTCAGCCATCCGTTCCTGATTCAATCGATTCGAACCCGACGTCAGCAGACTGGTGCCGAATTTAGCAACGATACGGCGGTATGACAAATTACTATCAGTTTTCACTTTGCTCACTTTACATTAGTCGCCACTGTCATTGCGAGCGAAGCGCGGCAATCCATATTAATAACACTCTCACCCATACCTCTCCCCTCAAGGGAGAGGAGAACTGCTCTCGAAATGGCAATACAACGTAGAGTCATTATAGCATAAGATTATGTAATAGAGACATAATCATTTGTAACTTTACCATACCGACTTTCGTCGGTATCTAGAAAATCTAAAATGAATCCCATGTCGGAGCATGAGGTGGATACCATTATGTTAAAATGTCTCTAAAGGACTAGTCCGTCTCGGCTAGCCCTGATAGGTGTCTGAGGGAAAATGGAACAATTAAACCTGGCGCAGTTATTAAACTTAATCAGGGAGATGCCAGCCTACGGCAAACTCACAGCAGAACTGCGCCAATCGAAAGGTGCGATAAATGCCAATATCATCGATGCCGCCCGACCTTTCCTGATTGCCGCACTGTACCAGACTCTGAAACGCCCTATTGTGATAATAACCGCCCACGCCGAATCATCCCGCAAACTATATGAACAACTAGTCCTCTGGAGCCATTCGGAGCAAGTCAGATTATTGCCGGAACCGGATGCCTTACCCTATGAACGGCTCGTGTCCGATAGCCCCACCGAATTAGAACGTCTGCGGATCCTTTCTGCGCTGGTGAATGCGGATAAGGAAAAGGGCTTGCCTATGATAATTGCCCCGGCGCCTGCTTTTATCCAAAAAACAGCCTTGTACAGTGACTTCGTAAAAACTTTCCGCACTATAAAAGAAGGAACGGTCATTGACCCGATGACATTGATGCAGCACTGTCAATTTCTAGGCTACACAGTGGAAAGCACCGTAGAAATCCCCGGCACGATGAGTAAGCGCGGAGGCATCATCGATATCTTCTCGCCCTCCAGTGAAATGCCTACCCGACTGGAATTCTTCGGCAATAGTATTGGAAGCATCCGACTCTACGATCCGATAAACCAGTGCTCCTTAAAAAAGACTGCCTCAATTATCATCGGACCGGCAACAGAATTAATCACGCCATTTTTAGAGAACGGTGCCGAACTCGAAGGAATTTTGAGTGGTATCGACTTCAGTAATTGCAATGAGGAAAGCCGTGAGCGCTTCATTAAGGAGTTGACGGAGCTTTATCAGGGTCGAAGAAACATCAGTAAAGAGTTCTACGCTCCCTTATTCAATCAGGATAGTCTCCTGTCTTATCTGCCGGAAAACACCGTGTTGATTCTCGATGAGCCGCTCAGCGTTCAGAGAACCATCGAGGATTTCGATGATAAAGCCGTCGAACTGTGTAAGAGTCAGCAAGAGCAGGGTGAACTGCCTGTAAATTTCCCCAGCCCATATTTCACCTGGGATGAATTACAACCATCATTAGAAAAAATACCGCGTCTTATGCTCACCACACTGGGTATTGCCGATGAATCGAGATATCACCTCAATTTCACTCCGGTGCCGAGTTACGCAGGACAATTGCCCACCTTCATCGCTAAAGTCAAACAGATGCTTGCAGAGAAACAACGCTTGATTCTGGTAACGCATCAGGCAAACCGACTCTCTGAATTACTCGAGGAAGAAGATATCATTGCGCCTGTGCTGACGGAAATAAAACAATCGCCGTTGCCCGGTTCACTGATTTTGATGCAAGGTTTGCTCAGTTCCGGTTGGAGTATGAAAGACTTCCATCTCTTGACCGATACGGAAATTTTCGGTTTCACCAAGCAACAACGCCTTCAGAAAAAAAGACCGGTTGCTCGACATAAGCTCTTCGCCGATATTCAACCGGACGATTATGTGGTGCACATCGAGCATGGCATCGGGAAATTCCTCGGGTTCACAACTCTGCACAACAATGGTTTAGACAGAGAATTTATGGCCATCCAGTATGCCATGGGCGACAAACTCTACGTGCCTACCGACCAGGTGGACAGGGTCGGACGTTACGTCGGCGGTGGAGAACAAGCACCGACACTAAGTCGACTCGGTACACAGGAATGGATAAACACCAAGCAAAAAGTTAAAGAAGCCGTCGAAGAAGTTGCCGAGGATTTATTGAACCTTTATGCCAGCCGTGAAGTCGTGCCGGGATTCGCCTATTCGAGAGATACCATTTGGCAGAAAGAGCTAGAGGCGGCTTTCCCTTACATCGAAACACCCGACCAGATAACCGTGCAGAAAGAAATCAAAGAGGATATGGAGAAAAGCAAGCCGATGGACCGACTGGTCTGTGGAGATGTCGGCTATGGCAAAACCGAGGTTGCTCTCCGCGCCGCCTTCAAAGCCGTGATGGACGATAAACAGGTGGCAGTGCTCGTGCCAACCACAATACTGGCGCAGCAACACTACGCCACATTCACAGAGAGAATGAAAGCCTTCCCCATAAAAATAGAGACATTGAGCCGTTTCCGCACATCAAAAGAACAGGGCAACGTCGTCGAAGGGTTGAAAAACGGCACAGTGGATATCTGCATCGGCACCCACCGTTTGATTCAGAAAGACATACAGTTCAAAAATCTGGGACTATTGATTATCGATGAAGAACAGAGATTCGGGGTCGCTCACAAGGAATACCTCAAAAAGATGCGTCAGGAAGTGGATGTCCTAACATTGAGCGCCACACCGATTCCACGCACATTGCATATGTCGCTAGTGGGCGTGCGGGATATGAGCACAATGGAGACTCCGCCGGAAGACCGCTTGCCGGTCAGGACATACGTCGCCGAATACGATGAGCTACTGATTCGTAAGGCTGTTCTCCGTGAACTGGAACGTGACGGACAGGTCTTCTTCGTGCATAATCGGGTGCAGTCTATTGAAATCGTCGCCGAAAAACTGAGAAATCTCATCCCTGAAGTGAGAGTATCGGTTGGCCACGGACAGATGCCAGAAGGCGAACTGGAAAGGGTCACGAAAGAGTTTATGGATGGCAAGAGTGATGTACTGGTATGCAGTACGATTATCGAGTCGGGACTGGATATGCCCAACGTCAATACACTCATCATCAATCAAGCCGACCGCTTCGGGTTAACCCAGCTTTACCAGCTAAGGGGAAGAGTCGGAAGGGGCGCGACGCTGGCTTACGCCTATCTTCTCTTCGATAAAGGCAAGCGACTGACGCCGGTTGCAGAGAAGCGTTTACAGACGATCTATGAAGCCACCGAGCTTGGTGCCGGCTTCGGAATCGCGATTAAAGACCTGGAAATTAGGGGGGCAGGCATGCTGTTGGGCTTGAGACAAAGCGGACAAATCAGCGCCGTGGGCTTCAATCTTTACAGCCAGATGCTGGCTGCAGCAGTGGAGAAATTGAAAGCACGGAACGCCGGCATCCCTCAAGCAACCTCTGCGTCAAAGCTACCGCCCCCGACCATCGACTTGCCGCTATCGGCATTAATACCGGAGGATTACGTCAATGACCTCGTGACTCGGCTGGAATTCTACCAGCGGATGGCAGACATCACAGACGCAAAGCAAATACAGAATTTGGTGCAGGAATTCAATGACAGGTTTGGGGTACCACCGAAAGAAGTGGAGAATCTGCTCTATGTACTGAAGATTAAAGCGTTGGCAAAAGACACCTGCATCGAGTCCATTTCCACGCTCGGTAACGAGGTTATTCTGCAGTTATTTGCAGGGATGCAGTTCAATAAGCAAAAGCTATTACCTTTCCTCCGTGACGGAATCAAGATTGGCACCAGCCAACTCAGAATGAACCTCAAACAGCCGGGTAAGAGCTGGCAAAAGATATTGGAAGAGATACTGGGGAGGATGGAGTAGGTGTGCATTAATTTAAGGAAAATTTTGCTTGCCAAGCAATATCAAAATAGACAATCGTTGTAGTATTATTTAGGAAACATTTTAGAAAAAATTAGAAGGTGCAATTATGACTGAAACCGAAATCAAGAACTCCCTTGCTACCTATGGAAAACCTGTCAGTGAACCCGAAATCAGTCTAAAACCATGGTTCTGCGTCGCTATCTCCTCTACCAGCGCAATGTTCAAGGGAGATTTTGAAACACCGGCTGAAATTCTAAACACAGCGGAAAAGGCTTCTATCGCCTGGATCGACTATGTAGCACAGGACTTCGATAAAGAGGGAATTGAAATACAGTACCCGGTACGTAAACTCTCCCTTACCGATAATTCTGCAAACTTGATACACGACAATATGGGACACAAGAATTAAAGCTAATTAACTAACGAATCGTACTAGTGCCATTACCAGTCCGGCAAAAATGGGAATGGTAACGTTGTCGTCTACCGGAAGAGGAAGAGCCTCAGCAATTGCAGCAATAATCGCACCGAAGCCAACCTCAACTGGAGAGATATCCAGTCCGACATAGTGCAGGATGAATCCGATAATCAAGCAGGCAAAAAGACATACTATATCCCCTTCCAGAGTCTTTTTGAACAATTTCCTCCTGTTTGAGCCTTCACCGATAATGGTTGCCAGAGAATCGCCTAATGCCAGAAAGCAGACGGAAACCACCGCAATATCACGAGCAAAAACCAGAAAAGAAAACAGCGAGGCAAGTAGTAAATAACTGGCACCTGTGATGTGCGATGTTTCCGATGGTCGTAAAACCGTATTGAAAAACGAATAAAACCAGTTGTTTACCTTCGGCGATACGAACCTGATGAGTTCCAGCAGTAGAAAGAAAAAAACTGCTGCTCCTAACAAGGAGAGAAACAACACCCGTGGTAGAAATAGAGCGATAACGGCAATAGCTAAGCCGACAAATATATGGGCAAAACCTCTACGAAGAGCAAAGGGAGATTTGAAGATTTTCTTCAATTCCATTCCGTATTCTCACAAAGAAGCATTTACACACTAATGATAGATATACTTGATAAGAATTTCAATCCCTTACACCGGACAACATAATCACAATGTACACTATATCCCTGAACTGATTCAGTACAAGTCAATGTGGAAATGATAGGGACCATGAACCAAATGCTAATCTTTTTTGGAACCGGAGGTAGAACCTGTATCCGACGACTTTTTGTCACCCGACGATGAACCGCCATCTTTACGATGGTCGGTGACATAGAATCCTGAACCCTTAAATATTACTGGAACTGATGTAAAAAGACGCCGAGATTCCCCATGACATCTGGGACAATCGGCGCTACCGTCTTCTCCGAAACGTCTTTTCAGTTCAAACTGAAAATGGCATTTCTCGCATTCATAATCGTAGATGGGCATAATTACCTCCGACTATTTAAGCGTCTCCAAAAATAGTTGGAAGCTTTTTAATGATTTATGTGGGCCTACTATCTTCTCCTCATCGTCAATGGACAACCCCCAATACCGTTGGAGTCCCTGACGACATTCCTTCCGATATAGGCTTGCCAACCATTGGCGACAAGAAAGTGGCTTAAAAGTATGAATACGACAGAGTCTAGCGGCACTTTCAGGTTTATGTGTCAGAAACACACATTCACCGTCTTTGTGGCTCAGTAAATAAGTATCTACCCCTGGCCAATGCGAGTCGGTGAAGTTATCCAGAAAATTCTGCAGAGAAATGCCAAGATGTTCAGCAATTTCTTTGGCTTCGGTTAATTCCAGATGTACCTGATAGTTACTACAGCAAATACCACAACAGAAACACGGAAAAACAGATCGTTGTTCGCTGCAATCGCTATCGTAAACAATACCTGGGGCGTTCACCTTAATCACCATCACACCTAACAGGACAAAACAGAAATAGTGTGCCTATGATTTTACCCCACTGTGGACAACTGAAAACCGCGTATTCTATAAGTTCTAAGCACACACCCATATAACTGTATAATACAGGTTTATGAAGTAGCGCTCAATATTCTTGTCCGAATCTCTAGAAACGTCTCTGTCCTTGTTCAGTCATGATATCCAGGTCACGAGTATAACTACACTGGAGACATTCAAGATACCATCCATCATAATCCCGGTCTACAAAGATATTACCACCACATCTGGGACAACGCCGTGTTCCGCCTGATTTTCCCATATCTATCCTCTAAATAGAATTTATTAAAACTGGCTGTTATCAACAAACAGCCTTACATAATTCGATCCCTTAAATTCCAGAATACACCATTTTTTTACATAATTCAATAGGTAAAATGGCAAAATTTTCACAATTTTTTGTCTTCACAAGAGTAACCAGTTAAAACTTAATTACGAACTTGCCATTCTTATAGAGCAATTTATCGTCAACCCCGATTTCTCCGCCGTTACGTAAATCACAGACCATATCCCAGTGGATTGCCGATTCATTTTTACTCCCCGTCTCCGGATAACCTGAACCGAGCGCCATATGGAAACTACCGCCAATCTTCTCATCGAATAAAATCTCACGGGTAAACTTCTTGATGCCTTCGTTAGTGCCGATAGCAAACTCCCCTACTCTTCTCGCACCTTCATCAGTGGCAATCGTTTTTAGAAGGTAGTCCTGGTTTTTCTCCGCAGTCGCCTTCACTACCTGCCCTTTTTCGAACCAGAGTCGAACACCAGTCACTTCACGTCCCCGATAAATAGCCGGGTAGGAAAAATAAACGTGTCCCTCCATACTATCCTCGACCGGTCCTGTAAAAACTTCACCATCGGGCATATTCATCTTCCCGTCGCAATTTTCGAACTTACGTCCGGCGACACTCATCTTGAGGTCGGTTTCTTTGCCAATCACATGGATTTCTCTTTTACCTTTGAGCCACTCGATAATTTTCTGTTGCCATGCTGAAAAGCGCTTCCAATAGCCAATCGGGTCGTTCATATCCGGCAGGCAGGCACCGTAGACGAAATCCTCGTACTCCATCAGACTCATTTCGGCATCCTGGGCACAAGCATTGGTAGGGTACGGTGCCAACACCCAACGTAACTCACCCGCAGCAGAACGTTGCATCATTATTTTCATCAATTCGCTGCGAGACTGAGCACGCATTACCGTTTTGCCGAGGTCAACATTACTCAACGATTTAGTGTTCGATTCCGCCAGAATATAGATACGAACGTCATAGGTACTCATCACCTGCTTGAATGGTTCAGGTAGATGCTTAATCTGCTCGTCATTGCCATACTGATACAGCATCTCTTCCGTCCCGGCAAGGGTAGGCATAACCAAGGGATTACCACCAGCCTGTAAAACTTTGGCAAATACAGCTTTCATCAATGGCTCACCAGTTGTTTCTCCTTGAATCACTACTTTATCACCCAGTTTCACTTTCACAGAGTAATTTACCAACAAATCAGCCAGTTTTTCTATTCTTATATCAGCCATAAATCAATTCTCCTGTATTTAATCCGATTTCTAAACGCAATTTGTGCAATGAGTTTTACCACTCATCACTCTCTAATCTCTGCTCAGTATTATATCAGGACAAGGGAACAATTGACATTCACGGACAATATGAGGTATTCTCCAAATTAGGGAGTATCAAAAGCCCGCTTCATTATGATATTCTATACCGATAGCGAAAGCATTTAACCGAGGAGTTCTATGGTTCTCAATGAAAACACCCGTGACCTGAAGAATTATAAGACCACAGCCATTCTCAAAGACGGCACTACCCTAACATTACGCGCCTTACAACTCGAAGATACCGCAAAATTGATTTCTCTTTTCAGAAGACTCAGTCCGCGAACCGTATATCTGCGCTTCCGTCAAAATATTACTCAACTGTCGCAAGAGGAAGCCAGGCAACTCTGCATGGTCGATTACAATAACACTTTTGCACTGACAGCGACGACCGGTGAAGGTGATAATGAGAAATTCATTGCCGTTGGGCGTTATGCACGGCTTGCCGGAACTGACCGCGCCACTACTGCCCTAGTCGTTGAAGACGCCTATCAAGGAAGAGGTGTCGGTACTAATATTATGGATCAGGTTATTGCTATTGCTAGAGAAAAAGGGATTCGTTACTTCGACGCCGAAATCCTTGCCGAATCCGCAGAAACCATGAAAGTGCTCGAGGATGCCGGCTACAAAAAGGTTGGGGAAGTAGAGACCGGTTTATTGCGTATGGTATTAGACCTAACACCAAATGAAGCCGCTGAAGAAAAAGCCCTTCGAAGAGAAGAAAGTGCTACCATCGCTTCATTACGTGCTTTTCTTAAACCACGGTCTGTCGCTGTTATCGGCGCTTCACACAGACCAGGAGGACTAGGGTACCGAGTTTTCGATGCCTTATTGAACCAGAGGTTTAACGGGACAGTCTACCCGGTAAACCAGAATGCGACTTCAGTAGCATCCGTAAAAGCTTATCCCAGCATTCTCGATGTTCCGGGTGAAGTTGATCTAGCAGTAATAGTCGTCCCGGCAGAATATGTACAACAGATTGCGGAGCAATGCGGACGTAAGGGAGTACGCGGTATCGTAGTAATAACAGCCGGCTTCGGAGAAGCTGGTACCCATGGCGAAAAAATGCAAGAGGATTTACTAAACACCGTCCGCAGTTACGGTATGCGTATGGTAGGTCCGAACTGTATGGGTATTCTAAATACAGCCCCGGATGTCAGGATGAACGCCAGTTTTTCCCCTGTTTTTCCATCAACCGGAAACATTGCTTTCGGAACACAAAGCGGTGGTTTGGGACTTGCCATTCTGGAATACGCCAAGACACTAAATATCGGATTATCAACCTTCGTTAGTTTCGGAAATAAGGCTGATGTTTCTGCTAATGACCTCCTTCAGTACTGGAAAGAAGACCCTGCAACAAAAGCCATCCTGCTTTATATGGAATCATTCGGTAATCCAAGGAAATTTGCCAAGATTGCCCGAAACGTTACCATGCACAAGCCCATCATTGTCGTTAAGAGCGGACGCACCGCTGCCGGAGCACGAGCTGCAGCATCACACACCGGTGCTATTGCATCCACAGAAGTAGCAACAGAAGCACTTTTTACACAGGCAGGCATAACACGTGTCGATACTCTCGAAGAACTCTTCGATACTGCCATTTTATTCGCTAACCAACCAATACCCAAAGGACGAAGAGTAGCTATTCTGACCAATGGTGGCGGACCTGGTATTTTAACTGCCGATGCCTGTTCCGATAAAGGGTTGGAAATCCCGATATTATCAGAAAAAACAAGAATGGAACTCAAGAGTTTTCTATCACCGCAGGCAAGTGTTAATAATCCAATAGATATGACTGCGGATGCTAGAGAAACCGAATACCAACGAGCACTAGACTTACTAGCCGAAGATGAAAATGTAGATATCGTCATAACCATTCTTGTTTCACCGATTGCAGCTCATACTGATAATGCTGCAAGAATCATCCGCGATATAGCTCCGAAGTTTTACCAAAAAGGCAAGCCTCTACTTGCCTCGTTTATGGGAGAACGCGGCGTTTACGATAAGCTAAGCGGCGATAAGTTTACCGTACCATCCTATTCTTTCCCGGAAACTACCGCCATCGCTATTGCTAAAGCTTGTGAATACAATGACTGGTTAAACAGATCAAAAGGGAATATCCCTGCTATAACTGGTATCGATAGAAAGAAAGCCATGTCCCTAGTCAATTCGATTATTCAGAAAAGCCCTATGGGCACCACATGGATGGACGGAGATTCTATTACCGAATTATTGAACTGTTACGGCATCAAGAGTTCTCCCTCCAAGATAGCTATTACTGCCGACGAAGCGATAAAAATTGCTGAGGAAGTGGGATTTCCAGTCGCCATTAAACTCTATTCCAAGACCATCACTCATAAGACTGATGTCGGGGGTGTGGCTCTCGACCTGCGTTCACCCCAAGAAATCAGAAAAGCCTTCAATCAGATAAAAAAACGTTTATCGGATATCGGCAGACTGAAAGAGATGCAAGGTGTAACCGTACAACCGATGATTACCGACGGTGTCGAGACGATTGTCGGTGTTACACAAGACCCGTCTTTCGGCTCTTTGATTCTTTTCGGATTGGGTGGTATCTACACCGAATTGTTCAAGGATGTAACACTCCGTATTCACCCGTTAACCGATATCGATGCACACGAGATGGTGCGTTCCGTTAAGGCATACCATCTGCTAGAGGGATGGCGAGGGTCAAAACCAAGTGATATTAAGGCAATAGAAGAACTACTATTACGTATTTCGGCAATGGCAGAAGACTTGCCCCAGATAGCGGAACTCGACCTCAATCCCGTGAAAGTTCTGGAAAAAGGCAAGGGATGCTTAGTAGTAGATGCCCGCATTCTTCTCTCATAGCAAATAGCTCTGCATGCAATTAAAAAGGCAGTTACGAGAAATCTCACGCCTGCCTTTTTTGCTATAAGAAATTTTTTACTTATAAAAGTGATAGAAGCTCCGGCGGGTGTTTGATAAGGGTTCCGGCTCCATCAGCAAGGAGTTCATCCGCGGAACGAAAACCCCATAAAGCACCTACAGGATACATGCTGGCTCTATTAGCAGTTTTCATATCGATTCCCGAATCACCCAGATAGAGAAAATTGGAAGGACTGATATCGAGTTGTTTTGCTATTTGCAATGCCGCCGTCGGGTCAGGCTTCTTAGGCAAAGAGGGTTGAGCTCCAACAACAACCGCAAAATGCCACTTCGTCAATACCGTGGATGTCTGCATTTTAGTCAGGTCATCGGCTTTGTTAGATAGCACTGCCATCTTGACACGGTTAGCCATCAAGCCATCCAATAATTCGGGAATACCATCATAAGGACGCGTATTGTCCGCCCAATGTTTGGCATATTCTTCATTGATATGAGCGAGCAATTTCTCCACAATAACGGTATCTTGATGATTCTCAGGAAGTGCACGAAGAGCCAAAACTTCTCTGCCTTCCCCGACTAATGCTTTGTAATCTTCAACTTCATGTTGCGGAAAACCCAGAGAATGCAATCCCTTATTTACCGAATCAGCAATATCCTGAAGGGTATTCAATAACGTTCCGTCGAGGTCAAAGAGAACTGCCTTATATTTCAATGAGGCTCGCTCCTGAAAGGATACTCTGAACGATTTATCCCAAACGGTTCTTCAACTCATCGAATTGGTTGCGCAATCGCTTAGGAAGTCTGTCACCGAATTGTGAAAAGAACCCTTCCATCTTGGGGATTTCAGCTCTCCAGACTTCTACATCCACTTTCAATAATTCAGTAATATTTTCCCGCGGGATATTGAAACCTCTTAAATCAAGGTCATTTTCATTCGGCAAATAACCGATGGGGGTCTTCTTAGCTCCGACCTTACCATCGACACGCTCGCACATCCATTTCAAGGCACGGCTATTATCGCCAAATCCTGGCCATAACCACTTGCCATCTTTAGCCTTCCGGAACCAATTTACATAGAAGATGCGAGGTGCTTTACTCTTCAATTTATCGCCCATATCAAACCAATGCTGAAAATAATCAGCCATATTGTATCCGCAGAAAGGAAGCATGGCGAACGGGTCGTACCGGATACCCACGGCATCAAGTATAGCGGCAGTAGGCTCCGAAGCGGCGGTAGCTCCCAGGAAAACACCATGGTCCCAATTAAATGACTCCATCACCAACGGAACAACTGTGGAACGGCGACCACCGAAAATAAAGATGTCGATAGGGAGTCCTTCCGGCTTTTCCCAATCGGCAGAAATGATAGGACATTGTGATGCACGTGCAGTGAAACGGGCATTACCATGTGCCGCTGCCTCTTTACTATCCGAAGTCCAATCTTTACCTTTCCAATCGATAAGATGAGAAGGTTTTTCACCACCGATTCCTTCCCACCAGATATCACCATCATCGGCCAGGGCACAATTTGTAAAAATCGAATTCCCTTTCACCGAGTCCATCGCCATTGGATTGGATTGATAAGAAGTACCGGGTGCTACTCCGAAAAAGCCCGACTCGGGATTAATAGCATAAAGCCGTCCGTCAGGCGCAATCTTCATCCATGAAATATCATCGCCGATACATTCAGCTTTCCATCCGGGTATAGTAGGCTGTATCATCGCCAGGTTAGTTTTACCGCAAGCCGAAGGAAAAGCAGCGGCGATATGGTATTTTCTGCCTTCAGGATTGATTAACCGGAGAATAAGCATATGCTCTGCCATCCAACCTTCGCGCTCGGCAATGGCAGATGCCAGACGTAATGCCAAACACTTCTTACCAAGAAGAGCATTGCCACCGTAACCGGAGCCGAAAGACCAGATGGTATTCTCTTCCGGGAAATGGCTGATATACTTCTTTTCCATAGGAGCACATGGCCAGAGAGCATCTTTTTGCCCTTTCTCTAACGGAGCGCCGACGGAATGGAGAGATTTGATAGAATCCACACCTTTATTCAGAAGGTCAATCACCTTGCCGCCGACACGGGTCATAATATGCATATTACAGACAACATAAGGGCTATCGGTGATTTCAATGGCTAACTTAGACATTGCAGAGCCGACCGGTCCCATTGAGAAAGGTATCACATACATTGCGCGACCCGTCATACAACCCCGATAAAGAGCCGTCATCGTCTGTTTGAGTTCATCGGTATTAACCCAGTTATTAGTCGGGCCGACCTGCTCTTTAGTTTTAGTAGAGATAAATGTTCGCGCTTCGACACGAGCAACATCACTGGGGTCGGAACGAAACAGAAAGCTATTAGGACGCTTCTTCAGAGGAGTAGCTCTCCCTTCCGAAACCATCTGAGCCATCAAACGGTCATACTCTTCCTTGCTCCCGTCACACCAATAAATCTCATCGGGTTGGCACAAGCTATTAATCTCACGGACCCAGCTATTGAGCTTTTCGTTTTTCATCTTGTAGGTCATTGTCAACCCCTTTAACATAGATTGAATTTATGAGACTTTCTGTCAACGCATTTATCAAGTTGAAGCAATTGCTCAAAATACTAAGCTACAAACGTCTTTTGTTTACCTAGTTAGAGTCAAATTATTCGGATTTATTATAACATAACCAGCTTGCACCAGACAGAGTTTTCCGAGTATTTCACAGGTTAAATTTTGGTTAATTTACAAAAAGTCAAGTGCTTGTTATTCCCTTTTCTTCAGAACACCGTACCGGTATAATGCACCAAGTGCTCTGACGGCGCGTTCCGCAGAGGGATAAAAAGGAATACGTTCTGCTTCCAGCATATTTATCATCACTCCGAAGATTCTCGGGTCGAATGCCCAAGCAGATATCGGCTTGCCGCGACGGATAACATCCTGACATAGCTTAACAAACTTTTCGCTACTCTCCTTAGCACCATCGGGAGACAAGTAAGGTTGGCTACCTATCTGAATCGCCATACAATCGACATTAGGGTCGTTAGACATTGTATCAATGAAAGCAGTTGTCACATCACTGGAAGCGAACTGACCGGTAACGCCGGTATCAAAAGGATTGATATCCACCTCCCAGGGAGGAAAGAAAGGTCGCAGTCTTTGGCGCGATTCGGAAGTCGGTTCTGCCAGTCTCAACCCATTGAATTGGCTGAAATCGGTCGCAATAACGCCCTCACCGCCGGAAAAACAGGAAATAACAACCCGATTATTTTCCAGAGACGGATAGTATTCAAATATTTTCGCTAGGTCAAAAAATTCATCCAATCCCTGAGCACGGATAGCGCCTGCTTGCTTTAATGCCGCATCGTATACAGTATCGCTGGACTTAACAATCGCACCGGTGTGAGAAGATGCCATTTTCGCTCCGGCTTCCGTTCTACCTGACTTCAAAATAATCACTGGCTTTTTGCGAGTAGTTTCTTTAAGAACTTTGAGGAATCGCCTGCCATCACCAGCGATACTTTCCAGATGGATGGCAATAACTCCGGTACTCTCATCTTGACCAAAATACTCCAGAGCATCAACCTCGTTGATATCCATCTTATTACCCAAGTCAACCAGTTTATTAATATTCAAATGCATCTCGGATACCAGATAATTCAGTCTGGGTTGATACAAACCCGATTGGAAAATGAAGGATAGTTTACCCTTATTGAGCTTCAATACAGGACCAAAGCCAATGATGAAATTAAGAGTAGAATTGAGAGGACTCAATGCATTAGGGCCGATAACCCTGATACCACTGCCATCGAGAAGCTGTTTCATCTCATCCTGCAATCCCCTACCCCCACTCCCCGTCTCTGAAAAACCGCCGGCGGTGATGACTATACCCTTAACTTTCTTACCGATACAATCCCTGATAATATCGGGGATTCTCCGAGCCGGTATTGAAATCACAACCAAATCCACCTCACCTTCGATACTCTTCAAATCAGGATAAGATTTCAGACCCAATATCTCAGTGCTATTAGGATTGACAGGATAAATTTTCCCGGGGTATCCCAGATTCACTAAATTAGAAGCGAGAAAATAATTTGCCGTCATCATATTATGGCTGGCGCCTACTACAGCAACACTCCGGGGATTAAAAAACAAATCTAGAAAGTGTTTTCCGCTGTTACTCATAAATCCTCCTGATAATTCCCGCAATCATTTTATCTCCACCGTCACCAGCTTGTTACTTAAATCACGGCTATCCTTCGAAAAAACCCGGATATAATTACCGGTAACTCCCGACCAAACGCCATCACCAGTTTGTTTTTCCCATAGAACATCGAAAGACTCACCTGTGAATTTTTCTCTAAATTTACGAGAGACTTCCTCTGCCAGTTTCAGCATTATCCGTGAGCGTTCTTTTTTAATACTATCGGCTATCTGTCCGGGCATCTCAGCTGCTTTCGTTCCGGAACGAGGGGAATACGGAAAGACATGAATCCGAGCAAATTCCATCCGCCGACAAAACTCGATGCTTTCCTTAAATCCCTCATCCGTTTCACCGGGGAAACCGACAATGATATCGGTAGTAATGGCAACCGCAGGCACCTTCTCTCGGATTATGTTAACTGACCGCTCAAAATCAGTAAGAGTGTAACGCCGTTTCATTCTTGCCAAGACGCCGACGCTACCGCTCTGGAGCGACATATTAAAATGCGGGCATAATCGATTATTCTTCCATAGGTCAATGAGTTCAGAGGAAATCTCTCCAGGCTGAAGAGAAGACAGCCTCAATCTGGGGATTTCCGTCTCCTCGAGAAGTCTCATCAGTAATTCTTTTAAATCAACACCATCATAATTATAAGCACCCACTCTGGTGCCGGTCAGTACCACCTCTTGATAGCCTTCCCTGGTTCTCTGTTTGACATCATTAACAACTATATCAGGGGGTACGCTCACTTCATTATTGCGCACGAAAGGCACAATGCAATAGGCACAAAAATTATGGCAACCACCCTGTATTTTAAGGAAAGTGCGTGTGCGCAAAGGAGATTTTGAAGAAAGGGGCGCATCCTTTCTATGCTTATCTAAATATCCGGCTTCTTTAATAATTTTCAATAGATTATTTTTCTCATCGTTGCCCACCACAAGGTTTACACCATCAATCTTTGTCAGTTGCGAAGCCGCCCGTTGCGCATAACA